>NZ_CP108101.1:3677473-3983929 GCF_036195325.1 Streptomyces sp. NBC_00234 | reverse complement strand
TTGGGCACGGTCGGGCCGATGGACGCGGCCTGCGCCAGCGCGACCAGGGCGATCGCGAACGCGCCGGGGAGCAGCGTGCCGACCGCCGAGAGATCGGGCGCGGTGAAGTGGGGCAGGGCCGCCGGGATCTCGGCGATGTCCCGGGCCAGCTCCACATCGACCGCCAGCACCCCGACGCCCAGGCTGACGACCACCAGCGCGATCAGGATCGAGACCGGCTCCAGCTTCCCGACCAGCCGGACGAGTGCCCACACGGCGACGGTGACGAGGGCGGTCAGCGTGGTGGTGAGCTTCCAGTCCCCGGCATGGATCAGCCAGTCGACGAGCTGGGTGAGGCGGTTGTGGCCCTCGGGCTCGTAGCCGGTGGCGTCGTCGAGGGACCCGGTGATGATCTGGAGGGCGATGCCGGTCGAGAAGCCGGTCATCACGGCATTGGAGACGAAGCTCATGACGACGCCGAGCTTCAGCAGCCCTAGCGCCACCATGATGATCCCGGCGAGCACCGCGACCGTCGCGACGTTCCCCGCGTCCTTGGGGTCCAGACGGGCTCCGGA
The DNA here is from genome assembly GCF_036195325.1 of Streptomyces sp. NBC_00234. Taxonomy (NCBI): domain Bacteria; kingdom Bacillati; phylum Actinomycetota; class Actinomycetes; order Kitasatosporales; family Streptomycetaceae; genus Streptomyces; species Streptomyces sp. NBC_00234. The sequence continues at coordinate 3,983,375 of NZ_CP108101.1, read as the reverse complement.
GAGCACGCTCTGCGAGGTCAGGGCGATGGCGGAGGTGAGCGTCGTGACCATCAGGACGGTACGGGCGAAGAAGGAGCCCAGGATGGTCGGGACGACGCCCGCGTAGATACCGGTGACCGGGTTGAAGCCGCCGATCGCCGCGTACGCCATGCCCTCCGGGATGGAGAAGAGCCCGGTCACCAGACCGGCCGACACGTCGGAGGGTGTCGGCCGGCCCAGCTTCGTCTTCCTGGTGCGCAAGGAGGCGTCTCCCTACGGGGTCACGATCGGGAAGGCCGTGTCGGGCTCCGAGAGCACCGAAAGCAGCGTGCCGAACACCGCCGGATCACCCTCCTGCGTGATCCCGTCGAGGCTGCTGCCCGCGAGGAGGCCCAGCAGCTGGGGCTTGGTCAGGGTGAGCGTCAGCGCCGCCGGGGTCCGGGCCGGTGCGGAGTCGGGGACGGCGCGGTGGGTGAGGGCCCCGTTGTGGAGGGTGAGGCGGTGCCGGGTGCCCAGGTCGGTCACGTCCAGGTCGATGACCAGGTCCTTGTCCCAGGCGCGGGGGCCGTCGACCCGTACGGCGAGCGAGTCGATGAGCTGCTCGACGGTGAGCGCCATCGCCATCTCGGGGTTGGCGGTGTCCAGCAGCATCGGGCTCTCGCCCTCGGTGAGCTCCTTGGCGCCCATCAGGAAGAAGTTGCGCCAGGGCCCGTTCTCCGCGCCGTGACCGAGCCGGCGGTACACGTCCGCCAGGTCGGCACGCGCCTGCGCCCGCGTGTCGTCGGCGAACAGGACGTGGTTGAGAAGGGTCGCGGCGAACCGCAGATCGCCCTTCTCGGCGTACGCGCGCGCCTTCGCGACGACGGCGTCGGCCCCGCCCATGCAGTCGACGTAGCGCTTCGCCTCCTCGACGGGGGTGTGCTCCCACAGGTGGGCCGGATTGCCGTCGAACCAGCCCATGTAACGCTGGTAGATCGCCTTCACGTTGTGGCTGAGCGAGCCGTAGTAGCCGCGGACGTGCCAGGAGTTCTCCAGCGCCGGAGGCAGCGCGATCTCCTCGGCGATCTCGCGGCCGGTCAGACCTTCGTTGAGCATCCGCAGGGTCTGGTCGTGCATGTACGCGTACAGGTCGCGCTGGACGGTGAGGAACTCCGTCACGTTCTCCTGGCCCCAGGTGGGCCAGTGGTGCGACGCGAAGGCGACGTCGAGCTTGTCGCCGAAGAGCTCGATCGCCTCGTCGAGGTAGTGCGACCAGATGCGGGAGTCACGGACGACGGCGCCGCGCAGGGTCAGGACGTTGTGCATGTTGTGGGTGGCGTTCTCGGCCAGGCACAACGCGCGGCGGTCCGGGAAGAGGAAGTTCATCTCCGCGGGGGCCTCGGTACCGGGCGTCATCTGGAAGACGATCCGTACGCCGTCGACCGTCTCCTCCTGCCCGGTGTGCGTGATGTCCACGGTCGGCGGGACGAGGGCCGTCCTCCCGGTGGAGGTGGTCATTCCGAGTCCGGCGCCGATCTGTCCTTCCGGGCCCTTCTCGATCCGGTCGCCGTACATGAAGACGGCGCGCCGCGTCATGGCGTTGCCCGCGTACACGTTCTCGCTGACCGCGTGCTCCAGGAAGCCGGCGGGCGCGAGGATCGGCACCGGCGGGTGGCCGTGGGGGAGGACACCGCGGGCGCCGGCGAAGTGGTCGGCGTGCGAGTGCGTGTAGATCATTCCCGTGACGGGCCGGTCGCCGCGTTCGCTCCGGTACAGCGCGAGGGCGGCGGCAGCGGTCTCCGAGGAGATCAGCGGGTCGATGACGACGACACCGGTGTCGCCCTCGACCAGCGTCATGTTCGACAGGTCGAGGCCGCGGACCTGGTAGATCCCCTCGGCCACCTCGTAGAGCCCCTGCCGCGAGACGAGCTGGGCCTGACGCCAGAGGCTCGGGTGGGCGGTGTCGGGGCAGTCGCCTTCGAGGAACCCGTAGGCGTCGTTGTCCCAGACGACGCGGCCGTCGTCCCCCTTCACCACGGCGGGCTTCAGGGCGGCGACGAAACCGCGGTCGGCGTTCTCGAAATCGGTCGTGTCATGGAACGGAAGGTCGCTCATGACACCCCAGTAGAAACGAGTTGGGCGAAATGCGCACTTCGCCCCGTTCGGCAACCGCCCGGACCGGCCGGGCGGTTGCTCCGGGGTCAGTCCCGCTTCACCGCGGCAAGACCCTTCTTCAGGTCTTCGCCGTTCATCACCGGCTGGATCTCGATCCTCGCGCCGAGGTGGTCGAGGAGCGGCTCCGCGATGGTGGGCAGTCGCGAACTGTCCTGCATGTCGAAGACGAACGTGCAGGACCGCCCGCCCTCGCTGGGACCGAAGTAGGCCGCCTCGGGCTTCAGCTCTTCCACCATCTTCTGCATGACCTGCTGCAGCGTGCCGTCCTTGACCGCCGCGTTCGACACCTGGGTGTCCAGGTGCGCCCTCAACATGACCCTCATCGCAGTCCGCTCCTCGCGCCCACCACGACCGGCGCGGTGAGTTCCGCGCTCGCTGAGACCTGGGGACGTCCCGTCCAGGCTCGCCTCGGGCGGTGGGGGCGGCAACATCTCGTCCGCCGTCCGGGCCGGAGGTTCCCCGGATCAGCGGTGCTCCGGGTTGGCGGAGTCCGCACGGCAGCCCGCGTCCCACGCGGAGCGCTGGTTGCCGTGGGCCGGGATGCCGCCCGCGCGCTTGAGCATGGCGGCGAGGTGCATCAGGTTCCAGGCCATGAAGGACGTGTTGCGGTTGGTGAAGTCGTTCTCCGGGCCCCCCGACCCCGGATCCATGTACGAGGGCCCGGGCCCCGCCTCCCCGATCCAGCCCGCGTCGGCCTGCGGGGGGATCGTGTAGCCCAGGTGCTGGAGGCTGTAGAGGACGTTCATGGCGCAGTGCTTGACGCCGTCCTCGTTCCCGGTGATCAGACAGCCCCCGGCCCGGCCGTAGTACGCGTACTGGTCCTTGTCGTTGAGGATGCTCGAACAGGCGTAGAGCCGCTCGACGACCCGCTTCATCACCGAGCTGTTGTCGCCCAGCCAGATCGGCCCGCACAGCACCAGGATGTCGGCGGCCATCACCTTCTCGTACAGCGCGGGCCAGGCGTCCGTCTCCCAGCCGTGCTCCGTCATGTCCGGCCACACCCCGGTCGCGATGTCGTGGTCGACGGCCCGGACGACCTCGGTGGTGACGCCGCGCGCCTCCATCACCGAGCGGCTCCGCTCGATCAGACCGTCCGTGTTGCTGGCCTCCGGAAACGGCTTGAGCGTGCAGTTGATGTACAGCGCGCGCAGACCGTCGAAGCGGTAGGCGTCATCGGTGGGGACGGGCGGCACCATGGGGGCTCCTCTGTGCGTGCGGAAGAACGTGCGGCGTGCCCCGGTCTACCGCCGCGACGGCCGGTACGGAGGCAAGGGCGCGCGGTGTCCACCCGTACGCAGCAGGTTCGCCGAGGACGCCGCGGCCGACCGGCCGGTACACTCGCCCCCATGACCTCCGTACCGTGCCGGAACTGGTGGCGCTCCTCCTAGGAGCGGCCACCTCATCTGCACGGAACCAGGGCCGTTCGCTATGGACGGCCCTTCTCGCTGCCTCCGGGCGGCACGGATCCCGGGTTCGGCGGGCCGTCCTCCACGCATCGCACACGCGAGGAGAGACCATGACCACGACCGTCACCGCTTCCGACAACCTGACCACCCCCGCACGGCTCCGCAGCGCCGAGCTGGAGCAGCAGCTCGCACGGACCCCGGAACGCTTCCGGGTCCTGACCGGCGACCGGCCCACCGGAGCCCTCCACCTCGGGCACTACTTCGGCACCCTCCACAACCGGGTCCGGCTCCAGGACCTCGGCGTGGAGGTCTTCGTGCTCGTCGCCGACTACCAGGTGCTCACCGACCGCGACATCGCCGAGCGGCTCCCCGAGTACGTGGACGGGCTGGTGCTCGACCATCTGGCGATCGGGATCGACCCCACGCGCACGACGATCTTCAACCACAGCGCCGTCCCCGCCCTGAACCAGCTCATGCTGCCCTTCCTGAGCCTGGTCTCCGTCGCCGAACTCGGCCGCAACCCCACGGTGAAGGACGAGATCGCGCACTCCCGGCAGTCCTCGGTCAGCGGGCTCATGTACACCTACCCGGTCCACCAGGCCGCCGACATCCTCTTCTGCAAGGGCAACCTGGTGCCGGTGGGCCAGGACCAGCTGCCGCACCTCGAAGTGACCCGGACCGTGGCCCGGCGCTTCAACGAGCGGTACGGGGCGGTGTTCCCCGAACCCGACGCCCTGCTCTCCGACGCCCCGCTCCTGCTCGGCACCGACGGCACCAAGATGAGCAAGAGCCGCGCCAACTCGATCGCGCTCTCCGCCGACGCCGACGAGACGGCGCGCCTGATCAAGGGCGCGAAGACGGACTCCGAACGCCACATCACGTACGACCCGGAGGGCAGGCCCGGGGTGTCGGGCCTCGTGCTGCTCGCCGCGCTCTGCCTCGACCGCGATCCGCACGGGCTCGCCGAGGAGATCGGGAACGGCGGCGCCGCCGTCCTCAAGCGGACGGTGACCGAGGCCGTCAACACGCGCATGGCGCCGATCCGGGCCCGGCGGGCGGAGTACGCGAAGGACATGGCGTACGTACGGTCGGTGCTGAGCGCGGGCAACGAGCGGGCCCGCGAGATCGCCGAGCGGACCCTCGACGAGGTGAGGGAGGCCATGGGCGGCCTGCGCTGACCGCCGGCGGGAGCCGGTCAGCGGCGCGTCATCGTCCGCTGCCCGCGCAGGAGTTCGGCCAGACCGCGGCGGGTCGCGGCGATGACCACGCGGTCCTCGGGGCGCAGGACGTACCCGGGGTGCAGGTCCCAGACCAGGCCCAGCGGCTGCCCGGACTCCCCGGCTGCCGTCAGGTCGGGCCGGCGGTCGGCGGGCGGGGTGGCGTCCAGGGCCAGGACGCGCCAGGCACCCGCGCGGAACGCCTGTTCGACGGTGCGGCCCTCCAGCTGGGAGTGGCCGGCCACCCCCAGGGCGGCGAACAGCATGACCTTCCGCTCGACCGGGATCGCCCCCAGGATCTGGCGGCCCATCATGGCGCCCGCGAACGAGGGGGCGGCCAGGTGGGAGACGGAGCGGGAGCGGGTCAGGGCCTGGGGGTGGGCGGTGCGCAGGGTCCGGTAGACGGCGGTGGCGAACTCGTCGTCGTAGAGGCGCAGGGCCACCTTCAGGTCCGGCTTGACCGAGCGGGCGTACAGCGCGGCCTCCAGATTCGTGGTGTCGACGCTGGTCAGGGCCAGGAGGGAACGGGCGCGGTGGATCTTCGCCGCTTCCAGCACGCCTTCCTGGGTGACGTCGCCGATGACCGTCGGCACGTGCATGCTCCGGGCCAGCGGGATGCCGCGTGCCTCCGGGTCCTCCTCCACGACGACCACGGGGATGTTCAGTTCGCGCAGCCGCACCAGGACCCGCGTACCGATCTTGCCGAGTCCCAGCAGGACGACGTGTCCGGACAGTCCGCGCGGCGGTCGGCGCAGCGAGGAGGTGGTGCGCAGCGAGCCGAACGTCTCCAGGACGGCGGCCACCAGCAGGGGCAGCAGCATCAGTCCGGCCAGGCCGGAGAGCAGCTGGATGATCTGGCGGCCCGGCGGGTCGTCGACCGCCGGGTCGCCCATCGCGAACAGATCGAGCAGCGTCAGATACGCGGCGTGCAGGGGGTGGTAGCCGGTGCTCAGGACCGAGGCGACGGCCAGACCGACGACGGCCGTCGCGACGCCCGCGGCCGACCAGCGCAGCCGTCGTGAGAACACCTGGCTCAGCGGTGCGCCCCGCCCGCCCATCCGCGTCACCGGGCGGGCCGGGTCCGCCTGGCTGATGTTCTCCAGGACGATGGTCCCGCGCCCGGCCGCAGCCGCCACCGACGCCGCGTCCGGCAGGAGTTGGGGGCCTTCGGCGCCACTGCTCTCGGACCCTTCGGCGCCCGCCGGGTCGTGCGTGGTGGAGGAGAGCAGCGCGAGCGTGCAGAGCCCCGGGTCGGCCTCCTCGCCGTGGCGGGACGGCGGTCGCTCGGCGGCCCGCAGGAGCAGCCCCTCGGCCTGGATCACCTTGCTGCTGCCGGTGAGCGCGGTGGCGGCCAGGGCGGGGGCCGCGGTGTCCGCGTCGGAGAGGACGGTGGTCGAGGCGTCGAGTGCCGCGTGGTCCAGTCCCGGCACGGCCAGCGCCGCCGCCTGGTCGAGGAGGGTCTCCAGGTGCTGGCCGAGCTTGCGGTTGTAGAGCCGGATGACCAGGCGCAGACGCGGATTGAGGCGGCGGGCGGTCAGGGCGGCGCGGATGTTGCGCTCGTCGTCGTCGTAGACGAGCGCGAGTGCGGCGGCCCGGTCGACACCCGCCTCTTCGAGCACCTCGTCGGAGGGCTCGGCCGCCTCCATGATGCGTACGGCCTCGACTCCGGCGTTCGTGTCGCTGTCCGTGGTTCCGGCCGCGCCGCCGTTGCGGTTCATCGCCGCCGACATCCGGCCGAACAGGGCTGCGGCGCGCCCGCGTTGGGTCATCGGCTGCTCGGGGTGGCTGGGATCTCCGCCGGGCGGGAGGATCAGGGTGACCCGTTCGCCGTAGACGTAGCGGAGCTCCACGGCGAGGCGGCGGGCCAGCGTGTCGTCGCCGCAGACGACCATGTGTCCACTGGTGGTGGCGCGTTGGGGCTGCTGAGGAAGTGGGGGCACGAATCCCAGCATGCCCTGCTCCCTTCCGTTCGGTCCGGCAAGCCGGCGATCTTCGCGTGACCTGCCCGGGGAGCGGCGACGGGGAGGTGGCGCGGAAACGAGCGGGCGGGCGGACCCGGGCGGGAGGGAGGGGCCCGGCTGCCGTGCCGCCGCGAGCGGCGGTGCGGCAGCCGGTGGTCCCCCGTGTCCCCCGTGCGTTCCCCCGTGTGGTGCTGACCGGATGGTGTCAGCCGGGGACCCGCCGCCGCACTGCCGGAGTCCGGCAGTCTTCGCGCGGTGCCGGTGCCGGGCACTGGCAGCTGTCCGGAGGCGTTAGGAAAGCGTCAGGGTCACATCAAGGGGCGGATGCCCGAGGCGGAGGGGTGCGCGTGCCGGAACCGGAGATTCCCGTGTCGTTTCTGGGGGACTACGCCAGCATATTGGGTGAAGTCTCCGCCACCGGGCGCCGGTTGACCCGCGAGGAGCTGGAGACCCAACGTGCCCTCGGCCGGGAGGCGGCGGAGGCGGGGCACCAACTGCGCGCGCTGGTGGGCCTGTACCTGGCGGAGACCCGCACCGCCTGGCCGTCCGGTACGAAACCCGCCGCGACCGATTCCGTCCTGGCCGCCGTGGAACAGACGGTCGACGCGTTCGCCGAGGGCTTCGAGCGCGCCCAGCGGCTCACCGTACGGCGCGAGGAAGCCGCGCGGCGGGAGTTCATCGACGACCTGCTGTACGGGCGCAGCGACCTGGGCCGCCTCGCCGAGCGGGCCACCCGGTTCGGGCTCCGGCTCTCGCGCGCCCACGCGGTCGCGGTGGCGGCGGGCCCGGAGGCGTACACCGAGACGGACACGGTGCCGCGGAGCGTGGAGGCCGCGCTGCTCGCCCGCTTCGGCGGCCGGAAGATTCTGTTGACGACGAAGGACGGGCGGCTGGTCTGTATCGCTCCCGGCAGTCAGCCGGACGTCCTGCGGTACTTCGCCAAACAGGCCCACGCGGCGACGGACGGCGGCCAGGTCGCGGTGGGCCGCCCGCACCAGGGGCCCGGTGGCGTCGTCCACTCGTACGACGAAGCGCTCGACGCCCTCGATCTGGCGCGGCGGATGGGGCTCGACGATCCGGTGCTGTACGCCGCCGACCTGCTGGTCTACCCGGTGCTGACCCGGGACCGGCAGGCGATGGCCGACCTGGTGCGCAGCGAGCTGGGCCCGCTCCGGGATGCCAGGGGCGGCGCGGAACCGCTGCTGAAGACCCTCGCGGTGTATTTCGACGCGGGCTGCGTCGCGGCGGAGACGGCCCGCCGGCTGGCGTTGAGCGTGCGGGCCCTGACGTACCGGCTGGAGCGCATCCGTCAGCTGACCGGCTCCGACCCCTCCGATCCGATGCACCGCTACACGCTGCAGACCGCCGTGATCGGTGCCCGTCTCCTGGACTGGCCGGCCAAGGAGCTCTGAGAAGGAAGGTGGCCGGGGCGCGCAGGGGGGGTGCGCGCCCCGGCCTGCCGGGCGCGGACCGGTGGTCAGCCGGTCCGCGGTCATCCGGCGGTACGGGAGGTCCTACAGGTCGAACTCGTGCGGCGGCAGGTCGAGCGCGAAGCACGCCTCGCGGATGACGGCCTGCTCCGACTTGTCGAAGTCGCCGTCGGCGCCGCCGATGACGATGCCGATCTGGATGACGGCACGCGCCTCGGCGGGCTTCTTCTTCGCCTTGGCGATCTCCTGGAGCACGCTGACCTTACCGAACGCGAAGTCGGCGGTGAGCTTGTCCACGTACGCGTTGAAGCGGCGCTGGAGGTCGTCCGCCGGGAAGTTCTGGAGTACGTCGTTCGAGGCGATCAGCGAGGCGACGCGCTGCCGCTCGGACGGGTCGATGGAACCGTCGGCGGCGGAGACCAGGGCGCACATGGCCATGCTCGCGTCCCGGAACGCCCCGCTCTTGAGGTCGTTCTTCTTCGCCTCCAGCTGCGTCTGCATCGTCGACGCGGATTCCTTGATCCGATCCCACAGGGCCATTGACGTCTCCATACGTTGCGTTGCACGAACTGTCGTGGATCCGAGTGAAACTCTACAGACTTGTAGAAGCCGACGGACGGACCGCCCACTAAAATGCGGCGTGGCCAGGGCTCGGGAAGGGCGGACAGGACGATGGACAACGCCCGGAACGATCTCGGGGAGGACGGCGCGGGCGAGGTGGAGGGCACCGAGACCCGGCGGCTGCGCAGACGCGGACAGGGGGAGCTGGAGTCCCAGGTCCTCACGGTGCTGCGTTCCGCCGCAGGACCCGCCACCGCGGGCTGGGTGCAGGAACACCTCGAAGGCGACCTCGCGTACACCACCGTCATCACGATCCTCTCCCGTCTGTACGCGAAGAACGCGGTGACCCGCACCCGCGAGGGCCGCTCCTACGTCTGGACCGCGGCCTTCGACGACGCCGGTCTCGCCGCGCTGCGGATGCGCCGCGTCCTGGACGGCGAGCGCGACCGGGACGCCGTCCTCGCCCGCTTCGTCTCCGCGCTCTCCCCGGGCGACGAGGAACGGCTCCGCGCCCTGCTGTCCCGCGCCGCCGACCCGGACGACCCCGGGCAGGAGTGAGAGCCGACCGATGGGCGTCTTCGTCTACCTGCCACTCGTGCTCCCGCTGACCGCGCTGCCGATAGCGCGGCTGGCCGAGCACCATCTCCACCCGCGCAGCGCGACCCGGCTGCTCGCTGCCGTCGGCACCACGCTCGCCCTGTGCAGCACGCTGTGCCTGGCCCTGCTGGTGGTCGTCGGCACCGCCCAGCTCCCCGGCAACCCCCTGCCGGACGGCTGGTCGGACCCGGAGGTACGGGCCGCGATGCCGTACGAGGAGCGGACCGGCGTCGTCGCGATCGGTGTCCTGGGAGCGGTGGTCGTGGCGTGCGGGGCGACGCTGCTGCGGCACGCGCGCACCCGGGTACGCGCGGCCCGCGCCCTGTCCTCCCTCGGGCGGACCTCGGGGGTCGCCGTTCTCCCGTCGTCCGATCCGTACGCGTACGCACTCCCCGGAGGCCGCAGGCACCGCGGCGGCCGGGTCGTCGTCTCGACGGCGATGCTGGAGCTCCTGAACGACCGCGAGCGGCGCGCGCTCGTCGCCCACGAGCGCGCCCACCTGACGGCCCGGCACCACCGGTACCTGCTGGCGACCCAACTCGCCGCACGCGCCAACCCGTTCCTGCTCCCGCTGCGGACAGCGGTCGCGTTCGGCACGGAACGCTGGGCGGACGAGGAGGCGGCCCGCGCGGTCGGCAGCCGCCGGGTGGTGGCGTCGGCGGTCGGCAGGGCGGCGCTCTTCCCGCACCGGGCCCCCGGCGGTGCGGCGGGACTCCCGGCCTTCGCGGCGGCGGGCCCGGTCCCGCGCAGGGTGGCGGCGCTGCTCGCCCCGGTCCCGGCCGGCCGACTCTGGCCACCGGCCTCCGCGCACGTGGCCCTCGCCGCGCTCATGGCGACGGCGGGCACGGCGGCATCGGCCCTCTCCTCGGTGAACGCGACGGTGACGCTCGTACGCATCCTGCACGCGGCCACACCGCTCTGAGGAGGCTCTCCCTGGCGGCTTTCGTCACTCATTGTGATGAAAGCCCTTCCTCGGCCGAATGGAGAATCATTTCGCCACCCCATGCTCCCCAGGACAGTGATCCGGACAGCGACGCGGCAGTGAGCTGCCGCGATCCCGGATCCCTCGCTCCTCGAAGGACGGTCCTGTGGACATGAAGAAGGTTCTCCTGGCCTGCGCCGCGGCGCCCCCGGCGCCGTGCTCGCGTGCCGCTGGATCCAGGCGGGCCCCGGCAGAGTGGCGCGCCTGGTCGCGGGATCGGTGATCGCGGCCGGACTGCTCGCGTTCATCCAGGTCTACCCGAGCATCCCGTCCTCCTTCGGAACGGCGGCCCGCCAGGCGCAGTCGGAGGCGGGCACGAAGCTGTTACGGGTCGAAGTCCCGGACGCACAGCGCTTCCCGGTGTTCGTGGCCGCACTCCCGCCCGACACGGAGATCGTCACGGTGGAACCGGACGCCCCCGCCACACTGCGCGGGTCGTGCCCCGCCCTCAAGGCTCTCGACCTGCCCTGCACCCCGGTGACCGTCGACCCCCGTCGCCACCCCGGGCCGGCCTCCTCCTGGCGGAGTCGTCGGTCACGGGACCGGCGCCGCGGCCCACGGCCTGAACACCCTGGGCGAGATCCTGCGTTTCGCCCGTGCGATCTCCCCGGTATGCGTCCTGACGGGCAGCCGCCGCATCTACGCCTCGGTAGCGGCCTGGACGGTCCTGGCCCCGCTCTGCCTGGCCGCCCCCTGGCGGCCGGCTTCGCCATCTGGCTCACGGCCCCCCTGACGACCCCGCCCCGACGCGGCGTACTCCCCCCCGGAACTATTCACGGCGGCGACGCTTCTCGTCCTGGCGGTCCTCACCGCGGCCTGAGCCACCCACAACGCCCTGACGACGGCCCGCCGTTGGCGTCCCGCGGGGGACTGAGCGCCGGCCCCCTACGCACCCGTGCCCGACCGAGGAAGCCTCGGCCGGGCACGGGGTGCGGTGCGGGAGTACGGGTCAGCCGGTGATCTCGATCTTGCCGTTGTTCGTGGCTTCGCCGGACTGGGCGGGGACCTCGGCCGTGGCGGCGGTGGTGGCCGTGCGGTTCTTGAGGTTTTCGAGCAGGGCGCCCAGGTCGACGCCCGTGGTGGAGTTGAGGAGTTCGATGCCCTGGGTCACGTTGTCCGTGACGGTACGGGCGAGTTGGCTGGCGCCGTCCGTGGAGATCACCGTCAGCTTGTCGATCGCGCTGAGCGGCTCGGATGCCTTCGCGACGACCGACGGCAGCACCTCGACCAGCATCTGGAGCACGGCCGCGTCGCCGTACTGGGCGAACGCGTCGGCCTTCTTCTGCATGGCCTCGGCCTCGGCCGAACCCTTGGCGGCGATCGCCGCGGCCTCCGCCTCGCCCTCGATGCGCACCGCGTCGGCGAGTGCCGAACGGTGCAGCTTCTCGCCCTGGCCGGTCAGGCGGGAGCGCTCCGCGTCCGCCTCGGCCTCCTTGACCTGGGCGATACGCCGGGCCTCCGCCTCCTGCTCGGCCTGGTAGCGGGCGGCGTCCGCGGGCTTACGGACCTTCGTGTCCAGCTCGCGGTCCGTCAGCGCCGCCTGGCGCTCGGCGACCTTCTCCTGCTCCTGGAGGACTTCCTGCTGGCGGGCGGCTTCGGCGAGCGGGCCGGCGGCGTTGGCCTTGGCCGCGGCGGCCTCCGTCTCGGCCTTGATCTCGGCCTGCTTCAGGTAGAACGTCCGCTCGGCGATGGCGATTTCCTCGGCCGCCTTCAGCCGGGCCTGCTCCGACGCACGGCGGGCGATGGCCTCCGCGATGTCGGCCTCCTGCTTGGCACGCGCGGCCTCGGGCCGGCCGAGGTCCTCCAGGTAGGAGCCCTCGGTGGTGATGTCCTGGATCTGGAACGCGTCCAGGATCAGGCCCTGACCGGACAGGCTGGCCTCGGCCTCCTCGGCGACCTGGCTGGCGAACGCGGCACGGTCGCGGATGATGTCCTCGACGGACATCCGGCCGACGATGGCGCGCAGCGCACCCGACAGCACTTCCTGGGTGAAGCCGACGATGCCGTCCTGCTGCTGGAGGAATCGCTGGGCGGCGGCCCGGATCGCGTCCTCGTTGCCGCCGACCTTGACGATCGCGACGCCTTCCAGGTTCGACTTCACGCCGCGCAGGGTGACGGCGCCGCGCACGGAGATCGGGATGTGCCGGCTGGAGAGGTCCAGGGTGAACTTCTGCTGGACGAACGGCACGACGAAGACGCCGCCACCGACGACGACCTTCTGGCCGCTGTTGTCGATGCTGGTGCGGCCGGTGACCGGGTCGGTCGACTTCTTGCCGCGACGGCCCGTGATGATGAACGCCTCGCTGGGCCCGGCCACCTTGTAGCGGGTGATCACGACGAGGCCGAGGAGTACGACGAGTACGACGATGCCGATGACGGCAAGCAGAACTGGGCTCATGAGAAGGGTCCCCCCTGCCTCCCGACAAGAGGGACGGCAGATTGTTTCGGTCAAGCAGTCAAGTGGTGGGTCAGCGCTCCACGGGGCGGACCTGGACCGAGGTGGTCGACAGCGCGGCCTCCACCCAGATCTCGGCGCCCCGCTCGACGGGCTCCGGGCTCTTCGCGGCGAACTTCACGGTCTGGCCCGCGAGTCGCAGCAGCACCTCGCCGTAGCCGTCGGCCGGGATGGGTGTGACGACCGACCCGGAGGTGCCGATCAGATCGCCGCCGCGCGGTGTCGCGGTCGTCTGGTCACGCATGAGGGCCCGGCTGAACTTCCAGGTCATCCATGCCGCGACGAGACCGGCGACGACTCCGGTGACGGTGGCCGCGACCGTGCCGACGCCCGTCGCGCCCAGCATGATCGCGCCGCCGAAGCCGAGCATCGAGAGGAAGCCCGCGATGACCGGCAGCGAGAGAAGGCCGTCGAACATGCCGTCCAGCACGCCGCCCAATAGTCCTTCGAGGATTCCGTCGAAGATCAGGGAGAGGGCGAGAAGAACAATTCCCGCAATGCCGAGACCCAGAAAGAAGGTCACGCGATCACTCCCCCGGCTTTTAGATGTCCCCCGACATTTTCCGTCGAACTGGCTGGATGATCCCATACGTCGGGGGACCGTGGTACTGCCGGGTCCCGGCAGTCTTTACGCGACTTTGATGCCGGACAGGTGGTCGGCGAGCGTGTCCAGCGACTGGAACGTGGCACCGAACAGGGCCACGTGCTTCCACCGCAGGACACCGTCGGGACCGACCAGGAAGATCGCCCGCCGCACACCGATGCCGGGTGCGGAAACCCCGTACGCCTTGGCGATCTCGCGTCCCTCGTCGGCGAGCAGCGGCATCCGCAGCCCGTGCGTGCGGGCGAACGACTCATGACTGTCCACACCCTGTGGACTGATTCCCCAGACCTCGGCGTCCAGCCCCTCGAAGGTCTCGAACCCGGAAGAGTAGGAGCAGAGCTGCTTCGTGCAGACCGGAGTGTTGTCCCCCGGATAGAAAGCGAGGACGACGGACCGGCCGCGCGTCTCCGAGAACGTGAAATCGCGCCGCTCGAAAGCGTCGCCGGTGAGAATTCCGCCGGGCAGGGTGAAGTCCTGCACCGGCTGTCCGAGTTGAGGTCCTGATGCCATCATGGCTCCCTTGATCGCCGTACGTGGACACGTGCGTACCCCCGTACCGTGAACGTATGGCAAACCAACCCCCCTCGGCTGCGGTACTCCTCCTGCACGGTGGCCGCGAGGCAGGAACCGGGCCGCCGCCGTTCGGGCCGCTGAACCTGCCGGCCGTCCGGATGCGTCCCTTCCGGAGGGCCGTCGCGAAGGCCACCGGCCCGGCCGGTGTCCTGGTCCGCAGCGTCCGCTACACCGTCCGCGGCTGGAACGGCCCCCGCGAGGACCCCCTGCAGGACGCCGTCCGCGCCCTCGACGCTCTCCGGCGTGAGGCCGGTGACATCCCCGTCGTCCTCGTGGGCCACTCCATGGGCGGCCGGGCCTCCCTCCGCGCGGCCGGGCATCCCCTCGTGCGCGCGGTGGTCGGCCTCGCCCCGTGGTGCCCGCCCGAGGATCCCGTCGCCCAGCTCGCGGACCGCGACGTCGTCCTGATCCACGGCACCCACGACCGCGTCACGAGCCCCCGCGCCAGCGAGGTCCTGGCCGACCGTGCCCGCCGCGCGGGTGCCCGGACCTGCCTGGTCACGGTCGAGGGCGGCGACCACGCGATGCTGCGGAGCGCCGACCGGTGGCACGAACTGACGGCCGCCCTGGTCACCGGCCTGCTCGGTCGGAGCGCCATGCCGGACGCCGTCTCCGCAGCGCTCCGGCTGCCCCGGGACGCCGACTCCGCGCACGGCATGCTCGGCATCGACGCGCTGCCGCGCCCGTACGGGGTGGCTCGGAACGGGGCCCGTCCGTGAACTGCCGGGCCTCGGGTCTGTGTTCTACGAGGTCATACCGGGAAGACGGAGGTCCGACTTCCCGTTCACGGCCGGATTCTTCGTGTTCTGGAGCGAGTTGAAGATGGCCAGCCCCTGGCTCACCAAACCCGCCGCCATCTCGTTGACCCCGTTGGTTCCGTTCAGGACGGTGAGGCTCGCCCCGGCCATGCCCCGGGCAGCCGCGTCGGCCAGCGCGGGCAGGTTCTCCACGACGAGGTTGGCCGCGATGAGTTCCTGGTTTCCGTCCCGCAGCGAGGCGGCGCGGGCGGCGTTGGCGTCGGCCTGCGCCTGGGCGAGGGTCCGTGCCGCGTAGGCGTTGCCGTCCGCCTCGAACTTGACCTGGTCACGGGCGGCTTCGGCCAGTGTGCGCTGACGGTACGCCTCCGCGTCCGCCGGACGCCTGACCTCCGCCTCCAGTCGCTGCGCGGCCAGCATGGCCTGGCGCTCGGCGAGTGCGGTCTGCTCCTCGATGACCTCGTGGGACGCCCTGGCCCGCGCGAGCGGGCCCGCCTGCGCGGCGCGGGCGTTGGACTGCTCCGTCTCGGCGAGGAAACCGGCCCTCTTGATCGCGGTGTCACGTTCGTACTCGGCCTTGAGCGCGGCAGCCTGCTGCTCGCGCTCCGCCGCCTCCTGGTCCGCCTTGGCCTGGGCGATACGTGCCTGGCTGGCGACGGCGGCGGCGTGCGGGGCGGCGAGGTTGTTGATGTATCCGGTGGCGTCCTCGATCTCCTGGATCTGCAGAGCGTCCACGACGATGCCGAGCTTCTCCATCTCGCCGTGGCTGCCCGCCACCACTTCCTGGGCGACGCGGTTGCGTTCCCGGATGATCTGCTCAACGGTCAGTCCGCCGATGATGGAGCGGAGGTGACCGGCGAAGATCCGGCCGACGAGCTCTTCCATCCGGTGCTGCTCGGACAGGAAGCGGCGGGCCGCGTTGGCGATCGACACCGCGTCGTCACCGACCTTGAACACGCAGACGGCGCGCACACTCAGCCGGATGCCCTGCTGGGTTACACAGTCCTCGGAAATCTCCGCTTCCCGCAGAGCCAGCGACAGCATGCGGGCCTTCTGCTTCACCGGCAGGACGAAACTGCCGTGCCCGGTGACGATCCGGAACTGTGTCTCCTGTGCCTGCCGCTTGGTACCGGATATGAGCATCGCCTCGTTGGGCGCGGGAACGTGCCAGAACAACATGGGAACTCTCCAGCGGTGATTCAGGCGGTGATCAGGAAGGCAGAGGCTCGACGAGCACTGAGCGTGCCGAGAGGGAGTCGACTACGACGACGCGCACGCCCCAGCCGATGGATGTGGCGCAGTACGCCGCGTACGACTCGGAACCGCCACGCATGGCGACGAGTACCTCGCCCGGTCCGTCGGGCGGGATCTGTACGGTCACTCTGCCGATCGCGCCGACCGGACTCCGCGAGGACTCGTCACCCGTACGCATGCGCCCTCGCGTCAGGCATTCCCCTGTTGATCACAGGCCATCGCCTCCGGCCGCGCGCCCGACACCGGGCCCTCGATGTCTCCACGGTACTCCGCACGGTGCACGTTGAAACGGGTCTTGACGCGTTCAGTATCCGCCGCCGGTCGGCTCCGACTTCTTGGTGATCTTGTCGCCGGACGCGTCGAGTACGTACCACTTGGCGCCGAACGCGTCGGAGTCCTGGCCGTTCGTGTCACCGGCCTGAGTGTCGCCCTGGAAGTAGTACAGGGGATGGCCGTTGTACGTGACTTGGGTGCCGCCGTCGTTGCGCGCGAGGGTGCCCAGCAGATCGGCCTTCGCCCCTTCGCCCGCGACGGGCTCGCCCTTCGTGATCACGGGCGGCCACGCTTTCGCGCAGTCTCCGGAGCAGCTGGACTTGGCGGCGGTGTCGGACTCGAAGAGGTAGACGGTCTTGCCGTTCTCGCCGACCAGGATCGTCCCCAGCGGGTTGTCGGCGGTGGCCACGGTCCGGCCTCCGGCTGCGGTGGCGGTGGCCGACGCGGTGGCGCTCGCGGTGGCGGACTTCGCAGGGGACTTCGTCGGGGACGATCCTCCGTCGTTGCTGTCGGAACAGCCGCTGACAGCTGTGGTGAGCAAGCCGATCACGGCCATGACGGCAGCCGCTCTGGCGATTCCTGGCATCCCGGGACTCCTTTGTCCGGTCGGTCCGGCGGCGTGCCGGGGCCGGGACTCTCCATTAGAGAGCGGGTCCGCGCTCTGGGCGTGCCGGGTGGAGCCGTCTGGCTGCACGTCTGTCCGGCACTCGAAGCACACCGTCTTCCCGCCCGCGCGCGGCCTGACCGCGTTTCGTGGCCGCTGCGGCGGAAGGTCTCGCCTAGGGCCTCTCGTTTGGATCATGCCGGGCTCGCGTGCCCCGGCGCGCGCATCTGCGGCGTTGTCGTCGGTCGCCGACGCTCCGCGTCGACTCCCTCCTCCGCCTTGCAGCTGCCCACACCAGACCCCGCTCCCTGATCCGGCCTGATCCAAACGAAAGACCCTAGGCCCCCTTCGGGGCGTAATAACTCAGGAACATGTCGACGCCGCCCGTGATCAGACGATCCGTGGCGGCGTCGTCGATTCCGGTCCCGTACGAGCTGAAGACCAGGTGCGGGAAGACGAGCAGCGCGTAGAGCTGCACGATCGCCGTCTCCAGGTCGGGGACGTCCAGCCGGCCCCGGGCGTCGAGCGCGCGCAGGGCGTCGGCGACGGCAGGGTGGTGGCCCTCGGGGCCGTGGCCCTGCCAGGCGGCCCCGAGTTCCGGGAAGCGGTGCTGCTCGGCGGCCACCAGATTGCGCAGGGCCGCGACGTCCGTGTTGCCCCGCACCGCCGTCACCCAGGCGCGGGCCGCGTCGACGAAGGCCGTACGCAGGTCGTCGGCGTCGGCCAGTCCGGCCAGTGCTGCCGTGGGCGCGCCGCCGAGGGGTTCGTCCAGTGCGCCCGTGATGACGGCCGTGAACAGCGCTTCCTTGCTGCCGAAGTGGTTGTAGACCGTCACCTTCGATACGCCCGCTTCGGCGGCGATGACGTCCATGCCCACGCCGAAACCCTCGCGGAGGAACGCCGCGCGGGCGGCTCCGACGATGGCCAGGCGCTTCGCCTCGGCGCGGGGTCCGGCGGGCGGCTGCTTCGCGTTCATGGGCCCAGGCTACCCCGACCTGAACTGTACGGTTGAGTTCAACTGAACTGAACCGTACAGTTGAGTTCATGAGTCCTTCCGAGGTCCGACAGGCCCCTCCGCATGCCCACGACCACCCCGCTGCCGTCGTCGATCCACGGCGCTGGGCGGTCCTCGCGCTGATCTGCGCCGGCCAGTTCATGCTGGTGCTCGACGTGACCGTGGTGAACGTCGCGCTGCCCGACATGGCGACCGATCTGCACCTCGACCGCACCACGCTGACCTGGGTCGTCACCGCGTACACCCTCTGCTTCGGCGGACTGATGCTGCTGGGCGGACGATTCGCCGACGCGCTCGGAGCGCGCCGGGTCCTGCTCGCCGGGCTGGCCGTCTTCACCACCGCCTCGCTGGCCACCGGGCTCGCCGACAGCGCCGCCCTGCTGATCGGCGGCCGGATCGCGCAGGGGGTGGGGGCGGCGCTGCTGTCGCCGGCCGCGCTCTCCCTGGTCACCACCACGTTCCACGGCGAGGAGCGCAACAAGGCGCTCGGCGTCTGGGCCATGATCGGCGGCACCGGTTCGGCGATCGGGGTGCTGCTCGGCGGTGCGCTGACCGCCGGTCCGGGCTGGCAGTGGGTGTTCTACGTCAACGTCCCCGTCGGACTGGCGCTCCTGGTGGCCGTACCCCTCCTGGTTCCGGCCCGCGCACCGCAGCCCGCCCGGCTCGACGTGCCCGGGGCGCTGCTGGTCACCGCCGGGACCGGGTCGCTGATCTACGGACTGGTCGAGGCGGGCGACTCCGGCTGGGGCGCGGCGGCGACGCTGCTGCCGATCGCGGGGTCCGCCGTGCTGTACGCGCTGTTCGCGGGCGTCGAGCGGGTCGCGAAGGCGCCGCTGATGGACCTGCGGATGTTCACGCGGCGGCCGGTGCTCGCGGGGGCGTTCCTGATGCTGATCGCCACCGCGCTGCTGATCGCGTTCTTCTTCCTCGGTTCCGTCTACCTCCAGCACGGGCGCGGCTTCGGGCCGATGAAGACCGGTCTCTTCTTCCTGCCCGTCGCGCTCGCCGTCGGCATCGGCGCGCATCTCGGATCGCGGCTCGTCGGGCGGATCGGCAGCCGTACGACGGCCGTCGGCGCGATGGTCATCGCCGCCGCCGGGTGCGTACCCCTGACGTGGCTTTCGGTGGACAGCAGTGTGTACGGGGGTCTGCTCCCCGGGCTCGTCGTGGCCTCGTTCGGGCTGGGGGCGGTGTTCGTGACGGCGACGACCACAGCCCTGGCCATGGTGGACCACCGGGAGGCGGGGCTCGCATCAGGTGTCGTGAACACCTTCCACGAGGTGGGCGGTTCCATCGGGGTTGCCGTCGTGTCCACGGTCGCGGCGGCGGGGATCGCGGGCGGGAGCGCGGCCGTCGGGGCGTTCGGTGACGCGTTCACGGTCTGTGCGGTGACCGCCGGTGCGAGCGCGGCCGTGGCGCTCGCGCTCGTACCGCAGGGGAAGCCGCAGCTGTCGGGACCGCACGCGCACTGAGGGGTGTACCCGGGGGCCCGGGTCCGTTCGGAACACACGGAGATGCGGGGCCGGGCGCGGCGGACCACGATGAAGAGCCGGGCTGCAGGCGGTGCACGCACCCCGTCTGCCGCCCGGCCCCCGCGTGACCGCCCGTGCCCGCCCCAGGAGGCTCCCTTGCCGTCCGAAGAGCACGCCGCCCAGCCGGCGCCGTTCGACCCCGCGGTGACGGCCGCGCTGTTCGGCGGCGCCATGGCGGGAGTGGCCGTGCTCGACACCGGTCTGCGCTACCTCTACGTCAATCCGGCACTCGAACGGCTCAACGGTGTCTCGGCCGCCGCCCACCTGGGCCGTCCCGTCTTCGAGGTGCTGCCGGAGATCGAGGCGCGCGTGGACGTCCTGCGCAAGGTGCTGGCCGACGGGCAGGCCCGGGAGATCACCTACACGGGCCAGACCTGGGCGGTTTCCGACCTGGAACAGCGGTACTGGCACGGGGCCTACCACCGGCTGGAGAGCGAGGACGGGAAGGTCGTCGGGCTGGTCGCCATCGTCCTGGACATCAGCGCGTCCGAGATCAGGAACGTGGAGCTGAAGCGGGCCAGGGGCCATCTGGCGCTGCTGGACACCGCGGCCGTGAGCATCGGTACGACCCTCGACATGGACACCACCTGCCAGGAGCTCTGCGACGTCGTCGTCCCCGTGCTGGCCGACGTCGCGACGGTGGAGGTCTTCCCTCCGGACGTGGGGAACCGGGTGCGGCACGCGCCGCAGGGGGTGGTGCGGATGCGGCGCGCCGCACTGGCGTCGGTTCCCGGACTCCGCGATCTGGTCGACCAGTTCAGCAGGCCGGGTGAGTACATCGACTACCAGGAGGACGCGGCCGTACCGCGCTGCCTGGCGTCGAACGCGTCGGTGAAGGTGAACTTCCGCAGCGACGAGGAGTTCGGTGCCTGGGGGCCCGCCCCCGAACGGGCCGCCGCCTACCGCGCCATCGGCATCCACTCGGCGCTCGTCGTGCCGCTCACCGCGCGGGGGCTTCCGCAGGGTGCCCTCAGCCTCGCGCGGGCCGCCGGGTCACCTCCGTTCACCGACGAGGACGTGCTCGTGGCGCGCGAGCTGGCGGGCCGGGCCGCCGTCGACCTGGAGCACGCCCGCCGGTACGCCCACGAGCACTCCATCGCCCGGGAGCTCCAGCGGTCCCTGCTCTCCGAACCGTCCGGCCCGCACCCGCACGTGGAGATCGCGAGCCGCTATCTGTCCGCCGAACAGGGGGCGTTGGTGGGCGGCGACTGGTTCGACGTCATTCCGCTGGGGAACGGGCGCCACCTCAAGGCGATCGGCGATGTGATGGGGCACGGGGTGGAGGCGTCCGTCGCCATGAGCCACTACCGCTCGCTGCTGCGGCTCCTGGCCTACGACGATCTGCCGCCGCACGAGATCCTGGAGCAGCTCGACAGGATGGTCGAGCGCTCCGGCACCGACCGGGCGGCGACCTGTCTGATCGCGGTGGTCGACCGGGCCGTCGGGGTCTGCGAACTGGCCAGTGCGGGCCATCTGCCACCGGTGTTCATCGACCCGGGGCTGACCGGGCGGTTGGTGGAGGTGCCGGTGGGGCCGCCGCTCGGTACGGGATTCGGCGGCTACCGCTCGACGACGGTGCCGTGCGGTCCGGGGACGGTGCTGTTCATGTACACCGACGGTCTGGTGGAGCGCCGGGGCGAGGACATCGACGTGTCGGTCGGACGGCTCTCGGGCCTCGCCATGCCGGTGAGCGGCAAGCTGGTGGACCTGCTGGACGAGGTGCTGGACCGGTTCGGCCAGGACGCGGAGGACGACATCGCGGTGATGGCCTCGCGGACCTTGCGCTGAGCGGCGGGCGTTGTCAGTGGGCGGTGGGAGGATCGGGCCATGGAACCCCTCCTCCTCGCCGATCTCGAAGCCGCCATCAGAAGCAGCTGGGACGCCGACACGACCACTCCCGTTCACCGCCCGCACTGGAATCCGGACAATCCGGCCAGGGATCAGTGCGGGGTCACCGCCATGGTGGTCAACGACCTGCTCGGCGGCGAACTGATCCGTGGAGAGGTCCGGGTCGGCGGCGTCCAGACGGACTACCACTGGTGGAACCGGCTGGGGATGGGCATCGAGATCGACCTCACCCGCGAGCAGTTCGGCCCGGAGGAGATCGTGACGGGTGGCACGGTGGTTCCCCGCCCGGCGGAGATCGTCAGGCTCCGCGAGGAGTACGAGCTGTTGCGCGGGCGGGTGCTGGAGCGGCTGCGCGGACAGGTGCGGGTTCGGGTGTGACGGCCAGGTTCCGTGACGGGCACGCGAGCCCGGCATGATCCAAACGAGAGGCCCTAGGGCTCACCAGCCCGTCCACAGCAGATGGTTGACCAGCAGCGCCACCACGGCCTGCGCGGTCAGCCAGCCCCGCCGGGTCGTGTCGGGGAGCAGTGCGGCGGCGGGAAGCAGCCAGAGGACGAAGGGCTGCCAGATGCGCTCCGTCTCCGCCTTGCTCATGCCGGAGAGGTCCGCGACGAGCAGGGCCAGGAGCGCCGCCAGGGCAAGGAGAGCGAGTCGCTGCCCGGCTTCCGTGGTGCCCGAGCGCACGGTGCGTACGGCGTCGGGGGCCGCGGCCACCGCCCGCCGCAGACCGGCGACGGTGGCGAGGCCGGCGGCGAGGGTGGTGCAGGCGAGGTTCGCCCAGACCCAGTAGCCGTACGGCCGTACGCCGCCCGCGCCTTGGTAGTAGCGCTCGACGAGCAGGTGGTAGGCGTCCCACCAGTTGAATCCCGCCGACGTGAAGGCGAGCGGGACGACGAGCGCCCCCAGCAGGAACGGGCCGAGCGGCCGGGCCGTCCGGGCGAGTACGAGGACGGCGAGCAGGAGCACCGCGATCAGCGTCAGCCCGTACGACAGGTAGCAGGTCAGGCCGAACAGCAGCCCGGAGCCGAGCGCCTGGGCCCATGCGCCCTTGGCCCGGTGGTCCCTCCTCCACCGGGTCGCGGCCAGTGCCAGGAGGGCCACGGACCAGGCGGCGACGGCCGCGAAGTAGCCGTCGGCCGAGACGCCCGCCCACACCGCCACGGGGGCGAGGACGAGGAACGGGGCGGCCCGGCGCGCGAGGCGTTCGTCGCCCAGCGCACGGAGCGTGACCAGGACGGCCACCGAGGCGGACGCGGCGAGCACGAGGCACCAGACGGCGGCCCAGGCGCCGCCGCCGAGCCCGATGCGGTCCAGGCCGACGAAGGTCAGCGTCGCACCCGGCGGGTGCCCGGCGACGTGGGCGGGCCAGTTGCCCGGGGGGCCGATCACGATGTGGTCCTCGAAGCCGCGCAGGGCGGCCCCGATGTCGTCGAACCGGTCGATGACCCGCAGGTATTCGTGCTTCGTGGTCAGCCGGCGGGCGACACCCCGGTACCAGCCGTCGACGAGCGCGAGCGACAGCGTCCAGGCCAGGGCGCTCGCCCACACGGTGAGGAGCAGGCCCCGCCACGGCAGCCGTGCGGCGAGGACCGGCCCGTACGCGACGACCGCGGCGGCGACCACGACGGCGGCCGGGGTGCCCGGACCGACATGCGGGTCCCAGGAGGCCAGCAGGGGCGGCCACTGGACATGCAGGCTTCCGTCGGCGCGCTGGATCGCCCGTCCGACGAGTACGGCCACGGTGACCAGGAGGACACCTGCCCCGGCGGCGAACAGATCGCGGCGGCGCCCGGAACGGTCCTCGGCGGTCGCGGAGTTCTCGGTCTTCACGCACGCACGCTATGCAGGGAGCGGTGGTGTGCGGCGGCGCCACGGGAGTGACGTCAGACTTTCGTCAGGAGTCGCAGCCGCCGCGACCCGCCGCCCCGGGCATAGCGTCGGCACATGGACGTCAGACGTCGGCTTCGCACCCTGCCCACCCCCGCCGACCCCGCGTTCTGGCGCAGCCCGGTGCGCGGCGTCCGCTTCACGGCGGTGCTCGGACTCGTCCTGCTGTGCGGGCTCACCCTGCTCTTCGTCACGGGGCTGCTGTCGTACGCCGCGTACAACCCGGACCTCGCGGCGGTCAACGACAAGACGCCGGACAAGGGGTTGCTCGGCTTCTACCTCTTCGCCTGGCCGACCGGACCCGTCTGGCTGTACCGCCTGAACCAGGGCCTGCACGTCACGGTCGGGATCGCGCTCGTACCGGTCCTGCTGGCGAAGCTCTGGTCAGTGGTCCCGAAGCTCTTCACGCTGCCGCCCGTCCGGTCCGTGGCCCATGCGCTGGAGCGGTTCTCGCTGCTGCTGCTCGTGGGCGGCGCGCTCTTCGAGTTCGTCACCGGGCTGCTCAACATCCAGCTGGAGTACCTGTTTCCGGGGTCCTTCTATCCGCTGCACTTCTACGGGGCGTGGGTGTTCTTCGCCGGATTCCTCGCCCACACCGGGCTGAAGCTCCCGCAGGCGGTACGGGCCCTGCGCGGCGGCGTCCTGCGAGCGGACCAGGACCCGCTGGCGTCACCCGCCCCCGCCCCGGCGACCATCTCCCGGCGCGGGGCCCTCGGCATGGTGGGCGCCGGGTCGCTGCTGCTGCTCGCCACCTCGGCGGGCCGGAGCTTCGACGGGCCGCTCCGCGCCACCGCGCTCGTCACCCCGCGGGGCGGCGCGGAACCGGGCACCGGGCCCAACGGCTTCCAGATCAACAAGACCGCCGCCTACGTCGGTGTCACCCCGGCCGACACGGGGGAGGGCTGGTCGCTCGCGGTCAGTGGTCCGGCCGGCGTGATCCGGCTGTCCAGGGCGCGGTTGCTGGCGATGGACCAGTACAGCGCCGCGCTCCCGATCGCCTGCGTGGAGGGCTGGTCGACAGCGGACCAGTGGTGGCGTGGGGTCCGGCTGCGGGATCTCGCGGTGCTCGCGGGACATCCGGAGGACCGGCTGCCGGGCGTCCTGGTGGAGTCCGTGCAGCGGCGCGGCCCGTTCCGTACGGTCGCCCTGCGCGACAACCAGGTACGCGACCCGCGCTCGCTGCTGGCGCTGCGGGTCAACGGCGAGGACCTGTCGCCGGATCACGGATTTCCGGCGCGGATCATCGTGCCGGCCGCGCCCGGCGTGATGAACACCAAATGGGTGGGCCGGCTGACGTTCGGAGATGTGGGATGAGCACGCGCACACCGCGGCCCGGGTCGGGTAAGGGAGTTCTGGAGCGCTGGTACGGGGGAGGCCCGCTGCATCTCCTGCTGCTGGCGGCCACGTTCTGCCTCGCGGGCTACGCGGGCGTGCGGCTGCTGGACGGCGACACGTTCGGCATCGTGCTGTGGTTCGTCGGCGCCGCGCTCGTGCACGACCTGGTGCTGGTGCCGGCGTACTCCCTGGCGGACCTGGCCGTACGCACGGCGCTGGGGCCGTGGCCCGGACGGATCAACTTCGTACGCGTACCGGCCTTCCTCTCCGGTCTGCTCCTGCTGACGTGGTTTCCGCTGATCACCCGGCAGACGGAGCGCTACGAGTCCGCGAGCGGAATGTCGCCCGACGTGTTCCTCGGGAACTGGTTGCTCGTCACGGGCGTGCTGTTCGCGGCGTCGGCGCTCTGGCTCGTGGTCCGCGCGCTGTGGCTGAGGCGCAGGGCCACGAAGGGCCGGCCGTCCGCCTCCCACTGATCGACGGGCCGCCAGTCGGGCTGCCGGGCGTAGCGCAGCAGAGCGGCGGTGGAGAGCCGCGCCCACGGGAAGAGCGTGTCCGTGGGCGCGCCCGGCGGCGTACCCTCCGCCACCGTCGGTCCCCGCCCGTCGTCCAGCCGGACCAGCACCCGTTCGTCGACGTCCTGAGCCGTCGTCTCGGCGATGAGCAGCCCGCCGGGGGCGAGCAGTTCGGCCGCCCGGCGGAGCAGGACGTGCGGGTCGCCGCCGATGCCGATGTTGCCGTCGACGAGCAGGATCGTGCCCCAACGGCCTTCGCCCGGCAGCGGATCGAAGACACTGCGGTGCAGCGCCGAGCCGCCGAGCCCCTGGGTGCGGGCGACGGCGGCCTCGCTCACGTCGATGCCCAGCGCGCGGTGTCCGTGCGCGGCCAGCTCCGCGACGAGGCGGCCGGGTCCGCAGCCGACGTCCAGGACCGGGCCCTCGCAGCGGCGCAGCGCGGAGAGGTCGGCGGGGTCGGCGCCCGCGCACCAGCGCTCGACGTCCAGGGGCAGCAGCCAGCCGTCCGTGCGCCGCAGGAAGAGCGGACCGCGACCGGTGCGCAGCGCGTTGGCGTACGGATCGGTGCTCCAGGCAGCCAGGTGTGCGGTGTCCGCCGGGGCGTTCACCGGGCCTCGGCCCGGGTCAGTCGGGCGAACGCGGCGGCGAACGCGCCGTCCGGCGCGGCGGCGGCGACGTACGCGGCGTCCTGCGCCGTGTCCACGTCGCGCAGCGCCGGCAGGTCGCGCACGGTGAGCCCGGCGTCCACGAGGCGGCGGCGCTGGACCGCGCCGGTCTCGGGGACGGACATCGGCACGCCGCGCAGGAGACCGGGGTCGGGGACGGCGAGCCCCAGCGCCCAGAAACCGCCGTCGTCGGCCGGGCCGAACCAGGCGTCGCAGTGGTCCCAGCCGTCCGGGGCGAGCGCATCCGCCAGGTGCCGGGCGCCGGCCTGCGGGGTGTCCATGCCGATGAGGAGGGAGGGGCCGGTGCAGGCGGCGAACGCGGCGGCGAGCCGCTCGTCGAGACCGCCCGCGCACTGGGCCACCACGTCGAAGCCGGGCGGCAGCCACGGACCGGGCTGCCCTTCGAGGACGAGGACGCGCCGGCGGGCGGGGAGGGTGAGGACGGTGCGCAGGGTGTCGGCGAGGGCCGCCTCGGCGAGCCCGGCCGCCTCGGCGGGACTGAAGGGCGGACAGAGCCGGGTCTTGACCCGTCCCGGTACGGGTTCCTTGGCGATGACCAGGAGGGTGGTGGGGCCGGTGGGGGCGTCGGGACGCGGGGGCCGGCTCATCGGGACGCCTCCGTGCGGACGGCCGACGGCTGGTCCGCCGGTGGTTCCCGCAGCACCGACCGCATGTCGCGCACCGCGTGCCAGGTGCCCCGCCAGGTCCCGGTGACCTTCGACTTTCCGGTACGCGGGAGATAGGGGACGTCCGTCTCCGCGACGCGCATTCCGGCGTCGGCGGCCCGGACCACCATCTGGAGCGGGTAGCCGCTGCGCCGGTCCGTGAGCCCGAGCGCGAGCAGGTCGGTGCGGCGGCCGGCCCGCAGGGGGCCGAGATCGTGCAGGCGCAGGCCCGTGCGGCGGCGCAGCATCCGGGCCAGCGCCACGTTTCCCGCCCGCGCGTGCAAGGGCCAGGCCCCTGTGCCCTGCGGACGGCGGCGTCCCAGGAGCAGATCGGTCTCCCCGTCGGCGATCCGGCGGACGAACGAGGGGAGCAGCCCGGGGTCGAGGGAGCCGTCGCAGTCGCAGAAGCAGACGAACTCCGCCGTGGCGGCGAGCAGCCCGGCGTGGCAGGCCGCGCCGAAGCCGCGCTGCCGCTCGCGCACGACCGTCGCGCCGAGCGAGCGCGCGAGTTCGGCGGAGCCGTCCGTGGAACCGTTGTCGACGACGATCGCGCGCCAGCCCGCCGGGACGCGTGCCAGCACACCGGGCAGGGCAGCGGCCTCGTCGAGGCAGGGCAGGACGACATCGGCGCGCGGGACGGAGTCGGCGCGTGCGGCGGAGTCGGTCGCTGAGGAGTCGGTCACCCTGTTCACCCTACGGAGCAGAATCCGGCATTTCGGGCGTCAGGATCTTACGAAACGTGGACGTCGGCCAGCGGGGTGACCCGTGGAGGCCCGCGCCGGACCGGTGAGTGCCAAGGTGGGCGGCATGCAGAACATCCCCCCGGCGAACGGCCCGGTCGTGGGCACCGGCGTGCCGGCCCGTTCCGGTGCCCCCGCCCGGCGGGTGCTCGTCGTGGACGACGATCCGACCGTCGCCGAAGTCGTGGCCGGCTATCTGGACCGGGCGGGTTACGGCGTGGAGCGGGCCGACGACGGGCCCGCCGCCCTGGAACGGTTCGCCGCCCACCGCCCCGACCTGGTCGTCCTCGATCTGATGCTGCCCGGCATGGACGGCTTCGAGGTCTGCCGCCGGATGCGCGCGCAGGGACCGGTGCCGGTCATCATGCTCACGGCGCGGGGCGACGAGGACGACCGCATCCTCGGCCTGGAGACCGGCGCCGACGACTACGTGACCAAGCCGTTCAGCCCCCGCGAACTCGTCCTGCGCGTCGACTCCGTACTGCGCCGTGCCGCGACCGGGCCGGCCGCCGGCGGGCCCCTGGCGCCGTTCGGCGGTGCGGGGCTCGTCCTGGACCCGGCGGCCCGCAGCGCGACCCGCGACGGCACGGTGCTCGCCCTGACCCTCCGTGAGTTCGACCTGCTCGCGTTCTTCCTGCGCCACCCCGGACAGGTGTTCACCCGCGAGGAGCTGATGCGGGAGGTCTGGGGCTGGGACTTCGGCGACCTGTCGACGGTGACGGTGCACGTACGGCGCCTGCGCGGAAAGGTCGAGGCGGACCCGGCCCGCCCCTGTCTGATCCGCACGGTGTGGGGCGTGGGCTACCGCCTGGACCTCCGGGGCGGCACGGCGCAGGACACCGGGACGGGGACGCCGTGAACGACATCCTCCTGATCGCGCTCTTCGCCTTCATGGGCGCCGCGGCGGCGGGCCTGCTGGGCGCTCTCGTCCTGCGGATCTTCCGGCACCGCTCCCTCGTCGTGTCGCTGACGGTCGTTGCCGCGGTCGCCGTCACGGCCATGCTCGCGGGGACGCTCGCCGTGGCCTGGGCGATGTTCCTGTCGCCGCACGACCTGACGGTCGTCACGACCGTCGTGGCCATGGCGGCCGTGGTCTCCCTCGCGACGGCGATGCTGCTCGGCCGCTGGGTGGCGGCGCGGAGCCGGGACCTGACGCTCGCGGCACGCTCCTTCGGCGACGGCGGGGTGTTCGCCGCGCCCGAGGGCGGGGCGACCGCCGAGCTCGCCGCCCTCACCCGGGAGCTGGCCGCCACCAGCGCCAAGCTCGACAGTTCCCGGGAGCGGGAACGCGCACTGGAGACCTCGCGGCGCGAACTCGTGGCGTGGATCTCCCACGATCTGCGGACGCCGCTGGCCGGGCTGCGCGCGATGTCGGAGGCGCTGGAGGACGGGATGGCGCCGGACCCGGGCCGCTATCTGCGGCAGATCCGTACGGAGGTGGGGCGCATGAACGACATGGTCGGCGACCTCTTCGAGCTCTCCCGTATCCACGCCGGATCGCTGACCCTCACGCCCGCCCGGATATCCGTGTACGACCTGGTGGGGGACGCCCTCGCCGGTGCGCATCCGCTGGCCCGCGAGCACGGGGTACGGCTGGTCGGTGACCGGATCGACGCGGTGCCGGTGGAGGTCGACAGCAAGGAGATGAGCCGGGTCCTGGGCAACCTCCTGATCAACGCGATCCGCCGTACGCCGGCCGACGGCACCGTGGCGGTGGCCGCGCGGCGGTGCGAGGGCGGGGTGGTGCTCTCGGTGACCGACGGCTGCGGCGGGATTCCGGAGGAGGACCTGCCCCGGGTCTTCGACACCGGCTGGCGCGGCACGCACGCCCGCACCCCACCGGCGGGCGCCGGCCTGGGCCTGGCGATCGTGCGCGGAATCGTGGAGGCGCACGCGGGGCGGGCGGCGGTACGGAACGTGGCCGGCGGCTGCCGCTTCGAGGTGACCCTGCCGGTCTCCCCGGGCTGAGGGCTCCCGACTTAGGGCCTCTCGTTTGGATCATGCCGGGCTCGCGTGCCCTGGCACGCGCACCTGCGGCGTTGTCGTCGGTCGCCGACGCTCCGCGTCGACTCCCTCCTCCGCCTTGCAGCTGCCCGCACCAGACCCCGCTCCCTGATCCGGCCTGATCCAAACGAAAGACCCTAGTCGCCGGACGGGCCCGCGCCCCGCAGCCGCGCCGCGGCGAACTCCTTCATACCGGCCGTGAAGCCCACCTCCGGCTTCCAGCCCAGTTCGGCGCGGAGCCGGGACGAGTCCGCCGTGACATGGCGTACGTCCCCCAGGCGGTACTCCCCGGTGACCACCGGGGCGGGCCCCCCGTGCGCCGACGCCAGTGCGGAGGCCATCTCGCCGATCGTGTGCGGCTCGCCGCTGCCCGTGTTGTACGCGGTGAACGTGCCCGGCGTCCGCTCCGGCAGCGCCGACAGGGCCGCCACGCCGGCCGCCGCCACATCCCGCACATGGACGAAGTCCCGGCGCTGCCCGCCGTCCTCGAAGACCCGGGGCGCCTCGCCCCGGGCCAGGGCCGAGCGGAAGAAGGAGGCGACTCCGGCGTACGGGGTGTCGCGCGGCATCCCCGGGCCGTACACGTTGTGGTAGCGCAGCGAGACCGCCCGCCCGTCCGTCGCCCGCGCCCACGCCGCCGCAAGATGCTCCTGGGCGAGCTTGGTGGTCGCGTACACGTTCCGCGGATCGGTGGGAGCGTTCTCCGGGACGAGACCGGGCACCAGTTCCGCCCCGCAGGACGGGCAGAGGGGTTCGAAGCGCCCGGCCGCCAGATCCGTCTCCGCCCTGGGGCCCGGCCGCACCACCCCGTGCCGGGGGCAGTCGTACCGGCCCTCGCCGTAGACCACCATCGACCCGGCGAGCACCAGCCCCCGTACCCCCGCCTCGGCCATCCCGGCGAGCAGTACGGCGGTGCCGAGGTCGTTGCACGCCACGTACGCGGGCGCGTCCGCGAAATCCTTGCCCAGCCCGACCATCGCCGCCTGATGGCACACCGCGTCGACTCCGGCCAGCGCCCCGGCGAGCGCCTCCCGGTCCCGTACGTCGGCGACGACCGACCGGACGCCCGGCGGGGCCGGTGCGCCGGCACCCCCCACGTGCGCCGACGGCAGCAGGGCGTCGAACACGACCGCCTCGTGCCCGGACGAGACGAGGGCCCTGACGATCTCCGACCCGATGAACCCGGCTCCGCCGGTGACCAGTACGCGCATGGACGCCACGCTAGGTCCGCGCGGAGCGCGGGAGCCGGAGCGCCGCCCGCATGTCACCGGACCGTAAGACCTCGGCCGGTCCGGTCCGCACAAGGGTGTAGCCCTTCACGACGGGGGATGCGTGAAGGGCTACACGCGCATTATGGCCCCTGTTCAGGCGCGCTTCCAACTGACCAGCCGGTCAGTCGGCCGTGCGTACCCTTTGCCCCGTGCGCCCGCCCGTGCGTAAATCTGTTCCGGTCGCAATAGACATGAAGTTCTCCCACGCATAGGCTTTCTCGCGCAGGCGCGTCAAACAGCGGTACGCCTGGACGCGTGACAGCAGAGGTGCAGATGACGATGGAACCCCCTTCGCACGCCATCGACCGGCTCGACGACGACGATTACCCCGCTTACACCATGGGGCGAGCCGCGGAGATGATCGGTGCGACGCCGGGATTCCTGCGTGCGGTGGGTGAGGCCCGCCTGATCACGCCTCTGCGGTCCGAGGGCGGCCATCGCCGCTACTCCCGCTATCAACTGCGCATCGCCGCGCGTGTCCGCGAGCTGGTCGACGGCGGTACGCCGATCGAGGCCGCGTGCCGCATCGTCATCCTCGAGGACCAGCTCGAAGAGGCCCTGCGTCTCAACGAGGAGCTGCGGCGTCCCGCGCCCGGTGGCTGAATATCTGTTTTCGCCGGCACAGAAAATTGCTCAATGAGCAACAGTAGATTTATGCCCGCGTGCCGAGTGATATGGCGTACAGCCCCGGTCCCGGCGAATCGTGCTACGGTTGATCTCAGTTGCAGTTGTGGTTCCCAAAACTTCAAGTGCTCTCGTCGGTTCTACATCGGCGGGTGCGCTTTTGTATTTCCGGTCTTTTCCGGAAGGGGCAATCATTTGCGGCGACGTAGGGCTCGCACAGTGTGGGCCCACGGGCACTGCCCCGAAGGAGATATGACATGGCTACTGGCACCGTGAAGTGGTTCAACGCGGAAAAGGGTTTCGGCTTCATCGAGCAGGAGGGTGGCGGCGCTGACGTCTTCGCCCACTACTCGAACATCGCCTCTTCCGGCTTCCGCGAGCTGCAGGAAGGCCAGAAGGTGAACTTCGACGTCACGCAGGGCCAGAAGGGCCCGCAGGCCGAGAACATCACCCCCGCCTGATCTACATCAGGCGCATGGCGCAGCTGGGGCCCGCACCTTGGGGTGCGGGTCCCGGCTTGTTGCCGTTTTCCGGGCTCGGGGGCGCGACGCAGGTCCGCCCGGCCGGCCCGGTGTCCGTGCCGGTGGCGAGCCCCGGCAGGACACGCACCACGTACCACCGCACGTCCCCCGTCTTGACCGATCCATGACCGACACCATGAGCGACTCCCCGGTGATTTATTCCGGATGTACGTCGGTCATGTAGAAGCAGTCATTTCGAAGCACCGGATACGGCTTGTTTTCAGCGGCCGGTCTTCGTTTTCGTATTTCATCGGCACGTTCTTGCGATTCTTGGCGCCGCTCAGGCTGCTGCTGCCCGATAAAGAATCCCTCGATACGCGCCATATCGAGGAAGGTTCTGCATGAACCGCGATCGCACATCTCGTACGAACGACCGATTTTCCCGTACCCGCTCGGGTGGCGCCCCCTCCGGCAGCCGCACCGCCAACGGATTCCGTGGCACCGCCAGCCGACAGGGCGGACCCGGCTCCCAGGGCCGTTCCGGCGGCAGCTCCGGCCGCTCCGGTGGCTACGGCCGTCGGCCCGCCGCGCTGAAGGGCGAGTTCGCCCTTCCGGTGACCATCACCCCGGCGCTGCCCGCGGTGGAAGCCTTCGGTGACCTGGACATGCCCGCACCGCTCATGGCGGCGCTCGTCGCCGAGGGCATGTCGGTGCCGTTCCCGATCCAGGCCGCCACCCTGCCGAACTCGCTCGCCGGCCGCGACGTCCTGGGCCGTGGCCGCACCGGCTCCGGCAAGACGCTCGCCTTCGGTCTGGCCCTGCTGGCCCGCACCGAGGGCCGCCGCGCCGACGCCCGTCGCCCGCTGGCCCTGGTCCTCGTCCCCACCCGGGAACTGGCCCAGCAGGTCACCGACGCGCTCACCCCCTACGCCCGGTCGCTCAAGCTGCGCGTCGCCACCGTCGTCGGCGGTATGTCGATCGGCCGCCAGGCCAGCGCCCTGCGCGGCGGCGCCGAGGTCGTCGTGGCGACCCCCGGCCGGCTGAAGGACCTCATCGAGCGCGGCGACTGCCGCCTCGACCGCGTCACCATCACCGTCCTCGACGAGGCCGACCAGATGGCCGACATGGGCTTCATGCCCCAGGTCACCGAGCTGCTCGACCAGGTGAACCCCGAAGGCCAGCGGATGCTGTTCTCGGCCACCCTCGACCGCAACGTCGACCTGCTGGTCCGTCGCTACCTGAACGACCCGGTCGTCCACTCCGTCGACCCCGCCGCCGGTGCGGTGACGACGATGGAGCACCACGTGCTCTACGTCCAGGGCGCCGACAAGTACGCCACGACCACCGAGATCGCGGCCCGCGACGGCCGGGTGATCATGTTCCTGGACACCAAGCACGCCGTGGACAAGCTCACCGACCACCTGCTGAGCAGCGGTGTACGGGCCGCGGCACTGCACGGCGGCAAGTCGCAGCCGCAGCGCACCCGCACCCTCGACCGGTTCAAGACCGGCCACGTCACGGTGCTCGTCGCCACCAACGTCGCCGCGCGCGGCATCCACGTCGACAACCTCGACCTCGTCGTGAACGTCGACCCGCCCAGCGACCACAAGGACTACCTGCACCGCGGCGGCCGTACCGCCCGTGCCGGTGAGTCCGGCAGCGTCGTCACGCTGGTGCTGCCCAACCAGCGCCGCGAGATGAGCCGCCTGATGATGGACGCCGGGATCACCCCGCAGATCGCCCAGGTCCGTTCCGGCGAGGCCGAACTGCACCGGATCACCGGGGCGCAGGCGCCCTCGGGCATCCCGGTGACCATCAGCTCGCCGCCCTCCGAGCGCTCCAAGAGCGGTGGTTTCGCCGGCCGTGGCCGCCGCAGCCGTCCCGCACAGGGCCGCCGTCCGGGCGTTCCCACGCCCGAAGCGCGTGCCGCGGCGTCGCAGCGCCGTGCCAACCGGGCTGCGTGAACCCGTACCGGTAGTCCCCGTCCCCGGCTTTCCCCTCCACCTTGTTGAGGCACTATGCGCTGTGTCATCGCCCGCTTCCCCTTCGATCTGTTCAAGAACGAAGTCGAGGATTCGATGAAGGGCATCAAGCCCGAACCCGTCACCGGTGACGCGGTGGTCATCAGCCGCCGGGTCTACCCCGTCAAGCAGGTCGGCGAAGTGATCACGCGGCAGGACCGCCGTGACTTCTCCTCCGCCGAAGTGACCCGGGCGCTGACGCGCCTCGGCTTCACCTGCCGTTCGGCCGAGGTGCCCGCCCCCGCGACGCTCCTCACCCCGATGGAGAACGCGTCGGCACTGCTCGGGACGCCCGACACGGTCTGATCCCGCAGAGCCCACCGCACCCCTGTGCCCGTCGTCCGGGCCCAGGGGTGCGATGCGTTCGCGGTCCGTTCCCCCGAACCCGGGAACGTCTGTAACAGTCATGCCGCCATACGGGCTCCGACCAGCGTTTCTCCTCCTCCCGCGGAGGGAGGATGGTCCGGCCGACAGGACGCGACAGGGCGGGGAAACATGAACAGGCGAGAGCTGACCGTACTCGGCGCGACGGTGCTGGCCTCCGTGCTCCCGGCCGGGTCCGCGCACGCCGACGAGACGCACTCCCACGCGCACAACGGCCCGCAGGTGGCGCTCATCTCCACCGGTCAGATCGACGACCCGCTGGAGGACGTCCTGGAGCACGCCACGGTGATCGGCCGGACGGCCGTCACCGGCTGAGGCGTCAGGACGAAGGCTTCGGCGCGGGCTTCAGGGCCCACTTCATCCGGGGCTCCACCACGAAGCGGAACACCCGCCGCACCGGCGAGGTGCACAGGAGCGTCACCATCACCGCGGCGGCCACCGTCACCGCGACCCGGCCGAGCGGTGTCTCCAGGAACGCGTGGTCGTAGAAGCCCTTGTACGTCGCGGTCCTGATGACGAAGCCGTGCAGCAGATAGCCGTAGATCGTGCCCGCTCCGAGCGCGCTCATCCACAGCTTCCGGTTCGGCACCCAGGCGAGGAAGCACGCGCTGAGCACCACGGCGGCGGTGAACAGCAGGAGGGTCATCACGGCGCCCGCCCAGATCGGCGAGGACAGCTCCTCGGCGCTGCTCTTCCGGAAGAACCACGTCGTCGAGATGCGCGGCACCGCCCAGTACGCGACGAGCAGGGCGACCGCGACGACCGGCAGGGCGATGATCCGCGCCGCGGGGCGGCGCACCAGGTCGAAGTGGTGCGGCTTCAGTCGCAGGCCCAGTACGTAGAACGGCAGGAACTGCAGAACGCGCTGGAGCTGCAGATCGCCGCCGATGCCGTCGCTCATCGACGCCACGGCGGCGATGCACACGGACACGGCCACCGGCTGGCGGATCACCTGCCAGATCGGTGTCGTCAGCCGCCAGAAGAACAGGGCGGGCAGGAACCACAGCAGCCAGTAGGGGTCGGCGATGGTCAGCGTGAACGAGGGGTCGTGCACCGTGCGCTGGAAGATCGAGTACGCGATCTCGAAGATGACGTACGGCACCAGCAGCTGGGTGACCAGCTTCCAGACCCGCATCGGCCGCAGGTCGAAGCTGCGGGAGAAGTAGCCCGCGATGACGATGAAGACCGGCATGTGGAAGGTGTAGACGAAGGTGTAGAGCGTCTCCACCACGCGCCCGCTGTCGGGCAACGGCTCCCAGGCATGCCCCATCGCCACGAGGACGATGGCCAGGTATTTCGCGTTGTCGAAGAACGGGTCGCGCCCGGTCGAGCGGGCACCGGACGCCGCCGTCCCGGCTTCCGCGGGAGCCGGGCTCGGTGTCTGCGAGGTCAAGGAGGTCACGCGGACACCATAGTGACCGCCGCAAACGGAACGACGGGCGGTGTGCGCGAGGCATGCCCGGTCATGGTCGCCTCACGGCCGCTTCGCGCCCTCCGTCCCGGCGTCCCCTTCGGCATCCAGGTGGGGCAGGATCCGGTCCAGCCAGCGCGGGGTCCACCAGGCGGCCCTGCCGAGCAGGGTCATCACGGCGGGCACGAGCAGCAGGCGGACGACCGTGGCGTCGATGAGGACGCTCGCGGCGAGGCCCAGGCCCAGCATCTTCACCACGATGTTGTCGCTGATCAGGAAGGCCGCGAAGACGCTGACCATGATGAGCGCCGCACAGGTGATCACCCGGGCGGTGATCTCCAGGGCGTGCGCCACGCTCGCTCGGGCGTCGCCGGTGCGCAGCCACGCCTCGTGGATGCGGGAGAGCAGGAAGATCTCGTAGTCCATGGACAGGCCGAAGACGATGGCGAACATCATCATCGGTACGTAGCTCTCGATCGGTACGTCTCCCGACACGCCCAGGGCCGGGCCGCCCCAGCCCCACTGGAAGACGGCCACCACGACGCCGTACGAGGCCGCGATCGACAGGACGTTGAGCACGGCCGCCTTGACCGCGACCAGCAGGCCGCGGAACACGATGAGGATGACGAGGAAGGCGAGGCCCACCACCACCGCGATGATCAGGGGGAGCCTGCTGGAGACGATGTCCAGGAAGTCGACCTGGGCGGCGGTCGTGCCGGTGACGTAGCCGCTCGCGTCCGTCCCGGAGACGGCCTTCGGCAGGACGTCGTCGTGCAGGTGGTTGACGAGGTCGGTGGTCCTCTCGTCCTGCGGGGAGGCCACGGAGTACGCCGTGCCGACCAGGACGTCACCGTCTGACGTGGCCTTCAGCGGGGTGATGAAGGCGGCGTCCGGCACCTTGGTGAGGGCCTGCTGCGCCTGGTCGGCCAAGGTGGACCGGTCGGACTGCGGGACCGAGGTCTGGTCGATCACGAGGGTCAGGGGGCCGTTCGAGCCGGGGCCGAAGGCCGAGGACATCAGGTCGAAGGCGCGCCGGTCCGTGAAGGACTTCGGGTCCGCGCCGTCGCCGATGTGCCCGAGCTGGATGAACAGCAGCGGGAACGCCAGGACGAGCAGGGCGATCACCCCGCCGGTGAGGAACCACCACGGCTTGCGCTCCACCCGCTGCGCGTACCTGTGCCAGCCGCCCTGCGCCTCCTGGCCGGGCTCCGCGTCCGTCTCGGCGACGGGAGTGCGGACGTGCAGCCGGTCGATGTGCCGGCCGATCAGGCCCAGCATCGCGGGGACGAGGGTGAGCGCCCCGGCCACCGCCGTGACGACGGTGACCGCGGCTGCCAGGCCGAGCTTGCCGATGAAGCCGATCCCGGAGACCCACAGTCCGGAGAGGGCGATGATGACCGTGCAGCCGGAGAGCAGGACCGCCCGCCCGCTGGTGGCCGCCGCCATCCCGGCGGCGTTCACCGGATCCTCGCCGTTCATGAGGTTCTGGCGGTGCCGGGTGACGAGGAAGAGCGCGTAGTCGATGCCGACGCCGATCCCGATCATCGTGGCCAGGGTCGGTGAGACGGTGCCGAAGGTGGCGGCGGCGGCGAGGAGGCCCAGCAGAGCGAGGCCGCAGATGACGCAGATCAGTGCCGTGATCAGGGGCAGCAGAGCGGCTACCAGGCTGCCGAAGCCGATCAGCAGGACGAGGATCGCGACCCCGAAGCCGATGGCCTCGCTGGTTCTGTCGTCCGCCTCCGGGCGGGCGAGTTCGCCCAGGGAGCCTCCGTACTCCACGTCGACCCCCGCCGCGCGCAGGGGCGCGACGGCGGAGTCGACCCCGTCGAGATAGCCGGCCCCGAGAGTGGAGGGCTGCTCGTCGAAGGTGACGGTGATGTACGCCGTCTTCTCGTCGGTGGAGAGCGGTCCGACATCAGGGGTGCCGGAGGTCGGGGCGGGAGGCGTGGAGCCGTCCGAGGGCAGCGGGTTCTGGGCGGCGAGGACGTGCGGCAGCTTTCCGAGAGCCGTGACGGCGGAGGAGACCTGGCTGCTGACATCGGTGAGCGGCTTGGACGCGTCGTGCAGCACCACCTGGGCGCTGTAGCCGCCGGCCGAGGGGTCGTGCGCCTTGAGGACGTCGAGGCCGTCCTGCGACTGGGTGCCGGGGAGGGAGAAGTTGTCGGAGTAGTCGCCGCCGTACGCGTGGTTCAGCACCTGGAGCCCGGCGAGGGCGGCGAACCACAGGACGATGACGACGACGAAGTGCCGGGCGCACCACTGGCCGGTGCGGCGCAGAGCGCCCGGGCGGCCCGCCACATCCGTGCGGCGCGGTTTCCGGGGCTCGGGACGGCCGGATTCCGCACCGGAGTCGTGCGTGGAGGGCGGCAGCGGCATGGGCACTCCCGGTCGGGCCAGGGCTCGTGGGGGACGAGATCTGGGGAGGGGTCTCGTATGCGGACGTGTAGCAAGCAGTCAAGGTCCGTTCCGGCCGCTCGGCACTCCGGTGCGGGAGAACGGGTGACCAGCACCCCGAATGAGTCGTTTTATGCGACTTTCTTGCTATACACGAGCGATGGAGTACCCGGGCACCCTCATCCTGATCATGCTCATGGCTGTCGTCGCGCCCCTGCTCGCGTACGCCGTCGGGCGCCGGCTGGCCGTCCCCGTGGTCATCTTCGAGATCCTCCTGGGTGTCCTCATCGGCCCCGACGTCCTCGGATGGGTGCACGACGACGAGACCGTGGACGTGCTCGCCGATCTCGGCCTCTCGATGCTGATCTTCCTGGCGGGGTACGAGATCCAGTTCGCGGCGGTCCGCGGGGACACCCTGCGCCGCTCCGGGTGGGCCTGGGTCGTCTCGTTCGCCGTGGGGCTCGGCATCGCGTTCGCCCTGACCGGCGGGGACGTCGCGGCGGGCCTCGTCATCGGTACCGCGCTGACCAGCACCGCTCTCGGGGCCGTCCTGCCCATCCTGCGCGACTCCGGGCGGCTCGAAGGGCGCTTCGGCACCGTGGTGATGGCGTTCGGGGCGGTCGGCGAGTTCGGACCGATCATCGCGATGGCGCTGCTGTTCAGCGGTCGCAGTCCGGGTGCGGCGAGTGCGGTCCTGATCGCGTTCGCGGTGGTGACGGCGGGCGCGGTCGTCTGGGCGATGCGGCCCAGGCCACCGTGGTTCTCCGCGGTCATCGCCAAGACCCTGCACAGCAGTTCCCAGTTCGCCGTCCGCTTCGTCATGCTGCTGCTCGCCGCGATGCTCGGGCTGTCCCATGTGTTCGGTCTCGACACCCTGCTCGGCGCCTTCGCCGCAGGGATGCTGACCCGGCTGGTGCTCCAGGGTGCGGCGCCCGACAGCAGCCACGAGATCCTGGCCAAGGTCGAGGCGATGGGCTTCGGTTTCCTGGTGCCGTTCTTCTACATCGTG
The DNA here is from genome assembly GCF_036195325.1 of Streptomyces sp. NBC_00234. NCBI lineage: Bacteria > Bacillati > Actinomycetota > Actinomycetes > Kitasatosporales > Streptomycetaceae > Streptomyces > Streptomyces sp. NBC_00234. The sequence goes on along the minus strand of NZ_CP108101.1, from coordinate 3,944,789 downwards.
ACGGGTATCCACTTCGATCTCGACGCGCTGCTCGACGGCGGTCGGCCGCTGCTGCTCCTGCCGGTCTTCCTGGCGCTCTTCCTGCTGGTACGCGGCGTCCCCGTCCGCCTGCTCGCCCCGCGCGATCTGACGGAACCCGAACGGAACGCCCTGGCGCTCTACTCCGCCACCTGCCTGCCCCTCGTCGTCGCGATCACGACCATCGGCCTGGACGACGGGGCGCTCGGCTCGGGCGAGGGGGCCGCGCTCGTCGGGGCCGCCATGGTGTCCGTACTGACGTTTCCGCTGGTGGCCTTCAGGCTGCTGCGGCGGTCGGAGGGGCAGCCCCCAGGGGCACCGTCCCGGTCGGCGGAGGCGTCGGACCCCTGGTGACCCCGGGGTCCGGGGTCACCGGCCCGCGGGTACCCGAGGGCGGTCGGGTGCCCAGGAGCGGTCAGGTTCGTCAGGTTCCGGGGACGAGGACGATCTTGCCGACCGTGCGGCGGGCGAGCAGGTCCTCGTGCGCGCGGCGGGCCTCCGAGAGCGGGTAGCTCCCTCCGGCCACCGGCTTGAGACGCCCCTCGGCCACCAGGCCGAAGAGTTCCTTGAGGGGGCCGGAGACCGCGCCCGGCGCCGCCAGCGCGGGCCGCAGCCAGAACCCGACGACCGCCGCGTTGAGCCGGTTCAGCCGTGCCGGGTCGACCGGGGTGAACCCCCCGCGGGCGGCGTTGCCATAGGTCACCAAGCGCCCGTAGGACGCCAGGGAGCCCAGGGCCTGGTCGAAGAGCTCGCCGCCCACGGCGTCCAGGACGACGTCCGCCTTCTCCTCGTGCGGGTACGTGATCACCGCGTCCGCGCCGAGGTCCAGGGCCAGACACTCCTTGGCGGGGGTCGAGACCTGGGCGAGCACCCGCCCGGCACCGAACTCCCTGGCCAGCTGGACGGCGAGACTGCCCACGCCGCCGGCCGCGGAGTGCACGACCACGGTCTCGCCCGCGCGCAGCCGGGCCGCCGAGCGGAGCAGATGCCAGGCGGTCAGCCCCTGCATCATCAGGGCGAGGGCTTCCGCGGCACCGAGCTCCTCGGGGATCTCCTGGAGGGCGGACTCCTTGGCGACCACCTGTTCCGCGTAACCGCGCGAGACCCGGGCCAGCACCCTCGTCCCGGCGGGGGTGCGGCCCACGACCTCGCTGCCGGGTACGAACGGCAGCGCGTCGGCGGTCAGGTACGAGCCGTCCACCTGATGGGTGTCCGCGAAGTTCACTCCGGCTGCCTCGACCGTGAGGAGCACCTCTCCGGGGCCCGCGACGGGGGCGGCCAGTTCAACGGGTGCGAGGACTTCTGGACCACCGAAGCGGCCGAACTGGATAGCGAGCATGCGGCACGGTACCGCGCGGCCGACCGGGGCCGTGGGCAGGGAAGAATTTCGGCCAGATGCAACGAAGTGTCGCTCAAACCATACGACCGGTTTGTTAGCGTGAACGTCACCGCGCACACCTGTGCTCACGGATTCATGGACCGACCACCGACCCGTCGTTCGACCACGCCCCCGGAGCTCAGGATGGCCAAGCAGGACCGTGCGGTGCGTACGCGCGAAGAGTTGATCCGTTCGGCCGCCGAGGCTTTCGACCGGAGCGGTTTCGGACTGTCTTCCCTCTCCGACATCAGCGCCCGCGCCGGAGTCAGCAGCGGTGCACTGCACTTCCACTTCAGCAGCAAAAGGGAGTTGGGGGAGGCGGTCGAGTCCGCCGCGGCGCAGACGCTGCACAGCATCATCGCCCCGTGCCCGCCCGCTCACCCCGAGCCGCTGCACCTCCTCGTCGACACCTCCTGCGCACTGGCCCAACGGCTGTCCCAGGACGTGGTGTTGAGGGCAGCGTTCGGCCTGGGCCACGACGCCACCTGGCAGGAGGACGCCAAACTCTGGCTGGAGTGGCGCAGTTGGGTCCGCTCGACACTGGCGCTCGCCGGTGAACGGGGCGCGCTGGCGGCGGACGTTCCGCTGGACGCGGCGGTGTCCGCCGTCACGGCCGCGGTGGTGGGCTCGGAGATCCTGGGACGCGCCGACGCGCAGTGGTCCTCGTGCACGGCCGTCACCCAGTTCTGGTCGCTGATGCTGCCCCGTCTCGCGGTGCGTACCGGAGAGGCGGGGCTGCCGGAGCCCGTGCCGCATCGCCCTGCGACACTGCGCGCATGAGCAACGATCTCCTCTCAGACAAAGTCGTCCTCATCACCGGGGCGAGCAGTGGAATTGGCGCGGCAGCGGCCCGCGTCTTCGCCCAGGAGGGTGCGAAGGTGGTGCTGGCGGCCCGCCGCGAAGAGCGGCTGGCAGCGCTGGTCGGTGAGCTGCGGGACAAGGGCGCGGAGGCGGCCTACGTCGTCACCGACGTGTCCGTCGCGGACGAGGTCTCCCGTGCGGTGGACTTCGCCGTCTCGACGTACGGGCGCCTGGACTCGGCCTTCAACAACGCAGGTCTCGGCGGCGACCGGACGCCGATGCACCTGATGGGGGACGACGTCTACGACACCCTCATGGACACCAACGTCCGCAGCGTGTGGAACTGCCTCCGGTACGAGATCGCGGCGATGCTCGAACAGGGCGGCGGCACGATCGTCAACAACAGCAGCGTGGCCGGGCTGGTGGCGATACCCGCCGCCGCTCCCTACATAGCGTCCAAGCACGCCGTGGTCGGTCTCACGCGGGCCGCTGCCGACGAGTACGCGAAGCAGGGCATCCGGGTCAACGCCGTCGCTCCCGGTACGACGCGCAGCGAGATCACCGCCGACTGGTTCGGGCGCAACCCCGGCCTCGAGGAGATGGTCAACTCGCTTACTCCGCAGGGCCGTACGGCGGAGCCCGAGGAGATCGCGGCTGCCGCGGCCTGGCTGCTCAGCGACCGCTGCCCGTTCCTCACGGGCACGGTCATGCCGGTGGACGGCGGCTTCATCAACCAGTGATCACGCGGGTACGGGGCCGGCGGACTCCGCCGGCCCCGTACCCGTCGGTGCGTCAGCGCTGCCGGATCGTTCCGCTCAGTTCGAGACGGAAGACGGACCGGCCGTCCTGGGTGCCCGTGACCCGCACCGCGGTGTGACCGGGCCGGTCGGACGCGAGCCTCTCGGCCTCGACCCAGCAGGGCCGGTCGAACTCGACGTACCGCTCGAAACTGCTGGCGATGCCGGTGGGCTCGAAGGACGCGGGGGAGAGCACGGCCTGGGCCGCCTGATAGCCCGCCTCCATCAGCGCCAGTCCCGGGACGTGGTCGACCGGGTGGTCGAAGAGGATGACGTTGGCGACGTCGTTGCGCAGCTGCCAGCGGTGGGGGTGGCCGGTGGCCGCGAGGACCACGTCCGAAGCGGCCGGGCGGCCGACGGTGTGAGCGGCCACGGGAGCGGGAAGCCGCCATTCGTTCCAGCTGTTGGAGAGTTGTTCACCGCGCAGCCGACGGTAGGCGGCCGGCGAAATCCAGCCGAACTCAGAATTCGCGACCGCCACAGTGGTGTTGTCTTGGAGCACATGAACATCCATGCCGAGGCCGCTGACGTTCCTCCCGCGCCTGGTGGGCTCCGAGACCTTGATCTCGATGTCCAGGGCCGACGGACGGTCGTTGGGGACGTGGAAGCCCGGCCGGACGGTGAAGTTGAAGTAGTGGAGCAGCGTGTGATGCGTCAGCGGTACGTCGTAGGCGCCGTGGGCGATGACCAGGCCGCTCTGCCGGATGGTCTGGGTGAGCACCCTGGGGTCGTAGGCACGGCCTTCGACGGCTGCGGGCCAACGGGCGGTGAGCGTGAACTCGCCCTCGCCCAGCTGCTTCCAGCCGGTGATGAACACGGATGCGTCGTGCTTGAGATGCACGAACTCCTTCGGCACCGTGGTCAAGTCGTCGTGAACCACAGAAGCTTCGGACACGGTCCCCCCAGGACGTGGCGCGATGCGGTGAAGCGCGCGCTGATATGATACCGGCTCACCCGTTTGTTTTTAAGCACGTGCAAAGACGAGGTCAAAAGGGAGAGCGAGTTGGCCAGACAGCAACGGGCGATCCGCACGCGCAGGGTCTTCCTCGAAGCGGCGGCAGAAGTCTTCGACGAGCATGGTTACGACGCCGCCACCATCGCATCGATCCTTGAGCGAGCTGGACTAACCCGAGGTGCACTTTACTTCCACTTCACCTCGAAGGAAGAGCTTGCGCGGGGAGTTCTCGCCGAGGCGGTGACCGCCGAGGGGCTCACGCCACAGGCGTTCAAGCTCCAGGAGTGGGTGGACATAGCCCTGCTGCTGGCGTACCGGCTGCCCCGGGAGCCGATGCTCAGCGCGTCCATCAGGCTGTCCGTCGACCCCAGAGCCCGTGGCATGTTCGGGACGCGCTGGCCGGACTGGATCGCGATGGGCACGGAGATCCTCACCGAGGCCAAGAACCGCGGGGAACTGCTTCCGCATGTCGACCCCGTGACCACCTCGCGGCTGTTCGTCGGGGCGTGGACCGGAATCCAGCTGGTGGCCGAATCGATGTCCGAGCCGCCGGAACTCGTCAGCGAGATCTCGGCCCTCTTCGAACTCATCCTCCCCAACAACGCCGTCCCGGGTGTGCTGTCGCGGCTCGACACGTCTCCGCACCGCGCCGAACGGCTCCTCAAGGAGAGCAGGGAAGCGGTCGCGTCCTGACCGTGGCCGCTGATTGGCCGAAACGGTGCGGGATGCCCCAAAAGGCATGATCGGTATGTTCTGCCGGGCCGCCTCCCCGGCACCCCTGCCTCACTCGGTTGCCCGGCACCGCTGCGGGACTGCTGATCAGGGCGCAGGGTGGACGCATGCCCATGTGGTCGCGTCGGCTCGTCCTGTGTGCCGTGTCCATACCGCTGGCCTTCCTGGTCCTTCGGGATGCCCCGGTACGGTTCGCCGCGCCCGCACGGCTCGCCCTCCCCGAGGCCCCGCCGGGGGCGCCGCAGCCCGAGATCGTCCCCCGGTCGGACTGGGGGGCCGACGAGCGCATGGTCAGGCACGCGGCGACGTACACGGGCCGGGTGAGCGCCGCCTTCATCCACCACACGGGGCACACCAACGGGTACGACTGCGCCGACGCCCCGGAGCTGCTGCGTGGGATCCAGGCGGACCACATCAAGCAGGACGGGTGGGACGACATCGGGTACAACTTCGTCGTCGACCGGTGCGGGACCATCTACGAGGGGCGGGCCGGCGGCATCACGCGGCCGGTGCGCGGCGCGCACACCAAGGGCTTCAACGCGGACAGTGTCGGGATCGCGGCGATCGGCACCTTCGGGGCCGGGGTGCCCGTACCGAAGGCGGTCGTGGAGGCGATAGCGCGGGTGATCGCATGGAAGCTGCGCCCTGGGGCCGATCCGCGCGGTTCGGTGCGGCTGGTCTCCACGAACGACGAGAGCCGCTTCCCGAAGGGCCACGCGGCCGAGCTGCACGTCATCTCGGGGCACCGGGACAGCTATCTCACCGGCTGCCCCGGAGACGCGCTGTACGCCCAGCTGCCGGCCATCAGGGACGCGGTGGCGGCCCTCCGCGAACGCCGTCGGTGACGGGAGTACGCGGAGGGGCTGTGCGGACCGGCCGGTGACCTACTTGGCCACGTACTGCGCCAGGATGGCCTGCACCTCGTAGATGTCGACACCCTTGGAGAAGGTCTTCTGGACCGGCAGGGCGGCCCCGGAGATCCAGATGTTGAGCTCGGCCTCCAGGTCGAACGTGCCGGCCGTCTCCACCGAGAAGTGCGTGATGCTCCGGTACGGGACCGAGTGGTACTCCACCTTCTTGCCGGTGATCCCCTGCTTGTCGACGAGGATGAGCCGATGGTCGGTGAACAGGATCGTGTCGCGGATCAACAGATAGGCGGCGCTGATCTGTTCGCCCTGCGACAGCAGCCGCGCGTAGTCCTGCTGAGCCGTCGCCGGGTCGATCGTGTGCGCGTTTCCGAACAGTGCCATGTCAGGGCCCCCACCTACTCAACGGAATGATTTTCGCACTGTATACCGGCGTGATCGCGCGGCTTTCGGCGCGGTTCCTCCCGCTGAACCCCCCCTCCCCCCATGGGGTGTCAGCCTTCGGTGGCGGATCCGTAGCGGAGCAGGAAGAGGGCCTCCACGTGCGCCATGTTCCGGATCTCGCTCGGGTCGACGCTCTCGTTGGGGGCATGGATGAGGCACTGCGGTTCCTCGACGCCCATGAGGACGATCTCGGCGTCCGGGTACTCCTCGGTGAGCACGTTGCACAGGGGGATCGAACCGCCCTGGCCCAGCGAGGACATCGGGGTTCCGTAGACGTCCGCCATGGCCTTGCCGAGCGTGGCGTAGGCGGGCCCGTCGGTGGCCGCCCGGAACGGCGAGCCGGTGCTCTCGGTCTCGACGGACACCTTCGCGCCCCAGGGAGCGGCCTTCTCCAGATGGGTGGTCAGCGCCCGGAGGGCGGCGTCCGCATCCGTTCCCGGCGGTACGCGCAGGCTGACCCGGGCCCGCGCGGTGCCCTGGATCGCGGCGGACGAGCCGACGACGGGAGGGCAGTCGATGCCGAGGACGGTGACGGCGGGGCGGGCCCAGAGCCGGTCCGAGACCGTTCCGGAGCCGGTGAGGGCGACCCCGTCCAGCACGTCGGCGTCGCGGCGGAACTGCTCCTCCTCGTAAGGGGCCCCGGTCCAGGTGCCGGAGGAGTCGAGTCCCTCGACGCGGGTTCCGCCGTCCGGGTCGCGCAGCGTGGACAGCAGCTGGATCAGGGCGGCGAGCGCGTCCGGGGCCGGTCCGCCGAACATCCCCGAGTGCAGCTCGCCCCGCAGGGTCGAGACGGTGACCACGAGGTTCACCAGACCCCGGAGGGACGTGGTGACGGTGGGCCGGCCCACCGCCGCGTTCCCCGTGTCGCAGACCAGGAGGGTGTCGGCGAGGAAGGCGTCGCGGTGCTGTCCGACGTACGCCTCCAGACCGCCGGTGCCCTGTTCCTCCGAGCCCTCGGCGACGAACTTCAGGCCGACCGGGATGTCGTCGCCGAGGGCGCGCAGCGCGGTGAGGTGCATGACGATGTTGCCCTTGCAGTCCGCGGTGCCGCGCCCGTACCAGCGGCCGTCGCGCTCGGTGAGCGTGAAGGGCGGCGAGGTCCACGCGGCGTCGTCGAGGGGCGGCTGCACGTCGTAGTGGCAGTAGAGGAGCACCGTCGGGGCGCCGGGCGGCGCCGGCCGGTGGCCGAGCACCGCATGGCTGCCGTCCGGGGTCTCGGCGAGGTGTACGTCCTGGAGGCCCGCCTCCGTGAAGGCGTCCGCGACCCACTGGGCGGCCCGCTTGCACTCCTCGGGCGGGTACTGCCGGGGGTCGGCGACGGAGGGGATCGACACGAGCTCGGTGAGGTCGGCCTGGGCGCGGGGCATCAGGGCGGCGATCCGGTCGGCGAGTTCGGCTTCGTTCATGGTGGCTCCCTCACGGGGTGTGGTGTGGTGCGGCCGGGTACGGAGGTCAGCGCCGGACGGTGTCGTCGGTCTTGAGGCTGTCGACGGCCTCGTCGAAGTCGTCGACCTGGTCCGGGCAGTAGACCTGGAGGACGATGCGTTCGGCCTCGACCGCCCTGGTGTCGGAGATGACGGGCCGCTGGCCCGGTCCGCCGGAGCCGTTGGACATCTGGATCTTCCACAGGGCGGTCTGCAGCGCGTCGTCGGGGGACTCGCACACGATGCCGCCGTCCGTGCCCAGCAGTCGCTGGACGACACCGGTGTCGGGCGCCGGGAATCCGGCCGCGACCAGCTGCTCGCTGAGCTGGTCCGCCTTCTCCTTCGTGTCGTTGGTCTTCTTGATCGACTGGTACTGGATGACGCCGATGACCATGAGGGCGACCAGGATCACGATCGCCCCGATGTAGACCCAGCGGTGTTCGGAGGCCATTCGGGTGGGACTCATGCGGCACCCTCCGGGTTCGGCTCGTCCGCGTGGCCCTGGGCGGGCATGCGCCAGCTCGGCTTGCGGAGCTTGAGGAAGAGGTACGGAATGACCAGGCCGAGGAGGAGCAGGCCGCCGCCGATCAGGCCGATGTACGCCCAGACGCTGTTTCCGCCGAACTGCGAGGACGGCACGAAGCCGATGACGAGCGCGGCCAGCGAGGCGAGCAGTCCGAGGACGCAGAGCGGGATGAGGGCGGGGGCGCGGTAGCCGCGCGGGTGGTCGGGCTGCTTCTGTCGCAGCCGGATCGCCGCGGCGAACATCAGCAGGTAGACGATGAGATACACCTGCGTGGTGATGACCGAGAAGATCCAGTAGGCGCTGGAGACGTCGGGGATCAGCGCGTACATCAGGGCGATGGCCGTGGTGACGATGCCCTGGGTGACGAGGATGTTCTGCTGGATGCCGTTCTTGTTGAGCTTCTGGAGGAAGGGCGGCAGATAGCCCTCCTCACGGGAGATCAGCAGGAGGCCCTTGGAGGGTCCGGCGAGCCAGGTCAGCATGCCGCCGAGTGCGGCGGCGACCAGGGCGATGGCCACGATCGGGGTGAGCCAGCCGATGTTGAAGTACGAGAAGAAGGCGTCGAACGCCTGCATCACGCCCGCGGTCAGGCTCAGCTGATTGGCCGGTACGACCCAGCTGATCGCCAGGGCCGGAAGGATGAAGATCAGCAGCACCAGGCCCATGGCCAGGAACATCGAGCGCGGGTACTCCTTGGCCGGGTTCTTGAGCGAGGAGACGTGGACGGCGTTCATCTCCATGCCCGAGTAGCTCAGGAAGTTGTTGACGATCAGCACCAGACTGGCGAGCCCCGTCCACTGGGGGAGCAGGTGGCTGGCGGTCATCGGGGCGGCCGAACCGTTGCCCTGGCCGAGGAAGACGATGCCCAGGACGACCAGGATGGTGCCGGGGATCAGGGTGCCGATGATCAGGCCCCAGGACGAGAGCCCGGCGACTGCCTTCGTGCCACGGGCGGAGACCCAGACCCCGGTCCAGTACAGGACCATGATCACGATCGCGGTGTAGAGACCGCTGCTGGCCAGGGCCGGATCGATGACGTACGCGATGGTGCTGGCGACGTAGGCCAGCAGGCTCGGGTAGTAGAAGATCGTCATCGCGAACTGGCACCACACGGCCAGGAAGCCCAGTGGCTTCGACAGGCCCTCGCTGACCCAGCGGTAGACGCCGCCGTTCCATCCCGAGGCGAGCTCCGCGGAGACGAGCGCTGTCGGCATCAGGAAGATGATGGCCGGGATGAGGTAGAGAAAGACGCAGGCCAGACCGTAGACGGCCATGGTCGGGGCGGACCGCAGGCTGGCCACGGAAGCGGTGGTCATCAGCGCGAGGGTGACCCAGGTCATCCCTGCAACGGCCGGTTTCGCAGTCTGCGTGCGCGGTTTCGGAACGTCGGACGGGATGTCCATCGTGCTCATGCGGCACTCCTCGCAACGGCCACGGCGCCATCCGAGGATGCCGCACTGCCCAGGTGGTCAATACGGCATAAATTGCCATGAGTCGGGGTGTGCCGCATCTCGTTGGTGAGGGCAGGTCAGATCCCGGAGCCGACGGGGGTCCCCGGGTCGGTGCCCGTGGAGGGTGCGGCGGTGCGCGGCGGGTCTACGAGTGGGTCCGGTGCTCCGTACGCTCCGTGTCCGCCCGGAAATTGAGGCAGTCGGGGTTGTGGCAGGGGCCCGGTCCCCATACGGGTACGAAGATTCCGAGCGTCTTGTGCCGGGTCACGGCGCTTGCGACGGGGTGCTTGCAGGCCGGACACATGAACGCGGCCTGCGACGTGTTCTCGCGCTCTTTCCTGGACATTCTTCAACGGTAGTCCCGCGGACCGGTCGTGGAAAGTTTTCCCTGTGCTTTACCTTCGGGAGTCACGGCTGCCGCGCATGGGTACGGCGCACACTCAGCGCCACGGAAATGCTCAGGATCACCACGATCACGGCCAGACTCACCGGTGAGGAGATTTCCGGAATGGAGTCGCTGATCAGCTCGTGGGACGCCTGGAGGATGAGTTTGAAGCCGATGAAGGCGAGAATGATCGCCACTCCGTGACTGAGGTAATGGAACCGGTCGAGCATGCCCGCCAGCAGGAAGAACAGGGCCCGCAGGCCCAAAATGGCGAACGCGTTGCTGGTGTAGACGATGAACGCGTCGTCGCTGACCGCGAGGACGGCCGGCACGCTGTCGACCGCGAACACCAGGTCGGCCGTCTCGATCGCGGCGACCACCGCGAGCAGCGGGGTCGCCACCCACTGGCCCGCCTCCTTGACGAGGAACTTCGTCCCGTCGTAGTCGTCGCGCACCGGGACGATCTTCCGGAGCAGCCGCACGGCGATGCTCCGGCCCGGGTCGAAGGTCTCCTCCTGCCCGCTCAGGATCTTGTACGTGCTGTAGAAGAGGACGGCCGCGAAGGCGAAGAGCACGGCGGTGAACCGGCTGACCACGGCCACGCCCAGGGACAGGAAGATTCCGCGGAACACGAGGGCGCCGATGACTCCGAAGAACAGGACGCGGTGCTGATAGGCGCGGGGCACCTTGAAATAGGAGAAGATCAGGGCGAAGACGAAGAGGTTGTCGACGGACAGGCTCTTCTCCAGCAGCCACGCGGTGGTGTATTCGGTCCCCGCGGTCGTTCCGAGAACCAGAAAGACGACCCCGCCGAAGGCGAGCGCGAGGGATATCCATATCCCGCTCCACAGGGTGGCTTCCTTGAATCCGATCACATGCGCGGTCCGGTGCGCCATGAGGTCGATCAGCAGAGAGACGACCACGACGGCGACGAATGTCACCCACAGCCAGACCGGCACGTCGAGCACTTGGGAAACCTCGCAACGGATACGCGCGACGACCCTCGGAAGGCGGAAGAAGCCCTACGTCCGAGTGTGCCCCGCCCGTGCGCGTGCTGCGCGGTGGAGGGAACGGGGGCACCCTGGTAGGAGGGGTTGTCCGGAGGGGGTTTCCGGAGGTGACCGTCATGCTGAAGACCGCTGTCGGATGGCACATCGAGCTCGAATTCGAGGAGGACGGCAACCGCACCCGTGCGGCTGCCCTGGTGCGTCTCCCGGACGGAACCGAGATGCGTGCGCACGGCTACGCCAGCCGACACCCGAGCGACTCGGAGCAGCCGAGGGTGGGCGAGGAGATCGCGGGCGGCAGAGCCCTCAACGAACTGGCGATGAAGCTGCTGACCAAGGCCCATGACGAGATCGACGAGGCATCGGGACGTACGTCGTACCCGCTGACGTGATCCCCGGCCGCCACGGCGTGAGGCATGCTCCGGCCGTCACCGTTCACCCGGCACCGTCACCAGGTGCCGGGTGAACCAGTCGCGCGCGAGCTCGGCCACGGCGTCCAGCGCGCCCGGCTCCTCGAAGAGGTGCGTGGCACCCGGCACGATCTCCAGCCGGCTCTCGCAGCGCAGCTCGTCCCGCGCGAGCCGGTTGAGGTCGAGCACCTGCTCGTCGTGGCCGCCGACGATGAGCAGGGTGGGCGCCCGTACGTCCGCGAGCCGCCGCCCGGTGAGGTCGGGGCGCCCGCCGCGCGAGACCACCGCGTCGACGTCCGCGTCGGCCGCTGCGGCGGCCGTGAGCGCGGCGGCGGCACCGGTGCTCGCCCCGAAGTAGCCGAACGGCACGGCCACCCGGTCGCGCAGCCAGCGGGTGGCGTCCGTCAGCCGCCGGGCCAGCGTCTCGATGTCGAAGACCTGGCTGCGGTCGGCTTCTTCCTCGGGCACGAGCAGGTCGAAGAGGAGGGTGCCGAGGCCGGCCCGGTTCAGGTACTCGGCCACCGCGCGGTTACGGGGGCTGTGGCGGCTGCTTCCGGAACCGTGGGCGAACACCACGACCGCCTCGGCGTCCTCCGGGAGGGCGAGTTCACCGGCGAGTCCGAGGCCGTCGGCCTCCACCTCCACCTCGGTCGTGCGGACGGTCCGGGGCGGCAGGTCGCGGCGTGCGGCGCGGGCCAGCAGGGCGACGACGTCCTCGTCGGGGGTCTGGGAGAAGTCGCGGTACCACTCGCCGACGGCGGAGAACAGCGCGGGCGCCGACAGACAGACCACGTCGTCCGCCCTGGCGCGGAGACGCTCGACCGCGCTCGGCGGCGCCACGGGAACGGCGAGCACCACCCGGCCCGCACCCTGGGCCCGTACGACCGCGCACGCGGCCTCGGCCGTGGCCCCGGTCGCGATCCCGTCGTCGACCAGGATCACCGTCCGGCCCGCCAGCGGAACGCGGGGCCGGTCGGCGCGGAACGCCCGTGCCCGGCGCACGAGTTCGGCCTGCTCGGCGCGCTCGACGGTGGCGAGGTCCTGCTCCGTGACCCCGGTATGCCGGACGATCTCCTCGCTGATGACCCGTACCCCGTCCTCGCCGATCGCGCCGAAGCCCAGCTCGGGGTGGTAGGGAACGCCGAGCTTGCGGACGACGATCACGTCGAGGGGTGCGCCGAGTTCCTGGGCCACCTCGAAGGCCACGGGGACCCCGCCGCGCGGCAGGCCGAGGACGACGGGACGCTCGGCGGCCAGCGGTCTGAGTGCTTCGGCGAGCAGCCGCCCCGCTTCGGCGCGATCGGTGAACAGCACGTCGGTTCACCCCCAACCGGGGAGACGGGAACCACGTACACACCTACCTCGAACCAACCCCATACGCGGCGGTCCGGCAAGTCGGGGGGCGCCGGGTGCGCATCAGTTCCTGGTCCGGCCGCGCAGACCGTACACGGCGGCGCCGGCCAGCAGGACCGAGCCGCCGACGAGGACCGAGTCCACGGGCAGGGTGAACGCGAGCACGAGACAGCCGGCCAGGCCGATCAGGGGCACGGGCAGGGGCGGCCGTCCCTCGTCGGGACCGAGGGTGCGGGCGGCGGCGTTGGCGATGGCGTAGTAGACGAGCACGCCGAAGGAGGAGAAGCCGATGGCGTCCCGCACGTCGACCGTCGCGGCCAGCACGGCGACGACGGTGCCCACGGCGATCTCGGCGTGGCGGGGGACGCCGGACCGGGGGTGGACGGCTGCCAGCGTTCGGGGCAGATGGTGGTCGCGGGCCATGGCGAGCGTGGTGCGGGAGACGCCGAGGATCAGTGCGAGCAGGGAGCCGAGGGCGGCGACGGCCGCGCCGACGCGCACCACGGGCGCCAGTGCCGGGACACCCGCGGCCCGCACGGCGTCGGTGAGCGGGGCGGCCGACTGGGCGAGCCGCTCCGGGCCGAGGACGGCCAGGACGGCCACGGCGACCGCGGTGTAGACGGCGAGGGTGATGCCGAGGGCGAGGGGGATGGCCCGGGGAATGGTGCGCCGGGGGTCGCGGACCTCCTCGCCGAGGGTCGCGATGCGCGCGTACCCGGCGAAGGCGAAGAACAGCAGCCCGGCGGCCTGGAGCACACCGCCCGCCGTGATGTCGCCGCCGATGCCGAGGCGGGAGGTCTCGGCCGCGCCGCTGGTCAGGAGCGCGGTGACGACCGCGGCCAGCACGGCCAGGACGACCGCGACGACGGCCCGGGTCACCCCGGCCGCCTTCTGCACGCCGGCGCAGCTCAGCGTGGTCAGCGCCACGACGGCGGCCACGGCCACCGCGTGCGCCTGCCCCGGCCAGGCGTACGCGCCGACCGTGAGGGCCATGGCGGCGCACGAGGCGGTCTTGCCGACGACGAATCCCCAGCCGGCCAGGTAGCCCCAGAAGTCGCCCAGGCGTTCGCGGCCGTAGACGTAGGTGCCGCCGGACTGTGGATAACGGGCGGCCAGCCGGGCGGTCGAGGTCGCGTTGCAGTACGCCACCACCGCGGCCAGTGCCAGGCCGAGCAGCAGTCCGGATCCGGCGGCTTCGGCGGCGGGCCCGAAGGCGGTGAAGACGCCGGCTCCGATCATCGAGCCCAGCCCGATCACCACGGCGTCGCGCACGCCGAGCCGTCGGCGCAGTCCGCCCGTGTCCGTCCCGCTCATGAATCGTCCTCCCCGCACGCGCGGGATCCGCCCGCTGTCGGCGCACGGTAGCGCGGCAAGGTGGCCGGCCGGTGGACCGGGCACGGAGTGCGCTGTGACCGGCGCCACACGGGATCGCTTTGCTTTCCCTTTACCATCAGGGGAGGGGTGGAACGCCCCGCCTTTCGTCCGACCGCCGTCCGAACCGAAAAGGAGCTCCGGTCCCGCAATGGGTGAGCCTCCCAGTACGAGCCGTGCCATTCCCGCCCCTTCGCGTCACAGGGCGGCGGTGGCACGGTGAGCGAAGTACTCCTGCTCCTCCTCGCGCTCGCGCTCACGCTGGCATGCGCGGTCTTCGTCGCAGCCGAGTTCTCCCTGACCACGATCGAACGCGGTGAGCTGGAGCGCGCCGCACAGGCCGGCGAGCGGGGCGCCGAGAGTGCCCTGAAGGCCGCCAAACGGCTCACGTTCCAGCTCTCCGGTGCCCAGCTCGGCATCACCGTCACCTCGCTGGTCATCGGCATGCTCGCCGAACCCTCCCTGGCCGTGCTCCTGCGCGGCCCGCTGGAAGCGGTCGGCCTGCCTCCGGGCGCCGTCCCGACCGTCGCCACGCTGCTCGGCGTCGCGCTCTCCACCGTGGTGCTGATGGTGATCGGCGAGCTCGTACCGAAGAACTGGGCGATCTCCAGCCCGCTGGCCGTCGCCAAGGTCGTGGCCGGCCCGCAGCGTGCGTTCACCGCCTGCTTCGCCCCGCTGATCCGGCACCTCAACAACACCGCGAACCGTGTCGTACGCCGCTTCGGCATGGAACCCGCCGAGGAGCTGGCCTCCGCCCGCACCCCGGAGGAGCTCGTCGCCCTCGCCCGGCACTCCGCCCGTGAGGGCGCGATCGAGCAGGACTCCGCCGAGCTGTTCGTCCGCACCCTCCACCTCGCCGACCTGACCGCCGAGAACGTGATGACCCCGCGCGTGGACGTCCGCGCCCTCGAAGCCGGCGCCACGGCGGCCGACGCGGCCAATCTGACGCTGGCCACCGGACTGTCCCGCTTCCCCGTCTACCGCGACAGCCTCGACGAGGTCATCGGCACCGTCCACATCCGCGACGTGCTCGCCCTGGACGAGCCGCTGCGCCACCGGACCCCGGTCACCGACCTGGCCACGGCGCCGCTCCTCGTACCCGACTCGCTGCCCGTCGACACCCTGCTGGGACGGCTCCGCCAGAGCCGCACGATGGCCGTCGTCATCGACGAGTACGGCGGCACGGCGGGCGTCGCCACCGTCGAGGACATCGTCGAGGAGGTCGTGGGCGAGGTCCGCGACGAGCACGACCCCGACGAGCGCCCCGACCTGGCGCCGGGCGGACTCGCCGCGGACGGGCGCGCGGTCTGGGAGGCGGACGGGAGCATCCGTCTGGACCAGCTCGAATCCATCGGCTTCGACGTGCCGGAAGGTCCGTACGAAACCCTCGCCGGCCTGGTCGCGACCCGCCTGGAACGCATCCCCGTACCCACCGACACGGTCTCCGTCGAGGGCTGGCACCTGGCCGTCCTCCACGTCGAACACCACCGCGCCGACCGGGTGCGCGTCACCGCGCCCGCGCCCGTCGCCGCGCAGCTCGTCGAGGAGGGCTCCCGATGACCATGCTCCAGCTCGCCATCGGCGTCTTCACCCTCTTCACCAACGCGTTCTTCGTCGGGGCGGAGTTCGCCCTGATCTCCGTACGCCGCAGCCAGATCGAGCCCCGGGCCGTCAAGGGCGACGCCCGCGCCAGGAGCACGCTGTGGGGTCTTGAGCACCTGTCGGCCGCGATGGCCACCGCCCAGCTCGGCATCACCATCTCCTCCCTGGTCCTGGGGGCCGTGGCCGAGCCGGCCATCGCCCACCTCCTGGAACCGCCCTTCGAGACGATCGGTGTGCCCGAGGCCCTGGTGCACCCCATCGCGTTCGTGATCGCGCTGGCCCTCGCCACGTACCTGCACATGCTGGTCGGCGAGATGATCCCGAAGAACATCGCGCTGGCCGCTCCCGCGCAGACCGCCCTCGCGCTGGCCCCGCCGCTGGTGGCCCTGACCCGGGCCCTGCGCCCGGTCGTCTTCGGCATCAACGCCTTCGCCAACGTCCTGCTGCGGCTGCTCAGGGTCGAGCCGAAGGACGAGGTCGCCTCCGTCTACACCGACGACGAACTCGTCCGGCTCGTGAAGGACTCCAGTGAGGCCGGGCTGCTCGCACCGGCCGACGGCGAACGGCTGCGCGACGCCCTGGAGCTGGGCACCCGCCCGGTCGGCGAGGTCATGGTCCCGCTCAACCGGACCGTCACCGTCGACCACGACATCACCCCGCAGCAGCTGGAGCGAGCGGCGGCCACCTCGGGCTTCTCCCGGCTGCCGGTCACCGGACCGGGGGACGAGGTGCTGGGTTACCTGCACATCAAGGACGCCCTCGGCGTCGTCCAGCGCACCCGGCCGCTCCCGAGGAGCGCCTTCCACCCCGTCATCCGCGTCGAGATCGACTCCCCGCTCGACGACACGATGACCGCGATGCGGGCCGCGGGCACGCACCTGGCGGCCGTGACCGGGGACAAGGGCACCGTCATCGGATTCGTCACGATGGAGGACGTACTGGAAGAACTGGTCGGCCCCGCCGCGACCGGCCGCGCCTGAGCGGTGCGGGCAGGAGCCCGGCCGAGTCCCCCGTACCCCTGCCGTCGGCCCTGACCACCGGCCGAGCCGAACCACAGGTCCGGGCGCCGTTCACGACGGCGCCCGGACCTCTGCGCGTCCGCGGCAACCTTCCGCTCTCCGGCGGCGACTGACGAGTGCCCATCCCCCCACGGAGTGGAACGGACGCATCACGTGACTGACACACGCAGCACATCCCGTCACCGCAGGCACAGGCCCGCCCTGACCGTCGGTGTTCCACTGGCGCTGACCGCGGCCGTCGCCCTGGCCTACGGCGGCGCCCTCGGCCTGTCCGGCGAGAGCCGGGCGAACGCGGCGGCGGCACCTGCCGTACCGGCCTCGGTCCTCGACGCCGCCGACGGCTTCGCCTCGGTCGAGGCGCTCGGCCAGGACGGTACGTACGGCGGGCGCGACGGCACGGTCGTCACCGTGAAGACGCTCGCCGACCTGGAGAAGTACGCGACCGCTCCGGAGCCGTACGTGATCGTCGTGGCCGCGACGATCGCCATGGACCCGGTCGGCAAGGAGATCAAGGTCGCGTCGGACAAGACGATCGTGGGCGCGGGAACCGCGGGCCAGATCGTCGGCGGTGGCTTCTTCCTCGGCCAGGGCGTGCACAACGTCATCATCCGGAACCTGACGATCCGGGACGCCTACCAGGGCATCTGGAACGACAAGGACCACGACTTCGACGCGATCCAGATGGACGGCGCGCACCATGTGTGGGTCGATCACAACGACCTCCGGCACATGGCCGACGGTCTCGTCGACATACGCAAGGACAGCACGTACGTCACGGTGTCCTGGAACCGGCTGAGCGACAACAACAAGACGTTCGGCATCGGCTGGACCGAGAACGTCACCAGTGACCTCACGATCCACCACAACTGGTTCCGCGAGACCGAGCAGCGCAATCCGTCCACGGACAACGTCGCGCACGCCCACCTCTACAACAACTACCTCCAGGACGTGCCCGGGACCGCCATCACGACGTCCTACGGCAACTACGCGCGCGGCGGGACGCGCATGGTCCTGGAGAACTCCTTCTTCGAGGGCCTCGCGAACCCCGTCACCCGGGACGCCACGGCCGTCGTCGTCCAGCGCGGGAACGTCTTCTCGGGCACCAGCGGGCGCAACGAGAGCGGCGGCGGCGAGGCGTTCGACCCGAGGACGTACTACGACTACACCCTCGACAGCGCCGCCGACGTCCCCGCCCTGCTCAAGGCGGGCACCGGGCCGCGCACGACGATCGGCACGGCGGCGGTGGCCGCCGCGGCCACGACGATCACCGTGGCCAAGGACGGCAGCGGTCAGTACACGAGCGTGCAGAAGGCCGTCGACGCCGTCCCGGCGGGCAACGCCTCACGGGTGCTGATCTCGGTCGCCCCCGGCACGTACCGGGAGACCGTCAAGGTCCCCGCGAACAAGCCGCACGTCACCATCCAGGGCTCGGGCGCGAGCCGCAAGGACACCGTGATCGTCTACGGGAACGCGGCGGGGACGCCGAAGCCCGACGGGTCGGGCACGTACGGCACGAGCGGCAGCGCCACCGTCGCCGTCGAGGCCGACGACTTCCAGGCCCGCAACCTGTCCATCACCAACAGCTTCGACGAAGGCGCGAACCAGGGGCTCAGCGGGCACCAGGCCGTCGCCCTGCGCACCGCCGCCGACCAGGTGGTCCTCGACGGGATCATCGTCGACGGCGACCAGGACACCCTCCTGCTGGACACCGCCGCCAAGGACAGGCTCGGCCGGGTGTACGTCACCAACTCCTACGTCGCCGGGAACGTCGACTTCGTCTTCGGCCGGGCCAGCGCGGTCATCGACCGCTCCGTCCTGACGCTGAAGAAGCGCTGGGACGGTACGTCCGCCGGCTACGTCACCGCGCCCAGCACCCCCGCGGACCGCAAGGGCTTCCTGATCACCCGGTCCGTCGTCAACGGCGACGTGTCCGCGGGCAGCTTCTTCCTGGGCCGCAACTGGCACGCGGGCGGCGACGCGAGCCTCGACCCGCAGACCACCGTCCGCGACACCACGCTGAGCGCCGCGATCAGGACGGCCCCCTGGGCCGACATGGGCGGATTCCCGTGGAAGGACGACCGGTTCGCCGAGTACCGGAACACCGGCCCCGGCGCGGGCACCGCGAGCGCCGACCGCCCGCAGCTCACCGACAGCCAGGCCGCGGGACAGGAGACCGCGGACTGGCTCGGTGGCTGGACGCCGGCCGCCTCCTGAGCCCGCGGTCCTGCCCGGTCAGCGCAGGGTCGAGAGCATCTCCGCGCCGAACGGGGTGATCTCGTCGGTGCGACCGCGCAGCGTCTTCGCCGCCCACTCGGGGTCGGCGATCAGCGCGCGGCCGACGGCCACCATGTCGAACTCGTCGCGCTCCAGCCGCTCCAGCAGCTGCTCGATGCCGGTGACGCCCGAGCCGTTGCCCTGGAAGGCGCTGAAGAAGTCACCGTCCAGGCCGACCGAGCCCACGGTGACCGTCGGCCTGCCGCTGATCTTCTTCACCCAGCCGGCGAGGTTCAGATCGGAGTCGTCGAACTCCGGCAGCCAGTAGCGGCGGGTGGACGCGTGGAAGACGTCGACACCGGCGTCGGCGAGCGGGGTCAGCAGGGCGTCCAACTCCGCCGGCGTCGCGGCGAGCTTCGCCTCGTACGCGTCCATCTTCCACTGGGACATCCGGAAGAAGAGGGGGAAGGCGTCGGACACGGCCGCACGGCAGGCCGCCACGATCTCGGCCGCGAACCGGGTCCGCGCGACGAGGTCGCCGCCGTAGGCGTCCGTACGCCGGTTGGTGCCCGACCAGAGGAACTGGTCGATCAAGTAGCCGTGCGCGCCGTGCAGTTCGACGCCGTCGAACCCGGCGCGCTCGGCGGCTGCCGCCGCGTCGGCGAAGGCGCCGATCACGTCGTCGAGGTCCTTCTGCGTCATGGCGCGCCCCTTGGCAGCACCCGCCAGTGACACGCCCGAGGGGCTGACCGGCTCGGCGTCCGCCACGGGCGGGGCGCCCTCGGTGCGGGTGACGCCCACGTGCCACAGCTGCGGAATGATCGCGCCGCCCACGCGGTGCACGGAGTCCGCGACGTCCGCCCAGCCCGCGAGTGCCTCCGCACCGTGGAACCGCGGGATGCGGTCGCTGGTGCCCGCGGAGTGGTGGTCGACGTAGGTGCCCTCGGTGATGATCAGCCCGACACCACCGGCGGCCCGCCGCGTGTAGTAGTCCGCCACGTCCTGGCCCGGGACGCCGTTCGGCGAGAACTGCCGGGTCATGGGGGCCATCGCGATCCGGTTGCGCGCGGTGAGTCCGCGGACGGCGAAGGGGCGCGAGAGGGCGTCTGCGGCACGGCCGGCGTATACGTCTGTCACGTCATGTCCTGTTCAGTCGCTGCGGTGTCCTTCGGGTGCCAACATGGGGCTGCGGCGTCGGCATCCCCACGCGCGGCCGATGTGGTCAAGGTCTCCCGGCCGGGAAGGGGCCGGGGCAGGGCAGGGCAGGGCAGGGAGGGGCGGTCGGCGAGGAAGATGCCGCCCGAGGTGCCGTTCTCCCCGTGCGGTACGACGCCGTCGTGTGCGAACGCCGCGCCGGGCACGCGCAGGACCTCCAGGTCGCTGACGTCGAGGCCGATGCGGCCGGTCCGCAGAGCCGGTGTCCTGGCCGGCACGCGCTGGATCGACGCGGAGGGCCGTCACGGCCTGCTGGAATCCTTCGAAGGGCTGTCCGGCCGGCCGGTCCGGCCGTGGGGAGACGCACCGGCCCCGGCGTACGGGCCGACGCTGCTCGCCGACCGCCCCGGGCGCATCCGTCCGTGCGCACGCACGGTGCGCAGGCCGGTCGGCTGGGAAAGGTAAGGGCTCAGCCGGAGCTCTCGGCCGCGTTTGCCGCGGTGCGGCGGTATTCGGCGTTGATGCGCTGTGCTTCCTCGAGCTGGTCCTCAAGGATCACGATGCGGCAGGCGGCCTCGACCGGGGTGCCCTGGTCGACGAGTTCGCGTGCGCGGGCCGCGATCCGCAGCTGGTACCGGGAATAGCGCCGGTGGCCGCCCTCGGAACGGAGCGGGGTGATCAGGCGGGCATCTCCGAGAGCACGGAGAAAGCCGGCGTTGGTGCCGAGCATCTCGGCCGCCCGCCCCATGGTGTACGCAGGGTAGTCGTCGTCGTCGAGCCGGCCGCCGAGCGCATTATCCGCTGTCATCTGCACCTCTTCTTGGGAACGCGTCGAGGGGCCTTGGTGCCGTACGGCACCAAGGCCCCGAAGGAAATTCAACACCATCTGTCGGCCTCAGTGCTGCGCCGACCTTCTGTGTCCGCGGCCTCGCCCTGAAGGAGGGCATGAGCGCGGGGATCGCGGTTGCTTGACCGGGGACCACCTTCCATTCCGGGGTCTTGCGGTACCCGGGCCGTTTCCGTCCCGCCCGGGCGATCCTGATGGCGCCTGCATCCTCCGTTCGTTCCCTCTGGATCAACATGTGCCGAACCGGTACTGCTGTCGGTGCACCCTCGAACCGCGTGCACCTTGCCCGGCAGGCCGTCCCGCCGCCCCTCGTACTGACCGGGCGGAGGACCCGACTACCGGACCCCTCAGCACGCGCGCCCGCAGTCCGGCGCCTTTGCCGAGATATCGCATGCCAACCGACTGCTGTTCCGCGTACTGCCTGTGGTGACCCCTGATCACCGCGGGTCACCCGGTCCGGTCGTCAGCCTCGTCGCCGTCCTGCGAAAGCCCTGGCTCCGATGCTCCACCACCGCACCGCACTGCGTGTACTACGCCCCGGCAGTTCATCTCTGCCGGGGCCTTCAACCTTGGCTACGAGAGAAACCATAGCCACGCGGATACTCAATGTCTACCGTGACCGTCATAGGTTTTCGCGTGTCCGACGGCGAGGTAATCGGCATCGAACGGCCAGTGATGCCGACCGGTGGCACCGGACCGTCGGACCCGGCGCAGCGCTGCCGGTCGTCCCGGCGAATAGACTCGGCTTTCATGTCGAAGACCGACGAGCTGCTCGTGGACATCGCCGCACTGGTGGAGTCCGGGCACAGCAATCAGATGTCCCTGACCGTGGTCACCGGTGGTGCTGTCATCACCGGCCGGCTGGCTCCCGAAGCCGTGTGGCGGCAGCGCGTGTCGGAGGTCCTGACGGATTCCGCCCGGCTGGGCGAGTTCTCCGGCATCTTCACCGCCTCCCCGGGGAGGAACGGCCCGCCCACCCACCTGCACTTCCACGTCGCCCGCATCCTCCAGGGCACCGTCGGCATCCCGGAGACCGGCGGGATGTACCGGGTGTCGATCGACGACGTCAGCGCCTGGACGGTGGGCGACTTCAGCTACGACTGACCCCCACCGCCCCGGCTACGGGAACGACGAAGGCCCAGGTCACCGACCTGGGCCTTCTTTCGGTGCTACCGGTCGGCTACGGCGTCACCCGGCTGCCGCCGAAGGTCACGGCGAGGCGGCCGTCCGAGGCGTAGGACCAGTCCAGTGCGCCCGCGTACGCGGAGCACCGGGAGCCGTTCGTGCCGGACCAGAACTGGTTCGTGGCGTCGGCGTCGCCCACGGTCTTGTCGTTCGTGCCGCTGGAACTGCGGCACGAGACGTTGTTGCGGAACACCGAAGTGCCGCCGTCGAAGGAGAAGTTGCGCTCGGCGTTGTCGATGCTGACGTTGTCCGAGACCGACATCGTGCCGAGATTCCTGTTGTACGTGAATCCGTGCTTGCCGTTGTCGTACGCGATGCTGCGCCGGATCACGTGGTCGACCCCGATGTCCTCGCCGCCGAGCTTGTAGCCGTTGCGGTCACCGCTGGAGTTCTGGGACCCGTCGCTCAACGTGCCGTTCTCGTAGGCGAGGGAGTCCTCGATGGTCACCGCGCCGATGGGGCCGGTGTCGGTCTTGGTGTAGAGGTCCCAGCCGTCGTCGATGTTGTTGTGCGACACGGCGTAGCGGAAGACGTTGCCGGAGCCGACGGTGAGCTTCGCCGCGAAGCCGTCGGCGTCCTCGCCGTCGGAGTCGGCGTTGTCGTGCGACTCGGCGCTGAGGACGAGGTTGTCGGACGGCCACTGGTCGCGCGGAGTGGTGGAGGCGATCCGCGAGAGCTGCAGGCCGGTGTCGCGGTTGAAGCGCGTCACCGTGCGTTCGAGGGTGTTGTGGTGGCCGCCGACGAAGATCCCGTTGTCACCGGCGTGCTCGACGACGAGGCCCTTGACGTGCCAGTAGTCGCCGTTCACGGCGAGCCCGCGGTTGGCGGGGTCCTCGGCCTGGGCGGAGAAGTTCAGCACGGGAGTCTCGCCCGGGTAGGCGGACAGCTCCGTCGGGGCCGCGGCGGTGCCGTTGTTGCCCGGGGCGATGGTGACGGTCTGCGCGAGGGAGTACGTCCCGCCGCGCATGAGGATCGTCCCGCCGGAACCGACGCGGGAGATCGCCGAGGCGAGCGTGGTGGGCGCCGTCTCCGTCCCGGCTGCGCTCTCGCTGCCGTTCGGTGCCACGTACAGCGCGGAGCCGGTCGGCGGGGGCGTGGTGCCCCCCGTCTCGACGTCGAGGTAGTCGACATTGGGCAGCCCGTTGGCCGTGGTCGGGCTGAGCTGGATCGTGTTGCTGCCCGCGCGCACCGGCACGGTGACTGTCTTGGTCACCCACGTGCCCCATGCGCCGGTGCCCTCGAAGGACGCGGAGGTGGCCGCCGATCCGTTGACCGTGACGGTCGCGGGCCGGGCGGTGGTCGTTCCGTTGGCGAACCGGACCTGAAGCGTGGCGGTGCCCGCGGCGGCGGCGTTCACGGTGAACTGCGCGGAGGCGCCCACCGCGTTGTCGGCGTTGCAGAAGCCGCTGTCCGAGTAGCCGGGCCATTCCGATTCGATGGCGCCGGTGCAGACGGCGGGGGAGCGCTCGGCCTCGTACCGGACGGACGCGGCCTGCGCCGTGGTGCCGGACAGCGCGACGAGCGAGCCGGCCAGCAGGCCGACGCACGCGATGACGGGTCTCATTTGCATCGTTCGTCTCCAGGGGGGGGGGTGGTTCGTCCGGCCAGGGGTGGGTGAGGTGCGCCCGTGGACGGGGAACGGCCGGGTGGGGAACGGCTGTTGATGCCGAGACGACGGCTTGTTCTGGTGTATGAACAGACCGTTCGACAGGGCATCGTGGTGTGGGGGAGCAAGCGCTTTCTCCGACGCTAAAACCCTGTCGTGACCACGTCAATAGTTACGTACATGATTCCTGTTCATGAACATGAACCTGCGGTGGTCGTGGCGGCGGTCGCCGCGGCGCCGCCACCGGCCACCCGCACCGTGCGGGAGGCCGGCCGCGGCCCATCGCCCCGGACGGACCCGCGTCAGACGGGCAGCCGCTCCAGCAGCCCCGTGAAGTCCGCGCCGGGCGGCAGCGTCCCGAAGGCGAGTCCCCGGTCACCGGCCAGCCGCGAGGCGCAGAAGGCGTCGGCGACGGCGGCCGGGGCGTGGCGGACCAGCAGCGAGCCCTGGAGGACGAGTGCGGCCCGTTCGATGACCCGGCGGGCGCGCAGGGGAGCGTCCTCGGTGAGTACGAGTTCGCCCTGCAGCTCGCGCCAGGCCGCGTCGAGCCGCCGGTCCGCTCCGGCCGCCGCCCCGATCTCCGTACGGAAGGCGTCGAGGGCCTCGGGCTCACGGGCCAGGGCCCGCAGCATGTCGAGGGCGTTCACATTGCCCGAGCCCTCCCAGATGCCGTTCAGCGGGGCTTCGCGGTACAGCCGCGGCATGCCTGATGCTTCGTCATAACCGTTGCCGCCCAGGCATTCCAGCGCCTCGGCGACCGCGGCGGGCTGCCGCTTGCACACCCAGTACTTGCCGACGGCCGTCGCCAGGCGCAGGAAGGCCCGCTCCCGGTCGTCGCCCCGATGGGCCCGGTCGGCCGCCCCGGCCAGCCGCAGCGCGAGCGTGGTCGCGGCCTCGGACTCCACGGCGAGATCGGCGATCACGTTGCGCATCAGGGGCTGGTCGATCAGCTTGGCGCCGAACACCGCACGGTGGCGGACATGGTGGGCGGCCTGCGCGAGAGCGGCACGGGTGCCGGCCGCCGAGCCGAGCACGCAGTCGAGGCGGGTCATCGTGACCATGTCGATGATGGTGCGCACGCCCTTGCCCTCGTCGCCGACGAGCCAGGCCACCGTGTCGTCGAACTCGGGCTCGCTGCTCGCGTTGGAGCGGTTGCCGAGCTTGTCCTTGAGCCGCTGGATGCGGAACGTGTTGCGGCTGCCGTCGGGCAGGACGCGGGGGACGAGGAAGCACGACAGGCCGCCGGGGGCCTGCGCCAGCACGAGGAACAGGTCGTTCATCGGAGCGCTGGTGAACCACTTGTGCCCGCGCAGCCGCCACGTGCCGTCCGCCTGCACGGCCGCCGTGGTCGTGTTGGCCCGGACATCCGTGCCGCCCTGCTTCTCCGTCATGCCCATTCCGGCGAGCAGTCCGCGCTTCTCGGACGGCGTGCGCAGCCCGGGCTCGTAGGTGCGGCTGGTGAGCAGCGGCTCGTACGTCTTCGCGAGCTCGGGGGCGTGACGCAGGGCGGGGACCACCGCGTACGTCATGGAGACCGGGCACAGGTGCCCCGCTTCCAGCATCGTGGCCAGCATGAAGGTCCCGGCCCGCGCCACATGGGCGCCGGGGCGCTCGTCGGCCCAGGCGGCGCCCGCGATGCCGGCGCTCACCGACGCGTCCATCAGGGAGTGGTACGCGGGGTGGAACTCGACCTCGTCCACGCGGTGGCCGTAGCGGTCGTGGGTACGCAGCTCGGGCTCGTGGCGGTTGGCCCGGTCCGCCCACTGCTGCGCCTCCTCGCTGCCGACCAGACGGCCGAAGCGGTGCAGCTCGTCCACGTGCCAGCCGGCGCCTTCCCGGTGTACGCCTTCGAGCAGGACCGGGTCGTCCGCGGCGTCGTATCCGGTCAGCGGCGGGACCTGGTTGGTCACCTCGTGGGTCGCCGCGGTGGGGTGACTGCTCGGCGGGAGCGTGGTCGTGGTCGTGGCGGTGGTCATGGTGCCTCCTCCGGGGGAGCCGGGTCGGTTCGGGCGGTCGCGGCGCCCGCGCAGCGCAGCGCCGTGGCGGTGAGTTCGGCCAGAAGCCCGTCGGTGGCGCTCTCGTCCGGGCTGCCGAGCGGGTCGACGAGGACCTCGCCGATCGCTCCGGTGAGTGCGGCGGCGGTGATCTCGCCGTTCTGCGCGGGCAGCAGCTCGGCCGCGATGCCCTCGTGCACCACCTCGGCGAACAGCGCGCGGTAGCGGCGGCGGAAGTCGAGGCGCTCGGCGCCGACCGCGGGTTCGGCGGGGGCGGCGAGCAGGGCGTAGGCCAGTCCGCGGTTCTCCAGGGCCCGGCGGGCGAAGACCTCCACACCGCGACCGAGTCGCTCGACCGGGTCGCCTGGTCCGTGCAGGACCTCGCCGAGCACCTCCACCTCGCGTGCGGCGGCCCGCCGGAACACCTCCACGGCGAGCGCCGCCTTGGACGGGAAGTGCTGGTAGACGGAGCCGGCCGCGATGCCGGCCGAGTCGGCGACCGCGGTCACCGATGCCTGTGACCAGCCCACTTCGGCGACGACCGAGGTGGCGCAGGCGATCAGGTGCTCCCGGGCGGCTTCGAGCCGACGGATTTCGGCGGGGGTCTTGCGGTAGGCCATGGAAGGAGTGAACCATCATTCAGAGTTTCCTGCCACGGTCGGTCCCGCATGATCCAAACGAGAGGCCCAAGGGTCTGTCGTCAAACTTCCGTCTGCCGCGCGGTGTCTGGCACGCACGGTGGGCGGGGATGCCCCGCACCTGCCTCCGCTCCGGCTACGGCGTGCGGGTGAAGGAACGGCGGTAGGAGCGGGGCGGTACACCCCGACGCCGTACGAACTGCGAGCGCAGAACCGCGGCGCTGCCGAAACCGACCAGCCGGGCGATCTCCTCGACGGGCAGGTCCGTGGTCTCCAGGAGTTCCTCGGCACGGCTGAGCCGCAGCCCGAGCAGCCAGGCGTGCGGGGTGGTGCCGGTCGAGGCGGCGAAGCGGCGGGCGAAGGACCGCCTGCTCATCAGCGCCCGGCGGGCCAGCTCCGCCACGGGAAGCGACTCGTGGAGGTGCTCACGGGCCCAGTCCAGCACGTCCGCGAGCCGGTCGTCCTGGCAGTCCTCGGGGGCCGGCGTGGCCAGGTACTGGGCCTGTCCTCCGTCGCGGTGGGACGGCAGGACCAGATCACGGGCGATGGCGTTGGCCGTGGCGGCGCCGTACTCCCGCCGCAGGAGGTGCAGACACAGGTCGAACCCGGCGGCGGCTCCGGCGCCCGTGACGATCCGGCCTTCGTCGATGTACAGGGCGTCGGGTTCGACGGTGACGTCCGGGTGCCGCTCGGCCAGCAGCCCGGTGAACCGCCAGTGGGTGGTCGCCCGCCGCCCGTCGAGCAGACCGGCGGCGGCGAGCGCGAAAGCGCCGACGCACTGACCCGCGACGAGTGCGCCGCGCCCGTGCGCGGCGGTCAGTGCGTCGAGCACGGCGGGTCCCGGCGGGGTACGGAAGTCCGCCCACGGCAGGGCGATCACCAGGTCGGCCTCGGCCAGCCGGTCCAGTCCGTGCTCGGCCACGATCGGCAGCCCGACATCGCTGCGGATCCGCCCCGGCCGGTCCGTGCACAGGGCGAAGTCGAAGCGCGGCAGGTCCGGGCCCCGCGCGTCGAACACCTCGGAGACGATGCCGGCTCCGAGCATGCCGACGCCGGGCGAGGCATAGGCGGCGACGGACACGAAGGGGGGCATGCGGGCAGTGTGGCACGATTCCTGCGATCGGTGGCAGCACGGCCACTCGTGAAGGAGGGGGCCGTGCCGAAGACTTGGGGACATGACAGACGCACCGCTCGGACGCAGCGCCGACTACCGCATCCTGACCACGGGTTACACCCTCTCCACCGGCCCCGGGGTGGCCGCCACCGTCTCGTACATCAGCGACGGGGAGCACCGCGTGATCGTCGACCCGGGCATGGTGGCCGGCCGCGACCGGATCCTCGGCCCGCTCGCCGAGGCGGGGATCGGCCCCGACGACATCACCGATGTGGTGCTCAGTCACCACCACCCGGACAACACCATGAACGTCGGCCTCTTCGGCAACGCTCGCGTCCACGACCACAAGGCGATCTACCTCAACGACCAGTGGACCGACCGCGACGCCGAGGGCTACGAACTGACCCCGTCGCTCAGGCTGATCCGCACCCCGGGCCACAGCCGCGAGGACATCACCCTGCTGGCAGGCACGGAGTCGGGCGTCGTGGCCTTCGTCGGCGACCTGTGGTGGCGCCCCAACGGCCCGGTGGACGACCCGGTCGCCCCGGACCACGACCTGCTCCTGGCATCCCGGCTCCGGGTACTCACCGCCGCAGACGTGATCGTCCCGGGCCACGGCCCCGCATTCCCGGCCGACGACACCGCGCCGCGTTAGGGAGCCGACGCCGATGGCCCGGGCCGGGCCGTCGTCACGGGACGGGCGCCGAGAACGGACTGCGAAACCCTTGCCGCGCCGCCTGAGTCGTCAGAGTGCGATCGGCCTGTAGGCCAACGCTCGATCGACGATCTGCCCGGCATTCGGTTCGGCGTCGAGGCCCCAGTAGATGTAGTCGCTGATGTGAGGGCATGCGAGCCCGCGTCGCAGGACTTCCAGAATGTCGTCGCCTTCTGCTTCGTCGGCGACGTCGACGTCCAGGAGGCGCTGCACGAGGGGCACGGCTTCGTCCCGGCTCATTCCCGGAGGCCACCGAACAGGGCGTGGCGGGACAGCGCCCAGACTTTGGACCGCGGTTGGATCGCCTTGCCCGGACGGATCAGTCAGTCCCGGCGCCGAGGGTACGAGATGGATCCGAGCGTGCGCCGAAATCGGCTGGTCGTCGTCCACCCGGCGGAGTCTAACGGCCGTGTGCGGCCGGTCGCCC
The DNA here is from genome assembly GCF_036195325.1 of Streptomyces sp. NBC_00234. Taxonomy (NCBI): domain Bacteria; kingdom Bacillati; phylum Actinomycetota; class Actinomycetes; order Kitasatosporales; family Streptomycetaceae; genus Streptomyces; species Streptomyces sp. NBC_00234. The sequence continues at coordinate 3,916,355 of NZ_CP108101.1, read as the reverse complement.
TGTCCAACTACGGTCCGAGAAAACCCACTTCACGGTCCGGGGCTGCTCTCGTCCGAAGGGCTCTCCGGATGCACCGTGCAACGCACGCCCCGCCGGGCGACGCCGCACCGGCATGTGGCATTCATCACAGCGAAAGGGCAGGGAGTGAAAGCAACTGCACCCATTCGTCTTTTCTGTCTGTCCCGGTGTCGTGGTGCCGGGCGGAACAGGTGAAAAACCCGTGACCGCAGATCGTTGTCCCCGCCATACGATCACCTCAAGTCGCATCTGCGTGTCCTATTCCGCGGCGACCCCTTCTTCTTTTTTCGGACCCCGAAGGGCTCTTGTGAAGATTCGCCGGATTCTCGCCACAGCTGTTGCCGCCGCAGTGACCACACCTGTTCTCCTGCTGTCGGTCACCCCCGCGTTCGCCGACGGAAAGCCGGCAGCCCAGACGCAGGAGAAGCCCTCCATCTCGGAGCTGGAAAGGGCCGCCGCCGCGGCGCAGACGGCGTACGACGACGCCGTCGCCGCCGAGAACGCCGCCTACGCGGCTCTCGAAGCGCTCCTCTCCGACACCGCCCCCCTGAAGGTGGCGCTGGACGCCGCCGAGACCGCCGCGGCCGACGCCGCCACCGCGAAGGCCGCCGCCGACCAGGCGGTCGTCGACGCCGAGGCGGCGGTCGACGCCCTCCCGGAGACGGCCACCGAGGAGGAGAAGACCGCCGCGGCGACGGCTCTCACCGATGCGGAAGCCGCCGCCGCAGCCGCCGGTGAGGCCAAGACCGCCGCCGATGCCGAGTTCGTGGCAGCCGGTGACGCGCTCGACGACGCGCGGGTCGCCGCATCCCGGGCGGTGGGCCAGGCGCAGGACGCCACCGAGGCGGCGCTCGCCGACAAGACCGCGGCCGACGAGGCGCTGGCCAAGGCGAAGGAGGAGGCGGCCGAGGAGGGTGAGGGCGGCGAGGAATGCGTCCCCGAGTCCAAGCTGACCACGGTCGTCACGGGTCTGCCGTCCACGGTCGTCGCCGGTACGAAGGTCAACTTCAAGCTCCGGGTGACCAACGGCACCGACAAGACGCTGGACGAGGTGCTTCCGTTCGCCTACGTCCACGCGACCGACAAGAGCGGTCTCAAGGACATCGACGACCTGGTGCACCTGCAGTGGTCGTCCGCCTCGTCCAAGAAGTGGCAGACCGTCGACAACGAGCACTACATGGACGCCATCAGCCCGCTGAAGGCCGGCGCCCACACAGACGTCAAGATGCGCCTCACGATCGACGCCTCGGCCCCCGCGGGCAACGGCGTCACCTTCGTCGCCGGTGACTACTTCAACGAGGACGGCTCCTGCGGCGGGAACCCCGACCTCGAGGGCTACGAGTTCATGATCGCCGCCGCGGGCAGTGAGCCCGGCAAGGTCGACGACGCCAAGCCCAGCACGACCAAGCCGAACACCTCCGGCCTCCAGCCGCAGAGCGGCGCGTCGGCCAGCCCCGTGAGCGGCAGCCTCGCCTCCACGGGCACGTCCTCCGCGACCTCGCAGCTCGCCCTCGCGAGTGGCGCGGCCCTGGTGATCGGCGCGGGCGCGGTGTTCGTCGTACGCCGTCGCAAGACCGGCTCCCACGCCTGACGCATGAGCCGGGGTGACGGCCAGGAACCCCGTCCCCCGCACTGAGCGTCCAACGGGCCCGACACCGAACGGTGTCGGGCCCGTCGGCTCGCGCTACTCCTGGAGACCTCCGGGAGGCGTGCCGTGCCGCCCGCCGAGGATCTCGCGGGCCCGCAGGCCGGCCTGGAACCGGGAACGGGCGTCCAGAGCGGTCATCAGGGAAGCCACCCGCCGCCGGTAGGTGCGCAGGGACACTCCGAGGAGGCGGGACGCCGCCTCGTCCGTGTGGCCGGCCGCCAGGGACCGCAGCACGGCGCGTTGGCCCTCGTCGAGGAGGGGGAACGGGTTCCGGCGGTACGTCGCGAGGTCCGTCGAGGTCTCCCAGGCCGTCTCGAACAGGGCGCGGACTCCGGCCACCACGGTCGGCTCCTGCACGACGTTGTAGGTACGGGCCTCCCCCGCAGTCGGCCTCGGGGCCGCCAGCACCGCGAGGCGCCCGTCGACGACGATCGTCTCGTGGGCCGGGGGCGCGGGTGAGATCCGGATCTCCGCGCCTGCCGTGGTGAGTCGGTGGAGCACCTCCCGCCCGGCGGATGTCCGGAACACGCCGGGCCCGTACAGCTTGCGCACCACGAGGCCCGGCGCCGGGGAGCGACGGGCGGCCGATGCCGCCCCGGACCACGTGTCGAGGTCCCCGGCAGCGCACAGGAACTCCCTCCGTACGCCGCCGAAGAGCGCGCCCGCACGTCGAACCAGCTCGGCCTCGCCCCGCAGGGTCACGATCTCCGTCGTCGCCATGGCACCAAGCTGCCAGTCGTTCGCCTCCGGCACGAGCGGTCCCGAAGATCTGGAGGCATGACCACGACCCGTGCAACCCCGTATCCCCCCTTCCTGCTCGGCGGAGACCTTCCCGTCGCGCGCATGGGTTTCGGCGCCATGCGGCTGCCGGCCCGGGACATCGCCGGCCCCGCGAACGATCCGGAGACCTCTGCCGCCGTACTGAGGCGGGCCGTCGAACTCGGCGTGAACCACATCGACACCGCCTGGTTCTACTTCCACGGCGGGATCTCGGCGAACGGCCTGATCCACCGTGCTCTGCGCCCCTACCCCGACGACCTGGTCCTCGCGGCCAAGGTCGGCCCGGTCCGGCACGCCGACGGCAGCTGGGGCGCCCCGGCGGGCCCCCGGGAACTGGTCGCCGGCGTCCACCGCACGCTGCGCGAACTCGGCCGGGACCGCCTCGACCTGGTCTATCTGCGCCTCCAGCCGGAAGAGGCGGCCGAGCACGGCGGGGACGGGACACTCGCCGAACGGTTCGGCGCGCTCGCCGCCCTGCGCGAGGAAGGTCTGATCCGGCACCTCGGCCTCAGCAACACCACCACGGAACAGCTCACCCGGGCGCAGCGGATCGCCCCGGTGACGGCCGTACAGAACCTGTACGGCCTGTTCCACCGCCAGGACCCCGACGTCCTCGACGCCTGCACCCGGCAGGGCATCGCCTTCGTGCCGTTCTTCTCCCTGGAAAGCCTGGGCCGCCCCGAGCCGGCCGAGCCGCTCGCCCGGATCGCGGCTCGCCACGGCGCCTCTCCCGAACAGGTCAAGCTCGCCTGGACGATGGCCCGTTCACCAGTCGTCCTCCCGATCCCCGGGACCTCCTCGGTGGCCCACGTGGAGGACAACATCGCGGCGGCCGGCGTCCGCCTCGACGCGGAGGACCTGGCCGATCTGGACGCGCCGGCGGCGCCGCGCCCTTGAGGTCCCGGGAGGGATCCGGGCCAGGTCGTCCGTGTCGAACCGATGATTTCCACGTCCGTCGCCGGTCATACATGCGACAACCGCTTCCACAGACGGGACACACCATGACCGACGCCGTGAAGGGCCCCGCGCACTACTTCCCCTCGATCGAGAAGAAGTACGGCCGCCCGATCTCCGAGTGGGAGAGCCTCGTACGTGCGTCGCCGCTGACCAAGCACATGGAGCTGGTCGCCTGGCTCAAGTCCGAACACGGCCTGGGCCACGGCCACGCCAACGCCCTGGTCGCCCACACCCTCGCCGAGGACCGCGGCCGGTAGCCGATTCGGCCCTCCGGCAACCGCGATGCCGGAGGGTCAGCGGTAGTACCCCTCGACCACGGCCCGCACCTCGTCGAGCAGCGCGGGCCCCTCCTGCGGCACGGGCGGCCGGCCGCTGCCCGGCCTGATGTCCAGGAGCTGTTCGTTGGACAGGGCGAACACCACCCGCCGCAGCCCCGCCTGCTGGATGGCCGCCTCGCACATCCCGCACGGCTGGCAACTGGTGTACATCGTGGTTTCCGCTGCCGTGGCCCTGTCCAGCTCCCTCGCGGCCCACTTCGCCAGCTTCAGTTCCGGGTGCGCGGTGATGTCCCTGTCGGTGAGCGTCGTGTTGTGCTCCTCTGCCAGAACGGTTCCGTCCGGTGCCGACAACAGCGACCCGAACGGCGGGTTGCCGCCCTCCCGTGCCGTGGCTGCGAGCGCGATGGCCCGTCGGAGGAGCGCGTGGTCGTCGGTTGTGGTCATGACTGGTCCGTTCTGCTGCGGAGTGGGCGGAACACCGGCGAGCCTAGTCAGGCCGTACGGGCCGCGGAACCGCGAACCTCGTCCTCGGGCCGGACGCTGCCGCTCCGCGGCGCGCGAGGGCCTCGGGCCCCTACCGCCACCGCAGTTGCCCTGCGCACTTCGGGATAAAAGCGGACCAAGGGGCTAGGGTCGACGGGTGAGTCGAATCGAGAGGACCGCCGAGGGTGCGGGACCGTTCACGACCCGGCTGACCTGGCGCCTCAGCGACGGAGGCACCGCGGTCTGGGAGTCGCGACTGGCACGCAAGCGTGGCCTGCTCACCGTGCGGGCCGCAGACGGGGCGGAGCCCCGCTCCCGACGTGCGGACAGCGCATCGGTCGGGCGTCTCCGCAGGCTGAACGCCATTGCCGCGAGCGCGTTCGTGGTCGGTGGGGGCCTGTTCGCCTCCGGGGCCGCGGTGGCCCAGTTCGGCTCGGGCGACGCGACGAGTGCCTGGATCTACTTCGCGGGCGGTCTGTTCTTCAACACGGGCGGCTTCGCGTCGCTGCTCCAGGCGGTCAACGCTCCTCGCCAGGACAACGGCACCGGGGCCCTTGCCGCACGGCGCTGGAGATGGTGGAGCTACGAGCCCGGCCGGATCGACTGGCTGAGTACCTTCCTGCTGTTCGTGGGAACGCTGGTGTTCGGCATCAACCTGCTGAGTTCCCTGTTGCAAGGGCTTTCGGTGCAGCAGGAGAACAGGCTGGTCTGGGCCCCCGACATGGTCGGGTGCACCCTGTTCCTCGTCTCGGGACACCTCGCCCTGGCCGAGGTCTGCCATGGCCGGCCGGGCATCCGTCCCCACGATCTCGGCTGGTGGATCGTCGCGGTCAACCAACTCGGATCCGTGCTCTTCCTGGGTGCGGCACTGGCCGCGTTCACGCGTCCCGCGACGGGCAGCCTCGTGAACGTCGACATCGCCAACTGGGGCACCCTCGCGGGAGCATTCTGTTTCTCCGTCGGAGGGGTGCTCCAGTACTTCGAGCGCCCCTGATCCCCGCGTGCCGACGGCGCCCGGCAACGAAGAAGCCCCTGGCCGACGGCCAGGGGCTTCTTCGTGGAGCGGGCGACGGGAACCGGATCAATCGCGCGCGATGCAGTGCTCGCAGTCTTCTCGCCGGGCCGCCGACTCCTGCAAGTACGCGGAGATCAGGGCGAGGTCGTCGGCGATGCTCAGTACGCCGTTGACGTCGGTCGTCGGAGTGGAGGCGCCGTTGACGCCGGCGAAGAAGACGTCGAAGCGGCCGTTGCCCTTGTCCAGGTAACCGGCGATCGTGATGGCGCCGACGGCCAGACGGTTGTTGAGCGCGTCCAGCCCGACGGCGGCGCCGGTCTTGGCGAACACCTTTCCGCGCGCGGGGCAGTCGGTGCAGTTCTCGGCCAGCAGGCCGTCGACGCCGAGGATGGGCAGCGCGTTCCGGAAGACCTCCGCCTCGGGGGTGCGATGCCAGTACGTCAGCATCTGCACCACGGCCTTGGGCGTGGTCCGGTCGACGGGGTTGCCGCCCCGGCCGTCCAGGAGCTGGACCTGCTTGCGGTCGACGCCCGCGCGGTCCAGGAAGTCGGCCAGCACCGGGAAGCCGTCCATGCAGTCCCGGCTGCCGGCCGCGACCGCCATCAGACAGATGGCGAGGTTGCCGCCCAGGTTGTGGCTGACCTTGAAGATGAGCTTGCCGTACTGGGCGTACGGCGGGGAGGTGTACTGCGCCACGCGCGGCCGGCCCTCGTACGAACCGGGGAGCTTGCCGACCGGGTTGGGACCCGTCGGATGCGCGGTCACCCTCACCCCGGCCCGTCCCAGCGCCTCGATCAGCGCGGTGCGTCCGAAGGCCGCCGGATCGGCGATGGGTGACACCTTGAGAGCCGGTTCGGAGTCGGCCGCGATGGTGCCGGACAGCCGGATCCGGGTGCCGTTGTCGGAGGTCGTCACCTCGATGTCGGTCGGCCCGCCCGCCGCCACGGTCCGCACGGTCGACGTGACGCGGTACGGGGCGACCTTCGGCCGCCAGTCCAGTCGCGCGGGCGCGCCGGGGCGGGCGCCGGGGGTGGTCAGCAGGTCGATGAGATTGTCGTTGATGATCAGCGGGGTCGGGACGGGGACGAAGACCGGCTCGGGCTCGAAGAGCCGGTTGTCGACGATCACGTTCCCGTCGACGCGGGTGATGCCGGATTTCCTTACCTGCCGCGCGATCTGGTTGATCCCGGCGAGCGGGTTCTCCGGAGTGAGCGTGGCGCCGGGGAAGTCATTGGCGTACGTGTGGTCGAGGTCGGTGTAGTCGACCGTGCCGTCGGGGCGGGTCCTGCCGCCCATGGTCAGGTCGCCCTGGGCGACGAGGCCGAGATCGCCGTCCAGCGTGCTTCCGCGGCGCTCGCCGACCGCGTAGACCGGCGTCCTGAAGCGGTGGTCGCCGCCGAGGGTGTCCCACGCCCCGGAGGTGCCGAACAGTTTGGCCACCGACCCGGGGACGAAGAACTGCTCGGCGAACCGGCTGTGGACCACCCGCCCGCTGTCCGGATCCTGCTGGAGCAGGCCCCACTGGGCGTTGGGGTAGTCGGGCTTCCGCATGATCTCCGTGATCCGCGGGTCGAGCCGGTCGGAACCGTGGTCGTCGGGCGAGGCCGCCTGTGCCGCCTCGCCCGATGCCAGGGCCAGGAGCAGCAGGGCACAGCATCCGGCGACCACGCGGCGCCGAAAGGATCCGAATTTCTCTGCTCGCACTGCAGCACGCACCGTTCGTCTCGGTGGATTCCTGTCCATGGGGTCAGGTATGGACCCCGCTGGGCGCCGGATACGGGCGGCGCGAACGGTTGTCACTCGAACGGCATGGCGCATTCGTCGAAATGCGCAGCGAATGCCCGGCCGGGGACAGCCGGTCAGCGAAGCGCGCGGACAGGAAGGAGGCTCACGGCGGAGTGAGGAGTCGCCGCAGTGCTGTTGGTGTGTGCCCGAGGTAGTGGCGCAGGGTCCGGCAGAGGTGGGCCTGGTCGGAGAAGCCGAGGTCGGCGGCGAGGGTGGCGAGGCTGTCCTCGCCCGCGTCCAGACGGTCGAGGGCCCGGCCGACACGGACCCGGTTGCGGTAGCGGGTCAGCGAAACACCCAGCTCGCGGGTGAAGGAGCGGCTCAGGCGGTAGGGCGAGACGCCGAGGAGCTCTGCGAGCGGCAGGAGCCCCTCGGAGGCGGGGTGGGCCTCGCCGATCGCCTGCCGGGCCGCGGCGACGAGCGTCGCCTCGTCCCGGCCGGGACGGACACCGGTCGGTACGGCTCCGTCGACGGCCTGGCCGACGGCGGCGGAGAGCAGTCCGAGCAGTTCCTCGGTCACCGCATGGTCCACGTCGCCGGTGCGGGCGGACGCGAGGACGCGGCGGTGGGCCAGGTCGAGGCGGGCGTCCACGTAGACGCTCTGCCGAGCCGGGCGGGCGTCCTCACCTGCCACGACCCTCCACAGCGCGGGCGTCAGGCTGATCGATGTGCAGGTGTCGCCCCCGGCGGCGGGGTGCGCGAACCGCTCCTCCTCGCCCGGGACGCCGAGATAGGCCAGGGTCGGGTCGACCTCGGCCGGGGTGCCGGCCGCCCACCTGCGGAACCGGCCGCGGCGCACGAGCACCACCCGGTAGTCCTCGCGCACCTCCGTCTCCGACCAGCGGGCGTGGTCGTCACGGCAGTTCACCGCGGTGATACGGAAGTCGGGCCGGGTGGCGAGGACGGCGAAGGTGAGCACCCTCGAACGCTACGCAGGGGGTCTGACAGTCGCCCCGCGCAAGAATCTTCAAGACCGGGAGGGGGCGCGGCGAGCAAGCTGAGCGGCGTCGCACTTCACCTCGTACCGCCATCAAGGAGTCTCCGTCATGCCCGCTCTCGCGAAGATCAGCACCATCGTCATCGATTGCTGTGACCCGGTCCGGCTCGCCGAGTTCTACAGCAGCGTCACGGACTGGGAGATCACCGACAGCGGTGAGGACTACGCCGCTCTTGCCGGCGGGGAGCACCCCGGCCTGGCTTTCGTACGCGTCGACGGCTACCGGGCCCCCGGCTGGCCCGACGACGGCAAGCACGCCCACCTCGACTTCACGGTGGGCGACGTGGAGGAGGCCGCAGGCCGGATCCTCGCCCTCGGAGCGTCGAGGCCCGAGTTCCAGCCCGGCAAGGACCAGTGGCTCGTCCTCACCGATCCCGAGGGGCACCCGTTCTGCCTCACCACCGGCGCCTGACCGAACGCTCGACAGGAGAAGATCACATGGCACACCTCCACAAGGAATTCCTGATCGACAACTCCCCGGAGAACGTATGGGAGGCCCTGCGCGAGGTCGGAGCCGTGCACCGTCGCCTGGTGCCGGGATTCGTCACGGACACCCGTATGGAGACGGACACCAGGATCGTGACCTTCGCGAACGGGGTCGTCGTGCACGAGCTGATCGTCGACATCGACGAGGCTGCCCGCAGGGTGGCCTACGCGGTGGTCGGCGGCTCGATGGAGCCGAAGCACCATCACGCCTCGATGCAGGTCTTCCCGGACGCCGGGGGGAGCAGCCGGTTCGTCTGGACGATCGACGTGACGCCCGACGAACTCGCAGGCCCCATCGACGAGATGGCCGAGCAGGGCGTGGCCGTCATGCGCGAGACACTGAAGGCCACCCCGGTCCCGACGGACAGGTAGGGGCCTGGGCTTCCGGGCGCGACGGGACTCCATCTGCCCGCAGCGGCAGTCACGTTGACGAGGCCGCGAGCCCGGGTTGTTAACTGAACGGTTACCTCTGGATCGTTTCTGCACACCGGGCCGCTCGTTGGGTCGGGCATGATGATCAACACCGATGCGCACACGCAGGGCAGCACGCAACTCATGCCCCGCCCAAATGAGTTGACCGAGATCCTCTTCCAGGACGGCGTATCGGGGCCGGATGTACACGGCTCCTGGCGCAAGGCGATCTCGACCGACCTGTTCCGCCACCGGGCCGATTTGCCCGCCGAGGAGCGGTGGCAGCTGTCGTACGACCGGCTGCGTGCTCTGAACGAAGAGGTGCTGTGCCCGGAGTCCCTGGCCCGGGACCCCCGCGGGCTGGCCGCCCTGCACGAGTGGGCCTCGGTGGTGGACGGGGCCACGGCCACCGTGGCCGGCATTCACTACAACCTCTTCCTCGGCAGCCTGCTCGACGACGGCGTCTCACCGGCGCGCGACCTCACCCGGTTCGCCGCGCTGGCCGGCACAGGAACCTTTCTGTGCACCGAGCGCGCGCACGGCAACGACGCGGCGGCGCTGGAGACCGCCGCCCGCTACGACCGCGAGCGGGACGAGTTCGTGCTGCACACCCCGCACGAGGGCGCGCAGAAGTACATGCCCAACACCAGTCCCGTCGGCGGGCCGAAGGCCGCCGTCGTGGCGGCCCGGCTCCTGGTCGACGACCGGGACCACGGCGTCTTCCTGTTCCTCACCCCGCTGAGCGACCGCCACGGGACTCTGCCGGGCATCACCGTGACGCTGCTGCCGGAACGCATCGGCAGTCCGGTGGACCACTGCGTCACCGGCTTCGACCAGGTACGTCTGCCCCGCACCGCCCTGATCCAGGGGGACCACGGAGCGCTGCTGCCGGACGGCACCTTCACCAGTGCCGTGGGCAGCCCGCGCAAGCGGTTCCTGCACGCCATCCGCCGGGTGACGGTCGGAAAGCTGTGCATGAGCGCGAGCACCCTCGGAGGCAGCCGCGCGGCTCTGGCGATCGCCGTCCGCTACGCGGGCATGCGACGCATCTCCGGCTCCGTGGCCGGGGAGAGCGTTCCGCTCGCCGCGCACCGCAGCCATCACGCCAGGCTGCTCACCTGCACGGCCACCGCCTACGCCATGACCTTCCTGCACCGGGCCGTCACCGAGCGCTGGATCACCCACGCCCCCGAGGACCGGGCCGAGGCCGAACGGCTGGTCGCGGTGGCCAAGGGCTGGATCACCTGGCAGGCCCGCGACATCACGATCGAGAGCCGGGAACGCTGCGGTGCCAGGGCCCTGTTCCCGGTGAACGGGCTGGCGGAGTTCGCCGCCAACGCGGACGGAGCCATCACCGCCGAGGGGGACAACCTGGCGATCTGGTGCAAGGCCGGAGCCGAGATGATCTTCGGCCACACGACCGTCCCGGCGCCGGTGCAGGCGACCGGCCAGGAGCCCCTGACCGACCCCGACTTCCTGCGCCGCGCCCTCGCCGCCGCCGAGCGCCACTGGCACCTGGCCGCACGACGCGACCTGCGCGGCGGCGCCGGGGGCGACGCGCTCGGCCGCTGGAACCACGCGTCCGCCGCCGCCCTCGCCCTGGTCGAGACCTACGCGGTGGGCCAGGCCGCCGACGCCTTTGCCACGGCCTGTGCCGGCGTCACCGACCCGGGCACCCGCGCCACCCTGGACGACCTGCGCGCGCTGTTCCTGCTCGACCGGCTGACCTCTCTCAGCGGACTCCTCCTGGTCGAGAACGCACTCACCACCGACCAGGTCCGCTCCCTCCCCGGCACACTGCGCGCGCTGACGTCCCGGCTCGCCCCTCACCTGCCGACGCTGACGGAAGCCTTCGACATCCCGGAGCAACACCTGACGTCCCTGCCGATGCTGACATCCGTCTGAACGGGACGGCCGTTGTGTCGGGCGTCTGTCGCGGAACTCCTCTGTTTGTCGCCGGTCCCCTGTGGATTCGTCCTTGATCGGTAACAGAGGCAGCCTGTAAGGGCGTTCGTATGTCTTCATGAGGGCACGGCATCGGGGAGACAACAAAGGGGCGGGGCGGACATGGCGAAGCACAAGGGGAGGGGATGGCACGGCCGGCTTCTCGCGGCAGGGCTCGGAGTGACAGTGGTGGCCGCTGCCGCCTCGGCGTGGACCGCGCAGGCCGACACCACCGGCGCGCGGCCGCAAGCACGTGTCTCGGCGCCGGACACCCGGCCGGTCGCGGCGGACATCGCCCACGCCTCGGACCGCGGCGCCCGGGGCGTCAACATCACCATCGACGACGGACCGGACCCGGCCTGGACGCCCCAGGTGCTGCAACTGCTGAAGGACAGCGGCGTGAAGGCCACGTTCTGCATGGTGGGCACGCAGGCCCGGGCCTACCCGGACCTGGTCAAGGCGGTCGTGGCGGACGGGCACCGACTGTGCAACCACACCGTCTCGCACGACACCACCATGGACACCCAGTCCGAGGCATACCAGTCCCAGCAGATCCTTGATGCCGAACGCATGATCATCAAGGCGTCCGGGGGCGTCCGGTCGCAGTACTACCGGGCCCCGGGCGGTGCCTTCACCCCGTACAGCCGACAGCTCGCCGCGTCCCGGGGCATGCGACCGCTGGGCTGGAACGTCGACACCAAGGACTTCGAGCAACCCGGCGCGGACGCCATGGTCGCCACCGTCAAGCGCGAGATCGCCAACGGTCCGACCGTCCTCTTCCACGACGCGGGCGGGGACCGCTCCCAGACCGTGGCCGCCCTGCGCGAGATCCTGCCCTGGCTGAAGCAACAGGGCTACTCCTTCGGCTTCCCCGTGCGGTGAGTGAGGCTCCCCCGCACGACTGCGTACGGCGCCGAGGATTCAACCCGCCTTCCAGCCCGTCGTGGTGAAGGTTCCCGCCGGGGATGTCACCCCTCTCCCTGCGAACTGTCAGGCCGATGACCCACTGTCGACGACCAGGTCGGTGCCGACCACCGCGCCGGCCGAGGGCGAGGCGAGGTAGAGCACCGCAGCCGCCACTTCCTCGGCCTCCGCGACCCGGCCGAGCGGGTTCTCCGACTTCACCCGCTCGGCACGGTCGGCCTCGGTCTCGCCGGGCCGTAGCGACATGGGTGCGGCGGAGGCCCCAGGGCTGACCGCGTTGATGCGAATGCCCTGGTGGATGTGGTCGAGAGCGGCGGCGCGGGTCAGCGCGGAGACCGCTGCCTTCGAGGTGATGTACGCGGCGACGTTCGGGATGCGCAGGTGTGCGCCGAGGTTGGAGGAGATGTTGACGATGACCCCGCCGCCGTTCTCCTTCATGTGGGCGATCTCGTGCTTCATGGCCAGCCAGACTCCGGTGACATTGGTCCGCAGCACCGCGTCCCAGTCCTCCTCGCTCACCTCGCCGACGGGGACGGTGCCGCGGAGTATCCCGGCGTTGTTGACGGCTATGTCGAGCCCGCCGAAGCGGGCGACACTCTCGCGTACGAGGTCCCGGAGCCGGCCGGAGTCCGTGACGTCGACGGTGATGGCGGCAGCCGTGCCGCCGGCCGCCTCGATGAGGCCGACCGTCTCGTCCAGGGAGGCCGCGGTGCGACCCGCGGCGATCACGGATGCCTCCTCGGCGGCGAAGGCGAGCGCGATCGCGCGGCCGAGACCGGAGCCCGCACCCGTGACGAGCACGGTCTTGCCAGTGAAGCGGTTCATTGTTCGACAACTCCTTTGAGTGGTGGATCAGTCGGTGCGATGGTTCAGGAAGGCTGCGACGGCAAGGGCGGACCCCGTCGCGGCCAGGGACAGGGCGTCGCCGCCGAGCGTGAGCAGGAGGGCGAACAGGACGGTGGGGCCGAGCTCCATCGCGCTGTTCAGCACACCGCCCGCGAGCCCGGTCTGCTGCGGCGGTACGCCTTCGGTGGCGAGCACGGCGGCTCCGCCGAAGGAGGCCGCGGTGCCGGCCGACAGCAGCACGAGGCCCGGCAACAGCCCGTACGCGTACGGAATGTGTGCGTGGAGTCCGGTGGACGCGAGGAAGGCGAGCCCGGCCGCGCCGGTGCCGAGCCCGGCGGTCGTGACGGCGCCGGCCCCGTACCGGATGACGAGGGGCCCTGCCGCCCGGCCCGAGGCGATCAGCGCGATGGCGAACGGTACGAAGGCGGCCGAGGTCTGCAGCGGTGACCAGTCGCGGGTCTGCTGGAGGTGGAGTGAGAGGACCACGAAGGTCATCGCGGTCCCGCAGGCGCTCAGCGCGATGGCCGTGAGCGCGAGGGCTCGGCGCCGGTCGAGCAGGAAGCGAATCGGCAGCAGCGGGTCGTGGGCGTGACGCTCGGCGTACAGGAACGCGGCAAGCAGTACGGCCCCGCCGAGCAGTGGCACGAGCACACCGGTCGACGACCAGGGCCGGACGTCGGTGACGACGAGTCCGTAACTGGCGAGGGTGATCCCGGTGGTGGCGAGCAGTGCACCCGGCAGGTCGAGTGTCCTGCCCCGGTTCGGAGCGGTGCGCGGCAGAAGCCGGGGCGTGAGGGCCAGGGCGGTGACCGCGACCACGAGGGGCACGACGAAGGTCCAACGCCACGAGAGCCACGACAGGATGACGCCGGAGAGCAGATTGCCGGCGGTCGCGCCGAGTACGGAGAGCCCGCCCCAGGTGGCCATCGCCCTGCCGTACGCGGTGGGCGAGCGGAAGACGATGCGCAGCACCGCCATGGCGGCGGGCGCGACGAGGGCCGCGCCCGCGCCCTGTACGAGGCGTGCCGCGAGCAGTGCCCCGATGCCGGGAGCGAACGGGGCGGCGGCCGAGGCGGCGGCGAAGAGGAGGAGGCCGACGGCGAGGGTACGCCGCCCGCCGTAGCGGTCGGCGAGTCGGCCGCCGAAGAGCAGCAGACCGGCGAAGGTCAGTCCGTACGAGGCGCTGAGCAGGATCAAGTCGGGCCGCTGCAAGCCGAATTCCCGGCCGATGAGAGGCAGCGGCACGGCGATCGCGGCGAGCGTGAAGATCAGCGTGGTCTGGACGCTTCCGAGAAGGACGAAGGCATATCGGTGCTGCACGTCGACGACGTGGGTGGCTCCCCCGGCGGTCATGCCCCTCCTCATATTTGATCGATCGGTTCATTATTCGGGCGTGCGAGAGAGAGCGAGGTCGTCCCGGTGAGTGTGATTCAGTCCAGCAGGGTCAGCGCCTGCTCGGCCGCGTCCCGCACCCGGGCGGGATCGCTGGACGCCTTGCCGACGATCCGTATGCCCTGAAGCAGGACGAGCAGCATGCGGGCCAGCGCACGCGGATCGCGATCCTCGGGCAGCTCGCCCTGGGCCCGGGCCCGTACGAGCGCGGACTGCAGCAGCGTCTCGAAGTGCTCCCAGCTGACCTCGACCCGGCGGGCCGCAGCGGGGTCGTGCGGGGCCAGTTCGGCCGCCGTGTTGGTGATGAGGCAGCCATTCAGTCTGCCCTCGGGGGAGGCCGCTTCCGAGGCGAAGCGGCGCACGGTCGCCCGCACAGCGGGCAGCGCGGGTCCCGGTTGGGACAGCTCGGTGAGGAGCAGCGGATCGCGCCCCTCCGAGTATCGGTCCACAGCCTTCAGGTACAGCTCGTGCTTGTTGCCGAAGGTGGCGTAGATGCTGGCGCGACCGATGCCGAGGTGTTCGACGAGGTCGGCGATCGACGTCGCTTCGTAACCGCGCCGCCAGAACAGCTCAAGGGCCGACTGCAGCGCGGCGTCCGGATCGAATTCCTTGGTCCTGGCCACATCGGAGACCCTAAGCCAATGCAGAACGATCGGTCAATAAACTTCCACCGAGGCGAAGTTGACGAGGGCCACGCGCGGTTGGACTCTCACCGCTCAACGCCCCATCGCGCACAAGGCCGTTGTCAGTGGCGGCCTTTAGGGTCTCCAGTGCGCGGTCGGCTGCCCGGGGGTTCCAGCTCTGAAGGGAATGGTTGCATCCCCGGCCTGTCTGGGGGCGGCCCGGAGATTCGTCCGGGACCTAACCGACGGTCGGGCTTCGTCGATGGCCAGCAGATGACCTGCCAGAGCCGACCGCGCACCATCCCCGATGCGGGCGCACTTCAGATAGTCGCTCGGGTCCGCGGCGAGATCAGGTGCGCGGTCCGGCGCCGTGCAGCAGGGTTTCGATGATGCGGGCGGCGAGGGCGTCGGTGTCGATGCCGGTGTCGTCCGGGTTGCCGCGCAGGGACTCCCCGAGGAGCGCGTAGTAGACGCGCCGCACCCAGTGGAGGTCGGCTGCCTCGTCGATGAGCTTGTCCGCCCGGGCCCGTTCCAGCACGGTGATGCAGCGTCGGCCGATGTCCTCGTGGAGGGCGGCCGCTTCGCTGTCGGGATCGGCCGGCAGCTCCAGGGCGAATGCCCAGGCGCCTTTCACCTCAAGCACATTGGCCGTGATCCGGTGCAGTGCCACCAGGGGAGGGGCGGTGTCCGGCCGGCCGTCCTCCACGGCTTGGACGAGCTGGCGGGCGGCTGACGAAGCCAGGGCGTCGATCAGTGCCTGCCGATGGGCGAACCGCCGGTGGATCGTCGTCCTGGCCACTCCCGCCGCGGTCGCGATCTGCTCCATCGACGCGCCGGGATCCGTGGAGAGCACGCGTTCGGCCGCCTCCAGGATCGCGCGCACACTGCGCTCCGCGTCCGCCCGCAACGGCCGTGCCGGTGTCTCGCTCATGGCAGCTCCCACTCATCCATAGACCTTCAAAACGATACACCGCTGCGCCATCTCCCAAGGAGTTGCATCACTGCTGTTGCAGTTATGACGAAAGTAGGTACGCTAATGTCTCGGTTGTTCGTCGAGTGAAGGAGATTCCCGTGCACAGTGCAGCGCTCATCACCGGTGCCTCGTCCGGACTCGGCGCGGAGTTCGCCGCGCAGCTCGCCGCTCGCGGGCACGATCTGATCCTGGTGGCGCGTTCCGAGGACAGGCTCACCGCCCTCGCCGAGCGCCTCGCCGCGGAGCACGGCATCCGCGCCCACGTCCTGGTCCAGGACCTCGCCGAGCCCGATGCGGCCCGGCAGATCGCCGGCCGCCTCGCCGCGCGTGGGCTGAGCGTCGACCTGCTGGTCAACAACGCCGGGTTCGGCACCTGCGGTCGCTTCGAGGACATCGCCGCGGACCGTGACCACGACCAGCTGATGGTCAACGTCGTCGCGCTCGTCGACCTCACCCACGCACTGATCCCCGGCATGCTGGAGCGCGGCACGGGCGCGGTCGTGAACGTCGCTTCCACCGCGGGCTTCCAGCCCTCCCCGTACTTCGCCGTCTACAGCGCGGCCAAGGGCTTCGTGCTGAACTTCGGCCTCGCCCTGCGCCAGGAGTACCGCGGGCGCGGCATCCGCGTGCTCACTCTGTGCCCCGGCCCGGTCGACACCCCCTTCTTCGAGGCCATCGGCACCCGCAAGGCGGCCGTCAACGGCTCGATGACCACACCGGAGCCGGTTGTACGCGCCGCTCTGCGCGCACTCGACCGCGACCGCGGCTACGTCACCCCCGGACTCGGCAACGCCCTGGCCGCGCATCTGCTGCCGCGCCGGCCGCGCACCCTGGTCGCCGCCATCGCCGAACGCATCACCCGTAAGGTCCTCGGCCCCGTGGGCACCGCCCCGCAGCCGAAGGAGTACGCGGCATGAGTTCCTCCACCGTTCCGGCCGCGGGCGCCGCCGCCGCGATGCTGCTCGTCGGCACCTCGACGGCCGTCTCCGCGACGATCGCCGACTACCCCGTCCTCAGCGGTCAGGCCCTGCGCTACGCGCTCGCCGCGGCGATTCTCCTTGCCGTGGTACGCCACCGCCGTTTACCCCGCGCCGGCCTGACCCCCCGTGACTTCCTGCTCCTGCTGGCACTGGCCGCCACCGGCCTGGCGGGCTTCAACATCTTCCTGGTCGAAGCCACCCGGCACGCGAGCCCCGCCGTGATCGGCACCGTGGTCGGAGCGATCCCCATCGTCCTCGCACTCGTCGGGCCGTTGACGGAACGCCGCCGGCCGGCCGCGCGCACCGTCGGCGCCGCGGCTGTCGTGACCCTGGGCGCCGCTGTCGCCGCAGGGTTCGGCGGCGGCAGCCTGCACGGTGTGCTGCTGTCGCTGGGAGCGCTCGTCGGAGAGGTCGCCTTCTCGCTGCTCGCCCTTCCCCTGCTGCCCAAGCTCGGACCCATGAGAGTCGCCGCCTATCCCGCGGCGCTGGCCGTGCCCATGCTGCTGGCCGCGAGCATCGCCCTGGACGGTACGAGCTCCCTTCGCCTGCCCACCCCCACCGAAGCGGCCTCCTTCGGCTACCTCGGCGTACTCGTCACAGCCACTGCCTTCTTCCTCTGGTACGACGCGCTGCGCCGACTGGGCGCCGCACGTGCCGGACTCTTCGCAGGACTTGTCCCGGTGGGTGCACTGGTCACCACAGTCGCACTCGGGCTCGGCGAGGCGGGCCTCACAGATGTGGCCGGCGCCCTGCTCGTCGCCGCAGGTGTCCTGATCGGTCTGCGGCAGCCTGCGCCGACCGGCGTTGCGGCGCGGGCCGGCCGTCCTGCCCGGCGGTCCCGGACCGAAAACGAGCGGCGGGTGCCGACGTCATTCGAACCGTAGAACGCAGTCTCAGTAACCGGGTGCGCGGCACCGAGAGCCGTGCGCGCCCCGGTTCGGCGCCGACGGTGCGCTCGGGGCTGCCCGTGGCATGTCGGTCGGAGCTGACGTCGGTTGCGGGACCACCGACACGGGGCGCGGACGTCAACTACGGATGCCAGGCCGCCAGCTGTCCGGGTCGCCTGCTGGGCCGGTGCCGGCTCGCCTTCGACGGGACGGCGGTCCCGCACGGACGGATCCCGTTTTCGGTCAGGGATGACCGAAGGGGTACACGTGATGCATTAGATTAAGTTTCGGTTCGTGATGGACGGGCACCAATTCGCGAAGAATCAATTCAGCATCACGAAGTATCGTTTCCGTGATCTGTAATCGAACCGCAGGGTTTAACTGCGACAAGATTTAGATTTTATGATCCTGAATTTCTGCTCAAAAATACTCCTCGACTTGCCCCTTTCCTCCGGGTTTAGGGAGGCTTTTTGTGCGTAGTGTGCTGGCGACAACATGAGGGCTTTCGGGAAACCGGTAACGGCCCGGGAGCCGACGCCCCACACAGAGAAACCTCCGTGACGCCGTCTCAGGCGTTCGCCATCGCCACTCCCGTACCCCTGCGTACCGCGGCCAGCTTCGCCGTTCTGGCCGGCCAGTCGGTCAGCAACACCGGTCCGTCCGTGATCACCGGGGATGTCGGCGTCAGTCCCGGTACGGCCATCAGCGGGTTCCCGCCGGGAGTCGTGAGCGGGGAATTTCACTCCGGGCCCTCGGACGGCGTCGGGAACCAGGCCAAGACCGACCTGGTGACGGCGTACAACAATGCCGCAGGTCAGGCGACGGACGCCGTGCTTCCGCCGGACGCCGGAGGGCTGACGCTGGTAGGGGGCGTCTACACCGCCCCGTCGACCCTGGGCCTGACCGGCACCCTCACGCTCGACGCCCGGGGCAACCCGAACACGGTCTGGGTCTTCCAGGTCGGCTCAGGACTGACGACGGCGTCCGCCAGCAGCGTCTCTCTCATCAACGGTGCGCAGCCGTGCAACGTGTTCTGGCAGATCGGTAGTTCGGCCACGCTCGGCACCGGTTCGACCTTCGTGGGCAACATCCTGGCCCTGACGTCGATCACTGCCACCACCAACGCGAGCATCGACGGCCGGGCGCTGGCGCGTAACGGCTCGGTCACCCTGGACACCAACCGAATCACCCGCTCCACCTGCGCCGGCGAAACCACCACCGGCACCACGACGGGCACCACCACCGGCACCACGACGGGCACCACCACGGGCACCACGACGGGCACCACGACGGGCACCACGACGGGCACCACCACCACCGGCACCACGACGGGCACCACCACTGGCGCCACAACCGGCACCACGGGGGGCGTGCTCGGCGGAGTCCTGACCGGCGGCACGACCGGCGGAACAACCGGCGGCACGACCGGCGGAACGACTGGCGCTGTGCTCGGCGGAGTCCTGACCGGCGGCACGACCGGCGGTGTGCTCGGCGGAGTCCTGACCGGCGGCACCACCGGCGGCGGCAGCAGCACCACCGGAGTCACCACGGGCAACATCGCCGGCACCACCACCGGCGGCGGCAAGGGTGGCGTGACGGGCGGCGGCAACGGAGGCCCCGGTGGCGGGGGTGACCACGGAGGCCCCGGTGGCGGCCACGGCGGCTACGGCGACGAGCCCGGGGAGTACGGCGACGAGCCCGGAGACCACGGTCAGGAGCACGGCGGCTACGGGGACAAGCCGCAGGGACCGGAGGGCTACGAGGGCTAGTCGGCGGCGCGGCACGCGCGCTGCCGACTGACAGCGCGCGGCGGAGCCTCTCCTCGGGGCCCGCCGCGCGCTTCCACGAGACGGACGACGAGAAGAAACAGGGCGGGCAGTGCTGGGCGAAGTCGCATCAGAGCACGGACAGAAGCAGGGGCGGGCCCTCGGGGCGGAGCCTGGCCCGGACGCCGCGGACGGAGAGGCAACCAGGCCACGCCGAGCGCAAAGGGCGGGGGCAGGAGCCCTGAACACCATTGTGGCCCTCTGCCTGGCCACGGCCTTGGCGCACGTCGCCCTGGTATTCCTGCACGTGGCGCCCTCGAACGTCGTCTCCCAGCGCTACGGCCAACAGGTGAATGCCTGGATCTACCCCCTCTTCGAGCAGAACTGGCGGCTGTTCGCTCCGGACCCGGACTCCGTCAACCGGACGATTTCCGCGCGGACCGCGCACACGGCTCGGGACGGTTCCGTCCAGGTCGGCCCCTGGACCGACCTGACCGCGGTGGATGAATCCGCCATCGAGCACAACCCCTTTCCGAGTCACACCTCGCAGAACCTTCTGCGGCGGTCCTGGACGTCCTACGTCGAACTCCACGGAGGCGACGACGTCCCGCGCTCGGACCGGGCCGTGATGATGCAGCAGTACCTGCGCAACATCGCCGCCGACCGGATGGCCGATCTGAACGGTAAGCCGTTCGAGAACATCCAGCTCCGGGTGGCCACACTGCCCGTTGCTGCTCCGGGCACTGCGGCCAGTGACCGCCGTGCCGCTGCCGCGAAAGCCGAAACACGGCTTCTGCCCTGGTGGAAGGTGGCCTCCGATGGCTCCGACGGGAAATGACCCGATTCGACCTCCGGCAGTCCCGGACGAGCCGACCGGGGGGCCACTGTTCGCCCGTCTGCTCGCACGGCTGTCCGGCTCAGGACGAGGTGCGTGGGCGTTGCTGACCGAACGCCCCATCTCGCTCTACGCGGTGTCGGTCCTACGCATCGGGTACGGCCTGCTCTACCTGGTCTTCCTGCTGCGGGAGTTCCCGTACCGCGATGAGATCTGGGGCCCCGGTTCACCGTGGACGCCGACGCTGGCACGGCAGCTCTTCGACCAGACGGGCTGGGCCAGCGTCCTCACGCTGTCGGACAGCCGGATCTACTTCGAAGGCTGCTACGCGGCGGCGCTCGTTGTCTGCGCGCTCTTCGCACTGGGCTGGCGGACCCGTGCCGTGTCCGTGCTCTTCGCCGTCGTGGTGACCTCGTTCCACGCGCGGGCGATCTTCATGACGGACGGAGGCGACAACCTCGTTCTCCTGATGGCGCTCTACCTCGTCCTCACCGCATCCGGACGCCGCTGGTCCCTGGACGCCCGAAGGCTCCGCCGCAGGTCCGCCGAAAGCGCTACGGGCCGTTGGCGGCCCGACGTCGCACCGCGACTCCGCGACGCACGGCACACCCTGGTTACGGCCGTGCACAACTGCGGGCTGCTCGTGATCGCGTTCCAGGTCTGCTTCCTCTACGGCGCGGCCGGCCTGTACAAGGTGCAGGGCGGCACCTGGGGAGGCGGAACCGCGCTGCACTACGTGCTGAACCTTGAGCTTTTCCAGCCGTGGCCCGCGCTTTCCCACTGGGCGGACGGACACGCGGTCGCCATCGCGGTGGCCGGCTACCTGACCGTGCTGCTCCAGGTCGCCTTCCCCTTCGTGCTGTTCGGCAGGCTCAAGTACCCGGTGCTGACCATGCTGCTCGGAATGCACATCGGCATCGCCGTTCTCATGGGGCTGCCCTTGTTCTCCGGCGCGATGATCATCGCCGACACCGTGTTCCTGCCGGACCGCTTCTACGTCGCGGTGGCGAACCTGTGCCGGCGGGCGGTCCGGCGGCCGGGAGCGCCACGGGCCGCGTCAGGAGCACATGCGGGGTCTGTGCCGAAGCAGGGAAGCCCTGCGTCCCTCGCGCGCAGTCGCCCCTAAGCCGCGGGCCGTACGCCGGGCCTGCGGTCGGCCGGCAACGCGCAGGCCGGGGAGCCGCCGGGCAGGCGGTCCCGGTTGGTGGCGACGAGCCGGTAGACACCGTGGGCGATCCACCGCAGAGGGGGCAAGGTGAGCAGCCCGCCCAACCATGCCCAGAGCCCACCGGCACTCAAGAGGATCTTGGCAATGGCCTGTGCACCGCCGTACACCGTGCCGACCTGCGAAACCCACAACAGCTCATGCTCCGCCCGCTGCTGCGTAACGCCGAGGCTGGCCAGATCCGCGAACTGCCACGGCGTCACGGCGCAGGTCGGCCGCAGCCGCTGGATGAGGAAGTTCACCGAGGTTGTGCAGAAGGCGCAGTCACCGTCGTAGACGAGCACAGGTTGCATCCTCTCATTCTGCCCGAGCGAACTGCCCTGCGCCCGGAAGCAGTTCCGCTCATCCACCCCGCATAAATCGGCAAGGCCGGGGGTGCGAGGGCGACGCTTACGTGGGCGGCCACGTCCATGCGTCGATACCGTCGGCACGGGGCGGTCGGAGAAGGTCGAGGAGATGCCTTCTGCTGCGAGATCTCTGAACTATCGGTACGGTCCCGCCCCAGCGCTCACGCGGCGGGACCGGCTGCGACCGTGATGTGTCTTCTGTGGCCACCCGGCGTTCACACCACCGCGCCATTCACCACCAGCGTTACGTCGATGTTCCCGCGGGTGGCTTTGGAGTACGGGCACAGCTGGTGTGCCGCACGGACGAGGTCCGCACACTGCTCGGGATCGCCGATCGACGGCAGTGCGATGTCGAGTTCGACGGCCAGCTCGAGTGCGCCGTTCCCGCTCGGGGCGAGTGTGACGCGCGAGTCGATTGCCGCGTCGTCCGCGTTGAGATTCCTGCGCTGCCCCACCAGGGTCAGCACGGTCGCGAAGCATGCGGCGTAGCCGATCGCGAACAGCTGCTCGGGATTGGTCCCTTCGCCGTCGCCGCCCAGTTCCTTCGGCTGTCGCAGGTCGACCTCCAGGCGGCCGTCGGTTGTCCGTCCGTGCCCTTGGGCGCGGCCTCCGGTCACATGGGCCTCTGCTGTGTAGAGCGGCTTCGCCATGCTGGTTCCCCTCCCGTATGCTTCCTGAATTGAAACTGTATGCTTCAAAAACAGGAAGCACAAGCTGCTGTTGGGAGAGACACCATGACGGGACCGCAGGTCGGCTATCTGCTCCCCACCCGTGACCGAACCGCTCACGACGATCACGAGCTGGGCCCGCTGATCAGGCAGGCGCGGCTTGCCGAGACGCTGGGATTCGACTCCGTCTGGGCGGGCGACAGTCCGATCACCCGGCCTCGTGCCGACCCGCTGCTGGTACTGGCCGCCGCGGCGGCGAGCACGGAACAAGTCACGCTCGGCACCGCTGTATTACTGGCCGGGCTGCGTCACCCGATCCTGTTGGCCCACCAACTGACCACACTGGACCGGCTCGCCGAAGGGCGGCTGATTGCCGGCCTGGGCGCCGGCTATGCGCACGCGAACACCGAGGCGCAGTTCGCCGCTGTAGGAGTCGGCTTCGAGCGCCGGGTCAGTCGCCTGACGGAGTCGATCGAGGTGATGCGACGGCTGTGGACCTCGGATGCCGTCTCCTTCCAGGGCCGGCATTTCGACTTCCACGATGTGACTGTGGCGCCCAGGCCGGTTCGGCCCGGTGGCCCCCCGATCTGGCTGGCCGGATCCGGCGAACCGGCACTGCGACGTGTCGCGCGCCTTGCTGACGGGTGGTTGCCCTACCCGCCCACCTGGCAGACCTACGCGGATGAATGGGCCACGATCCGACGGGCGGCACGTCCGGTCACACCCGCTCTCTATGCCACCGTGTGTGTGGACGAGGATCCCGAGCGAGGCCGCCGCCGTCTCAGGGCGAGCGTCGAGCGTTACTACAACGCGCCGCTGGAAGCCGTTGAGTCCGTTCAGGCGATGTTCGCCGGCCCCGCCCAGGACACTGCCGCCTGGTTGCGCGGGTACGCCGACGCCCGTCACTTGGTGATCCGACTCGCCGTCGACGACCACACCGCGGCCCTGGAGGAGTTCGCCGACGGAGTGCTTCCGCTGCTGCGCCGGGGAGGCCGGGGATGACCGCCTTCGTGCTCGTTCATGGTGCCTGGCACGGTAGTTGGGCCTGGGACCGGGTAACCCCGTTGCTCGCTCAGGCAGGTGCACGCGTTGTCACCCCCGATCTCACGCTCGACAGCGACGTCGGGCTGCACCATCACGTCGACGAGGTGGTGACGGCGATCGACGCCATGGCCGATCACGACCTGGTGCTGGTCGGCCACAGCTATGCCGGCCTGGTTGTCCGGCAGGCAGCCGACCGCAGGCGGGAGCGGGTGGCCCACATCGTCCTGGTGGAGGGCTGGGCGGGTGCGGACGGTGTCAGCATGGCCGGTCTGGCCCCGGATTGGTTCATGACCAGGATCCGCGCCGCCGCCGGGGACGGCTGGTCCGTCCCCGCCCCTGCCCCGGAGCTGTTCGGTATCACCGATCCCGGCGACGCCCGATGGCTCGGCCGGCGCCTCCGCGGCCAGCCGCTGCGGAGCTTCACCGAACCCACGCGCTTGAGCGGGGCCGTCGACCACATCCCCGGAACAGGCATCCACTGTCGGCCGGAAACGTTTCCCTTTGCCCGGTTCGCCGCGGAGGTCGGGTACCGGCCGGTCGCCCTGGACGGTTCGCACGACGTGATGCTGAGCCATCCGCGCGACCTTGCGGAAATCTTGCTGACAGTTCCGACCTCAGGGGGTGACTTTGAAGGTCGGCATTAAAGAAGAGGAAGTCCGAGATTTAGAATGAGGAAGTGGACCAGCGAACATACAACCAGTACTGCGCCACCGCGCGGACACTCGACCTCGTCGGGGAGCGCTGGACGCTGCTCCTCATCCGCGAGCTCCTGACCGGTCCCAAGCGGTTCGGTGATCTGCAGAAAAGCCTGCGTGGCATGGGTACCGGCCTGCTCGCGGCCCGGATGAAGCACCTCGAACGGGAGGGCCTGGCACACAAAGTCACGCTTCCCCCACCCGCCCGTGCCCAGGCGTACGCCCTCACCGAGGCAGGTGAGGAGCTCGGGCCTGCCGTACTGGCTTTGGCCCGTTGGGGCATGAAGTGGGCGATGGGCGAGCGGCGGGAGAGCGAGACTTTCCACCCGGGCTGGGCGGTACTGGCCATGGAAGCCTGCTTCGACGCGGAGGCCGCCGCCGGTGTGCGTGCGGTCTATGAGTTCCGTGTCGGCGACGAGGTGTTCCACGTGCGCGTCGACCGCGGAACCATCGAAGCGCTGCACGGCCCGGCCCAGCACCCTGACGCAGTCATCGAGGCGGATGACGAGGCATTCGTCGAACTGGCCGAGGGCCGGTCGAGTCTCGCCAACGCCATCAAGAACAAAGCCGTCTCGGCTTCAGGAGACCGGGAGGCACTGGAGGGGTTGCGCAACATTTTCCGCAGGCCGCCTCAGGCGGTCCGGCAGGCGTCCGCCCGGTAGGGAAACGGGACTCGCGGACCATGAGAGGTTCTGGACGACAAAAGCCCCCGGCCACTGGCCTGGGGCTTTTTCATGGAGCGGGTGACGAGGATCGAACTCGCGCTCTGAGCTTGGGAATCACCGGCGCTTGGGCGACTGGAATGCCTCTGACCTGCTTGTTTGCCTTGCAGGAAAGAGGTTGGCTCGGTCCCTGGGGGCCGTACTTGACCGCTGTTGTCCGCTCCGAAGGGCACGGGTAGGGCACGGCAACCGGGAGGTGGGCAGCCACATCCTTGTCGAGCGGTCGGCATCGTGAGGTCATCAGTCTCCGTCCGGAGCCTCAAGCTCCTGAAGCCGCTCCCCGATGTCGTCGGCCCATGCCTGTGCCCACTGCCGCAGCACGGTGATCGCTTGCTCATCAAGCCCGTACGCGGCGAATTCCGTGTCGTCGATCCAGTCGGCTCCACCCAGTCGTGCTTGAAGCTCGCTCAGGTCGAAGGAGTCGCGGGCATGCCGCCGACCGAGCTCTTCGAGTTCGATGTGGCTCCATCGGTCTGCGGCAGCCTGTACATCGATCAGATCCCTGGCGAGTCCGCGGTCGGCCAGCGCGCGAACCTTCGTGCCGACGACATCTTCGAGGGACAGCACCAAGCCGTGCTCGGTGTGTACGGGTGGTCGCCAGAGTGCTTCCTTGAGGATGTCGGCCTCGCACTCTTCATGGCTGGCGGGATCGGTGACGATCAGACGCGCGGACAACGGGTCTGTCTCCAGAGCGCTGACTTGCTATCCGCGCTGCTCCAGGCCGGTGCGCACGGCAGTAGCGATGTCCTCCATGCGATCGGGGTTCTCGGTCGCGACATCGAGGTCCTGGCTGAGCCGGTCGACCAAGCCGTGCGCCTGGACCGCGTAGCCACCGGTAAGCGCCAGAGGGTATGCACCGCCTACGGCGAGCACGTCTGCAAGCAAGCGACGGTGGAGATCCGTGAGGTTCACGCAGCGGCCTGGGCACTGTGAGCCAGCTCGTCGAAGGAGCGTTCCCACACTTCGCGGACATCACGGCTGATCAGTGTGCGCAGTGTGGGCCACAGGCCGACGAGAAGGTCGCGATTGAGGTACCGGACCAGATCGTCGTGCTGGCCCTCGGCCAGGACGATGCGGTAGTAGCTCATCCGCAGCCGGGGCTGATCCAGGTTGAACATGGTCAGTCCCGACCACGCCAGGTGGAGCGGCAGGCTCACCGTGCCGTGCTCGGGGCCGGCAAGCTCGGAGAGCACAGCGGGCACGCGCCGGGCGAACTTGGCACGGCGGAGATCGGAAAGACTGGGCTGTGATGCCATGCGTCGATTATCCAGGAAGAGGCCCCCGGTACCCGGCCGGCCAGTGACAAGGCGCTGCAAATAAGAAGCCCCGGGCCACTGGCCTGGGGCTTTTTCATGGAGCGGGTGACGAGGATCGAACTCGCGCTCTGAGCTTGGGAATCACCCGGCACTTGGTCCCATGTATAGCGTCTGACCTGCGAGAACGCGCACCGCTGACATCGTCCCGACTGCTCCGTCAGCACCCTTGGTGACCGCTGTTTACCGCCCCTTCTGGCACGTTGTGGCACGGGCTCCCGTGCGGGCAACCGCTCGGACGAGGCTGCCCGGTCCGGGCTGCGTGGCCGATGGTGATCGCCGGGAGGTCACCATCAGATTGCGGTCGCTCTGATGGGCTGGCTGCAGACGCAGCAGGCCCGGCTCTCGGGGCGTCCTGGTGCGGTGTGGCCAGCCGTTACCACCTGGTCAGGTCGACTACGTGGACACAGTGGGGGTCGGATGTGTCTGTCACCCAGCGTTCCTCTTCGCCGATGAGCGAGGGCAGGGCGGCCAGCAGCGCGGTCAACGCCCCGGTGAGCCGTACGTCGGCCGCGATCAGGCCCTCGGCCTTCTCGACTGCGAGGTAGAGACGCATGCTGTTCTGTCCGGTGAAGAGGAACCCGCAGAGCGCTGGGCTGGGCGGGGTCTCCACGAACGGCCAGGCCAGCGTGCGCAGCACACGGAGCGCTTGATCCGTGCTGGTCGAGTCGGCGGGTTCGAGGACGGTGGTGTCCACTGGGACCAGTGGCATGCCCATGACGGTCGCGTCGGTGTGGGGGAGAGGGCCGGACGCGAGCGTGCGTGTCCAGCCAAGCACCAGCGGGGCGGTTACCGGCTCATCGTCCTCGTCCGACAACGGGACTTCATAGGCGACCAGTTCGTGTGGCGCCACCGTGTCAGCGGTTCCGGTCACGACCCGGACCGTATCCCGCGCCGGCAGCACACCGCGCAGGAAGGTCCCCCCGGCAAGGGGCACCGCTGTGTAGTCGAGGAGGAAGCGCGTGATGTACGCCTGCTGCTCGACCGTTTCCCCGCCGGGGTCGTTCACTCGTTGATCCAGTCCGGGCACCTGTTCATGCCCTTGCAGTAGGCCGTGATGACACCGATCTTCTTGCCCCTGCCCGCGTCGTACTCACCATCGGCCGTACGGCGGGCGTACTGCACGATGACCACGATCTTGACCAACTTGGTCTGGTTGCGGGCGACCCCGTAGTACTCGAGTCTTCCTCCGTTCTTCTTGTCGACCCTCCCGGCCAGGGCCGCGTCGACCACCCGGCACTTCTTGATGTTGTGCTTGCCGGAGAAGTGATTCCAGCCGAGATCGGCGTTGCCGTAACGCGTGGGGATCACCCGTCCCTCGGGGTCGGTCTCCTCACACTTCACGCTCTTGTTCCAGTGCGGCGCCGCTGACGCCTCGCCCACGGGGGCGGCTGCGAGGCAGGCGCTCGCGACAACTGTGATCAGCATCTTGATCATCTTCATGACCGGACCGTGCCACCTCACCGCACGGCATAGTCCTTCCCCGCGGCCAGAATCGTTTCTCTTCCCCTGGACGGATGAGGTCCGATGGACAGCCGAGTGAACATATCCGGGCCTGTCTCACTGCCGTCAGCCGCCTCGCACTGCTGACGGACACGGTCACCAAGGACGCCAGTGGCTGGTACCTCCCGGACACCGAGAGCCGGAAGCGGGACCGAGCGATTCCCCCGGCGGCTTGTGGAGGGCTCTGAGCGGCTGGTCGAGGGGCAAGGCGGTGCGCAGGTGGTGCGCGACGCTTAGACCGGTCCAGACAGCAAAGAAGCCCCCGGCCGCTGGCCTGGGGCTTTGATTTGAGCTGTGGAGCGGGTGACGAGAATCGAACTCGCGCTCTGAGCTTGGGAAGCTCATGTTCTACCATTAAACTACACCCGCGAAGCGCGCCGATGATCGGCAGTGCATCGTCGCTCACTGTACCCCATGGCAGACCCCCGGCGTAGGCGCCGCGGGGTCCACGTGTCGTTCGCGGGGGAGTGCGTGGTGGGGTGGACGCGGGTCCGGTGGGCGGGAGTTGAAGGCGTAGCGTGGGTGGCCGGAGTGCCGCCTGGAGTGGCGTCCTGTTCATCCCCTAATGTGGCTTTCTCGTCCAAGGCTTGGTTGGGGAAGGGGCTTGATGGAGTCGATGGAGCGCACCGTCGTCCGTTGTGCCGAAGGGCACGTTTTTGCTACCTCGTCGTTCCCGATGCAGCAGCTCGGGTCCGGCCGGATCGGTCCCGGGCGGCTCATTCGCTGTCCGCGCTGTGCCCGGTTGAGGCAGGCGGTTCCCGTGGTGTTCGAGCAGCGGTAGGGCGGTCGCCCGGGGGTTTCGGGCCCGGTCGAGGGGCCGGAGGAAAGTGGCAGGCAGGCGCGCGAGGGCGGTCCGGTTGGGGCGGGCTCGCGCGTTCTGCGTATCCTCGGGACGTGCTTCTCTCAGATAAGGACATCCGGGCCGAGATCGACGCCGGACGGGTGCGCATTGATCCGTTCGACTCGTCGATGGTGCAGCCCTCGAGCATCGATGTGCGGCTCGACCGCTACTTCCGGGTGTTCGAGAACCACCGCTATCCGCATATCGATCCGGCCGTTGAGCAGTCGGACCTGACCCGCATGGTCGAACCGGAGGGCGACGAGGCGTTCATCCTCCACCCCGGTGAGTTCGTGCTCGCCTCGACGTACGAGGTCATCTCGCTCCCCGACGATCTTGCGTCGCGGCTGGAGGGGAAGAGCTCACTCGGGCGTCTCGGGCTGGTGACGCATTCGACGGCCGGGTTCATCGACCCCGGGTTCTCGGGGCACGTGACCCTGGAGCTGTCGAACGTCGCGACGCTGCCGATCAAGCTCTGGCCGGGGATGAAGATCGGGCAGCTGTGCATGTTCAAGCTCAGCTCGCCGTCCGAATTCCCTTACGGCTCCGAGCGGTACGGCTCGCGGTACCAGGGGCAGCGCGGGCCGACGGCCTCGCGTTCGTTCATGAACTTCCATCGGACGCAGGTGTGATGCCGGATGAGCGGTGACGTGCGCGAGAATCTGACGTACGAGGGTTTCGGGCTGGCCGTGCGCGAGCTCGCGCAGGCCGTCGCCGACGACGGGTACGAGCCGGACGTGGTGCTCAGCATCGCGCGGGGCGGGGTCTTCGTCGCGGGCGGACTGGCGTACGCGCTGGACTGCAAGAACATCCACCTCGTGAACGTGGAGTTCTACACCGGGGTGGGCACCACGCTGGAGATGCCGGTCATGCTGGCGCCGGTTCCGAACGCGATCGACTTCTCGCGGAAGAAGGTCCTGATCGCCGACGACGTGGCCGACACCGGCAAGACGCTCAAGCTGGTGCGGGACTTCTGCATCGATCATGTGGCCGAGGTGCGCAGCGCGGTCATCTACGAGAAGTCGCACTCGCTCGTGAAGTGCGAGTACGTGTGGAAGAAGACCGACCAGTGGATCAACTTCCCGTGGAGCGTCGAGAAGCCCGTCGTGCGGCGTGAGGGCCAGGTCCTCGACTCGTAGAGCGGGACCGACGGATACGTGTGAGGGGCCCCCGGCTCGTGCCGGGGGCCCCTCACGTATCGGTGTGTACGGGTGGCTCAGATCGTGCCGAGCTTGATGATCGACAGCAGGGCGATCAGCTGGATCGCGGATGCGCCCAGTGCCTTGGGCCAGGGCAGGTCGTGCGACTTGCTCACCATGGAGGTGAACAGCGCGCCGGCGGCCAGCCAGGTGATCCAGCCGAGTACCTGGACGAGGGAGTTCTCGCCGCCCAGGAAGACGGCGAAGAGCAGGCGGGGCGCGTCGGTGATCGACATGATCAGCATGGAGAGGCCCACGGTCGGCTGCCAGGAGCCGGTGCCGCCGAGCTGGCGGGCCAGCGTGTGGGTGACGGCGCCGAGGACCAGTCCGCCGATGACGAAACCGATGCCGGTCACGGCGACGTACGGGACGGCGGCGGAGATCGTCGCGTTGATCGCCTCGTCGCGGGCCTGGTCGAAGCCGAAGAGTGCCAGCAGCCCGTAGAGGAACGTGACGACGATCGCCGGGCCCCAGACCGGGTAGTCGCGCATCTGCCAGAAGGTCGGGCCCGGGCGCAGCACGATGCCCGTGAGCAGGTCCTTCCAGGGCAGGCGCGGGCCTGCGGGCTGGGCGGGTGCCTGACCGGCGCGGTAGGTGTTGCCGTCGCCGTACGGGTCCTCGTTGATGCTGAACGCCTGGGTGTGACCCGGGCTGTTGGCGTACGGGTCCTGCTGCGGGGCCTGGTGGTACGGGTCGCCGAAGTACTCGGGCTCCCCGTGTCCGCCCCCGTGCTGCCCGCCCTGGTGCCCGCCGGCCCGGGGTCCGCCGTGGTGCCCGCCGCCGTTGTACGGCGCTCCGGTGCCTCCTGCAGGCGGCCACGACTGGCGGCCGTACGGCGGCGGTGGTGCCTGCGTGCCGTACGGCTGCTGTTGCTGCTGCGGGTGTTGTTGCCCTGTGCGGTTGTCCCGGCCGCGTCCGATCCTGAATCCAGCCACGAATCGAACGTACCTGGTCCGCGTGTGTGTGGTGGGAGAGCCGGGGGAACCCGCCCGCCTTTGCGGCCGAGCTGTGACATCCCCTAGGGGCTGAACTCGGCTGCTCTCAGGGCAGGAACAGGGCCGTGCTGAACGTGACGCGGGGCCGGTCCGGGGTCGTGGACGGGTACAGGGCGATCACGTCCGTCCGCTCGCCGCGGTACGTGCGGACGACGGTGTCGGGCTTCTTGTCGCCGTCGAAGTCCGCGTACCGGAGCAGGGTCGTCTCCGTGGGACCCGAGCCGGTGCGGACCGGAGCCGTCGGGATGCCGTGGGCCGGGGCCTTGATGCGGTAGGTGCCGCCCGGGCGGGCCGGGCCGTCGGCCGAGCCGAGCAGCAGCGTGGCCTTGGCGGGGGCGTCCGGCACCAGGGGCTTGTCGGAGTGGGCGAGGTCGTCGTAGCCGTCGCCGTTCGTGTCGGCACGGGGCTCGGGGGAGGCGAGGTACGGGCCGCCGCCGGGGAGGGAGGCGGCGGCGCGTGGGGCCGCGGCGCGGGTGAAGGGGCCGCGGAGGTAGCTGATCCGGCCCGCGCCCGCCGTGACGGCGAGGTCGGTGCGGTCGTCGCCGTCGAAGTCGCCGCAGACCGGGTGGTCGGGCCACTCGTTGCCGAACCGGGCCGCGGCCGGGATGCGGAGGGTGACGGCCTTGCCGGTGAGCCCCTCGGGGGAGCCGAAGAGCACCTGCAGCGGCACGGGCGGGCGGCCGATGCCGTTGTACGGGGGGTCCGTGGCCACCACCAGGTCGGTGAAGCCGTCGGCGTCGAGGTCGCAGGCCGCCTCGGCGTCGAACGCGACCGGGAGGGTGTCGCCGACCTTGGCCGCGTGGGTCCGCGCGCTCAGCAGCTGGCGTGCGGCCGGGTCGAGGCCGCCGTCGGCGGAGCCGTAGACGACGCCGATGCCCGCGTCGTCGCCGTGGCTGTCCTCCGGGGCCTTCACCAGGTCGTCGATGACGAGGTCGCGGTGGCCGTCGCCGTTGAAGTCGTCGGCGGTGCGGCTGCCCTTGCCGCGCGGGACCGGGATACGGGGGACGTCCCCGCGGCCGGCGAGGGCCTCGGGCGGTGCGTCGCCGTTCTTGCCCGCATCGGCGGCGGGTGCGGACGAGGGGGCGTGGGCCGAGGAGGGGCCTCCGCAGGCCGTCAGCAGGAGCAGGCAGGCGCCGCTCGCCACGAGCGCCGTCGTGGCCCTGACGGCCACGGTCCTGGCAGCGGCGGGCCGCGCGGCAGCGGGCCGGCCGGCGGTGGCCCTTGCCGTCGTCCTGGCGGCCGTGGCGCTCGCCGCGGCCGTGGTGATGCGTGTCCGCACGGGGTCCCTCATCCGTCGTGGTGCGCCGCGATGCGTGGAGATCCGGCCCGGTCCGGCAGATGCGGTGGGGCGGGGCGATCCGGCGCGTTCGAAGGTGTTCGGCCCACATGATGCTTCAGATGTTCCGTCGCGTACATGTCCCCGATCACACGCGAGCACCGGATCGCGGCGGACGCGTGCCCCCGGGGCGTACGCGGAAGTCCCTCCTCGTACGGGGAAGCGGCCGGTCACCGGCGGATGCCCCGGCACACACGGAAGCGGCCGGTCCTGCCCCCGAGGCAGGTCCGGCCGCTTCCGTCAGTTCGACAGCGGGACTACTTCACCGGTTCGGGCTCCGGCGCGTCCGCTGCTTCCGTCTCGCCTGCCGGGTCCGCCGGGGTCTTCACGGACTCCAGCAGCAGCTGCGAGACGTCGACCACCTGGATCGACTCCTTGGCCTGGCCGTCGTTCTTCTTGCCGTTGACCGAGTCGGTCAGCATGACGAGGCAGAACGGGCAGGCGGTGGAGACGATGTCCGGGTTGAGGGAGAGGGCTTCGTCGACACGCTCGTTGTTGATGCGCTTGCCGATCCGCTCCTCCATCCACATCCGGGCACCACCGGCGCCGCAGCAGAAGCCGCGTTCCTTGTGGCGGTGCATCTCCTCGTTCCGGAGACCCGGAACGCTCGCGATGATCTCGCGCGGAGGCGTGTAGACCTTGTTGTGACGGCCCAGGTAGCACGGGTCGTGGTACGTGATCAGGCCCTCGACCGGGGTCACCGGGATCAGCTTGCCCTCGTCCACCAGGTGCTGGAGCAGCTGCGTGTGGTGGATGACCTCGTACTCGCCGCCGAGCTGCGGGTACTCGTTGGCGATGGTGTTGAAGCAGTGCGGGCAGGTCGCGACGATCTTCTTCGACGACTTGGGCTTCTTCGTCGCCTCGTCCTCGTCGTCCTCGCCGAACGCCATGTTCAGCATCGCGACGTTCTCCTGGCCGAGCTGCTGGAACAGCGGCTCGTTGCCCAGGCGGCGGGGGGAGTCACCGGTGCACTTCTCGTCGCCGCCCATGATCGCGAACTTGACGCCCGCGATGTGCAGCAGTTCGGCGAACGCCTTCGTGGTCTTCTTGGCGCGGTCTTCGAGAGCGCCCGCGCAGCCGACCCAGTACAGGTACTCGACCTCGGAGAGGTCCTCGATGTCCTTGCCGACGATCGGGACCTCGAAGTCGACCTCCTTGGTCCACTCGACGCGCTGCTTCTTGGCAAGCCCCCAGGGGTTGCCCTTCTTCTCCAGGTTCTTGAGCATCGTGCCCGCCTCGGACGGGAACGCGGACTCGATCATCACCTGGTAGCGGCGCATGTCGACGATGTGGTCGATGTGCTCGATGTCGACCGGGCACTGCTCCACGCACGCACCGCAACTGGTGCAGGACCACAGGACGTCCGGGTCGATGACGCCGTTCTCCTCGGCGGTGCCGATGAGGGGGCGCTCGGCCTCGGCGAGTGCCGAGGCGGGGACGTCCTTGAGCTGCTCGGCCGTGGCCTTCTCGTTGCCCTCCATGTCCTTGCCGCCGCCTGCGAGCAGGTACGGGGCCTTGGCGTGCGCGTGGTCGCGCAGCGACATGATGAGGAGCTTGGGGGACAGCGGCTTTCCGGTGTTCCAGGCGGGGCACTGCGACTGGCAGCGACCGCACTCGGTGCACGTGGAGAAGTCGAGGATGCCCTTCCAGGAGAACTGCTCGACCTGGGAGACGCCGAAGACGTCGTCCTCGCCCGGGTCCTCGAAGTCGATCTCCTTGCCGCCCGAGGTCATGGGCTGCAGTGCGCCCAGGGCGACCGCGCCGTCGGCGTTCCGCTTGAACCAGATGTTCGGGAAGCCGAGGAAGCGGTGCCAGGCGACACCCATGTTGGTGTTGAGCGAGACCGTGATCATCCAGGTGAAGGACGTGACGATCTTGAGCGCCGCGACGAAGTAGGTGATCTGCTGCAGCGTGCCGAGGCTCAGACCGTCGAACGCGGCGACCAGCGGGTACGAGGCGAAGAAGCCGGGCTCCCAGCTGGTCACGTGGTGCTGGGCACCCTCCAGGCCGCGCAGCGTCATGATGCAGACGCCGACGATGAGGATGACGGCCTCGACGAAGTACGCCTGGCCGGTCTTGGAGCCCGCGAAGCGGGACTTGCGGCCCGCCTTGTCCGGCCTGCTCAGCTGCCGGATCACGATCAGCGTCACGATGCCGAGGACCGTCATCAGGCCGAGGAACTCGGTGAAGATCTCGTACGGCAGCCAGTCACCGATGAACGGGATCAGCCAGTCGGCCTGGAAGAGCTGGCCGAAGGCGTTGACGATCGTGAGCAGCAGCGAGAAGAAGCCCACCGCCACGAACCAGTGCGCGAAGCCGACGATGCCCCAGCGGTTCATACGGGTGTGGCCGAGGAACTCCTTGGCCAGCGTGATGGTGCGCTGTGTGGGGTCACCCGTGCGGGTGCCCGCGGGAACGGGCTGACCAAGGCGCACGAAGCGGTAGATCTGCGCGATGGCGCGGCCGAAAAGCGCGACGGCCACCACCGTGATGACCAGCGACACGATGATCGCGGCGAGTTGCATTTGGGGGCTCCTCGGGCCTGCGAGGGGTTGGGGTACACCAATGATTACGGATTACTAAGCAGTAACTTAATGAGTCTGTGACGACACTATCCACTTATTCCGCCACGCTGTAGCCGGGCAGGCGGTGATCTGCGTCGCTCAGGTACCCCTTGCCGCCGCGAGGCCGCCGCCGCAGGGCCGCGCGCAGTGGGAGGAGTACGGCTTCCGCCAGGATCGCCAGGTCGAGTCCCACCCGGTGGTGCTCGGCGTAGTGCTGGTCGAGCAGGGCCGGTTCGTCCCAGGGCATCCCGGAGCGGGCCCGCACCTGCGCGAGGCCCGTCAGGCCCGGCCGCAGCTCCTGTCGCCAGTGCCTGGCGCCCGGCCCCCGGGTCCGCGGGTCGCCGGGGGCGAGGGGCGCCGGGCCGACGAGGGACAGCTCTCCCCGTACGACATGGGGGAGCCGGGACAGCAGGTCGAGCCGGCAGCGGCGGGTGCGCAGGGAGCGCAGCTCGAAGGGTCTGCCGTCGAGCCCCGTCCGGGGTTCGCGGAGCAGTACGCCGCCGGGCGGGCGCCGTGCGGCGAGCGCGAGGGCGCCCACGGCGAGCGCCGGTGCGACGAGGACCAGAAGTGCCGTGCCGAGCGTCAGGTCGAGGAGCCGCTTGGCCGTCAGTCGGGCCGTCGCGTAGTCGAGGGTGCGGGCCGCGGCGCGGGTG
Organism: Streptomyces sp. NBC_00234; assembly: GCF_036195325.1. Taxonomy (NCBI): domain Bacteria; kingdom Bacillati; phylum Actinomycetota; class Actinomycetes; order Kitasatosporales; family Streptomycetaceae; genus Streptomyces; species Streptomyces sp. NBC_00234. Next base: position 3,881,225 of record NZ_CP108101.1, on the reverse strand, counting down.
AGGGCGGCCACGGTGGTTCTCGCCGCCTCCGCCGTCGGGGAGCCCGTGTGCGCCCTCGTTCGTACCGCAGTCCGATTCGCGTTCTGCATCGCACCTGCCCGGAGATCGGTGACGTGCCGGTTTTGACCGGCTCACGGCATTTTGTGACAGAACGATCCCATGGTGCGATGGTGGGTCGGGGTGTGTGGCGCACATGAGGGGGCGGGTGTCGCCCCGTGGGGCGCGAGGTGCGCGGTGACGCGCGGGGGCTTCCAGGGTAAAGCCGCTGGTGAGAGCCCATGCGAGCACGTTAGTTGAGTCGCCCTGACTCAGGTCTGTTGACTCTGGGGCGGGTGTCATGCATCCTTGAGTCAGATCCACTCAAGTAGTCAGTTGGAGGAATTGAAATGGCACGTGCGGTCGGCATCGACCTGGGCACGACTAACTCCGTCGTGAGCGTTCTGGAAGGCGGCGAGCCCACCGTCATCACCAACGCCGAAGGCGCCAGGACCACGCCGTCCGTCGTCGCCTTCGCGAAGAACGGTGAGGTGCTCGTCGGCGAGGTCGCCAAGCGCCAGGCGGTCACGAACGTCGACAGGACCATCCGCTCCGTCAAGCGCCACATGGGCACTGACTGGAAGATCGACCTGGACGGCAAGAGCTTCAACCCGCAGCAGATGAGCGCCTTCATCCTGCAGAAGCTGAAGCGTGACGCCGAGTCCTACCTGGGCGAGAAGGTGACCGACGCGGTCATCACCGTCCCGGCGTACTTCAACGACTCCGAGCGTCAGGCGACCAAGGAGGCCGGCGAGATCGCGGGCCTGAACGTCCTGCGTATCGTCAACGAGCCGACCGCCGCCGCGCTGGCGTACGGGCTCGACAAGGACGACCAGACGATCCTCGTCTTCGACCTCGGTGGCGGCACCTTCGACGTGTCCCTCCTGGAGATCGGCGACGGCGTCGTCGAGGTGAAGGCCACCAACGGTGACAACCACCTCGGTGGTGACGACTGGGACCAGCGCGTCATGGACTACCTGGTCAAGCAGTTCGCCAACGGTCACGGCGTGGACCTGTCCAAGGACAAGATGGCTCTCCAGCGTCTCCGCGAGGCCGCGGAGAAGGCGAAGATCGAGCTGTCCTCCTCGACGGAGACCACGATCAACCTTCCGTACATCACGGCGTCGGCCGAGGGCCCGCTGCACCTGGACGAGAAGCTCACGCGCGCCCAGTTCCAGCAGCTCACCGCTGACCTCCTGGACCGCTGCAAGAACCCGTTCCACAACGTCATCAAGGACGCGGGCATCCAGCTCTCCGAGATCGACCACGTCGTTCTCGTCGGTGGCTCGACCCGTATGCCGGCCGTCGCCGAGCTCGTCAAGGAGCTCACCGGTGGTCAGGAAGCCAACAAGGGCGTGAACCCGGACGAGGTCGTCGCCATCGGCGCCTCGCTCCAGGCCGGTGTCCTCAAGGGCGAGGTCAAGGACGTTCTGCTCCTCGACGTCACGCCGCTGTCGCTTGGTATCGAAACCAAGGGCGGCATCATGACGAAGCTCATCGAGCGCAACACGACCATCCCGACCAAGCGCTCCGAGATCTTCACGACGGCCGAGGACAACCAGCCGTCCGTGCAGATCCAGGTCTACCAGGGCGAGCGCGAGATCGCGGCGTACAACAAGAAGCTCGGAATGTTCGAGCTCACCGGTCTGCCGCCGGCCCCGCGTGGCGTGCCGCAGATCGAGGTCGCGTTCGACATCGACGCCAACGGCATCATGCACGTCGCTGCCAAGGACCTCGGCACCGGCAAGGAGCAGAAGATGACCGTCACCGGTGGCTCCTCGCTGCCGAAGGACGAGGTCAACCGGATGCGCGAAGAGGCCGAGCAGTACGCGGACGAGGACCACCGCCGTCGCGAGGCCGCCGAGTCCCGTAACCAGGGCGAGCAGCTCGTCTACCAGACGGAGAAGTTCCTCAAGGACAACGAGGACAAGGTTCCGGGCGACGTCAAGACGGAGGTCGAGGAGTCCCTCACCGAGCTGAAGGAAAAGCTCAAGGGCGAGGACACCGCCGAGATCCGTACCGCCACCGAGAAGGTCGCGGCCGTCTCCCAGAAGCTCGGCCAGGCGATGTACGCCAACGCCCAGGCCGAGGGTGCGACGCCGGGTGCGGACGCTCCGGGCGCCGGTCAGGCCCAGGCCGACGGTGACGACGTGGTCGACGCCGAGATCGTCGACGACGAGAAGGACACCAAGGGCGGTGCGGTGTGACCGAGGAGACTCCGGGCTTCGAGGAGAAGCCTGACGTCCCCTCCGGCGCCACCCCTGACGGAGCTGAGCCGAAGGACGCCACCCCCTCTCCGGAGGAGGAGGCGTCCCCGGCCGGGGACTCAGTACAGACAGTTGGCCTGACGGCACAGCTGGACCAGGTCCGCACCGCGCTCAGCGAGCGCACGGGCGACCTCCAGCGGCTCCAGGCCGAGTACCAGAACTACCGCCGCCGCGTCGAGCGGGACCGGGTCACGGTCAAGGAGATCGCAGTCGCGGGTCTCCTGTCCGAGCTCCTGCCCGTGCTCGACGACGTCGGCCGCGCGCGGGAACACGGCGAGCTGACCGGCGGCTTCAAGTCGGTGGCCGAGTCCCTGGAGACGGTCGCCGCGAAGATGGGCCTCCAGCAGTTCGGCAAGGAGGGCGAGCCCTTCGACCCGACGATCCACGAGGCCCTGATGCACTCGTACGCGCCGGACGTCACCGAGACGACCTGCGTGGCGATCCTGCAGCCGGGGTATCGCATCGGCGAGCGCACCATCCGCCCCGCGCGGGTGGCCGTGGCCGAGCCGCAGCCCGGCGCGACGCCGGCAACGGCGAAGGAAGAGAAGACAGACGACGAGGAGAGCGGTGGCACGGAGGAGGTCTGACATCAGGTCTGACCAACTCGGTGCACACCGACCGGCGAGGAGCCCGGCCCCCGGGCCGGCTCCTCGGCCGATCGTCCGGAAGGAGGGACGTCGATGAGCACGAAGGACTTCGTCGAGAAGGACTACTACAAGGTTCTCGGCGTCCCCAAGGACGCCACCGACGCCGAGGTCAAGAAGGCGTACCGGAAGCTCGCCCGCGAGTTCCACCCGGACGCCAACAAGAGTGACGCCAAGGCGGAGGAGCGCTTCAAGGAGATCTCCGAGGCGAACGACATCCTCGGCGACAGCAAGAAGCGCAAGGAGTACGACGAAGCCCGCGCGCTCTTCGGCAACGGAGGCTTCCGGGCCGGTCCCGGCGGCGCCGGGGGCAACTTCAACTTCGACCTGGGCGACCTCTTCGGAGGTGCCCCGGGCGGTGGCGGCGGCCAGGCCGGCGGCGCCGGAGGGTTCGGCGGCGGCGGCGGGCTGGGAGACGTCTTCGGCGGTCTCTTCAACCGCGGCGGTGCGGGCACCCGTGTGCAGCCCCGGCGCGGCCAGGACATCGAGTCCGAGGTGACGCTCAGCTTCACCGAGGCGGTCGACGGGGCCACCGTCCCGCTGCGGATGTCCAGCCAGGCACCCTGCAAGGCGTGTTCGGGCACCGGCGACAAGAACGGCACCCCGAGGGTCTGCCCGACCTGTGTCGGCACCGGACAGGTGTCGCGCGGCAGCGGCGGCGGCTTCTCGCTCACCGATCCCTGCGTGGACTGCAAGGGCCGGGGCCTCATCGCCCAGGACCCCTGCGAGGTCTGCAAGGGCAGCGGACGGGCGAAGTCGGCCCGCACCATGCAGGTCAGGATCCCGGCGGGTGTCCTGGACGGCCAGCGCATCCGGCTGCGCGGCAAGGGCAGCCCGGGCGAACGCGGCGGACCGGCCGGCGACCTGTACGTCGTCGTGCACGTCGACGCCCACCCCGTCTTCGGCCGCAAGGGCGACAACCTCACGGTCACCGTGCCGGTCTCCTTCACGGAGGCGGCGCTCGGCGGCGAGGTGAAGGTCCCGACGCTCGGCGGCCCCCCGGTCACCCTGAAGCTTCCGGCCGGCACCCCCAACGGGCGTACGATGCGCGCCCGCGGCAAGGGTGCGGTCCGCAAGGACGGCACCCGCGGCGACCTCCTGGTCACCGTGGAGGTCGCAGTGCCCAAGGACCTCGCACCCGAGGCCCGGGACGCACTGGAGGCATACCGGAAGGCGACCGCGGAGGAGGACCCGCGGGCGGAGCTGTTCCAGGCTGCGAAGGGAGCTTGAGATGGACGGCCGTCGACGTAATCCGTACCAGCTGACCGACGAATCACCGGTGTACGTGATCTCGATCGCGGCCCAGCTCTCGGGCCTGCACCCGCAGACGCTGCGCCAGTACGACCGCCTCGGCCTGGTCTCCCCGGACCGCACCGCCGGGCGCGGCAGGCGCTACTCGGCCCGCGACATCGAACTGCTGCGCACCGTCCAGCAGTTGTCGCAGGACGAGGGCATCAACCTGGCCGGCATCAAACGCATCATCGAGCTGGAGAACCAGGTCGCCGCGCTCCAGCAGCGCGTCGCCGAGCTCTCGGCGGCGGTCGACGGGGCGGCGGTGGCCATGCAGCAGCGCGAGGCCCAGGTGCACGCCTCGTACCGCCGTGACCTGGTCCCGTACCAGGACGTCCAGCAGGCGAGCGCGCTGGTGGTGTGGCGTCCGAAGCCCAAGAGGGCTACGGACTAGCCGCATCCGCTGTCACGCACGAGAGGCCCGTGGCCACCGACGGATGTCGGGGACCACGGGCCTTTTTCGCGTGCAGGGTCACTTTCCGGAGCCCTGCCAGAGGGTGAGCGCCAGCGCCGTGCACGAGGTCACCGCGGCCAGGGACGACAGCGGCCATCGGGTGCGCTCCAGTGCTTCGAGGCGCTCCTCGTGATCGTCCAGCGCCTTGTCGGTCTGGTCGACACGCTGCAGCAGCAGCGCCAAGTCGCCCCGGGTGGTGGCGAATCCTACGTCGACGGAGCGGTGCAGGCGCTCCAGTTCCCGAGCGATGCCATCGGCCTCGGACTGCGTCATCGCGGACCTCCTCAGATACGGGGGACGCGCAGTCGGTCCCAGCTGGCACGCCCCGGGACGCCGTCCGCCGCGCCTCCGCTGTAGCCGAGCTCGCGCTGCCAGGCGGCGTACGAGCGCCGGTCGGCCTCTCCCCAGACCGGGCCTGGCCCGACGTCGTACCGGCCGCAGCCCTCGGCGACGAGCCGGATACCGGCCCTCGTGATCAGCGGGCTGGTCCGCCCGGGTACGAAGAACGCGGCGCCAGGAAACGGTTCGTACGGCTCCACGGTGGGTGCCGAGCCGAGGCGGGTCGCGATCCGGCCGCGCATCGAGGCCATGGAGAACGACGGGTCGATCTTCCGTCGGGTCCACTCCTTGTGCGCGATCACGCTCCGCGCCGTCCAGCCGTGTGTGCGGCACAGTGCGGCGGACAGCCGGTCGGAGGCGTCGAGTTGAGCCTCGGGATAGGGATCGCGGCCGTTGCCGAGGTTCTCGATCTCGAAGCCGTAGAAGCGCGCGTTGCCGTCCACGGCGTCCGGTCCCGGGGCGGGCAGGGCCGCTTCGGTGCGTACGGCGCCGAGGACGGCGGACGAGCCGAGGCCCGCGTGGTTGGTTCGCCCGTAGCCGACCAGGTGGACGGTGCCGTCCTTGGCGACCAGCCCGATGCAGAGCGGACCGGGCAGATCCGGTGTGCCCGACCGGCACAGGGCGAGGCTGTTGGTGCCCGCGGTGTGGTGCAGCATGACGCCGTGCACCGGGCCCCAGGCGCCCTTGTGGTTGCGGTTGTGGGTCTGCCAGTCGCCGTGTTCGGCGACGCGGACGCCCTCGCGGCGCAGGGCGCGCGCGAGGGCGTCGGGGGAGAGGGGTACGGCCACGGGCGGGCTCCTCACATCACATTGCGCCGGGGTCAGGTCAGGGGTGTCACGGTCACGAAGCGGTAGGCGAACGTGGCGGTGTTCGTGGTGGCGGCCGACTTGTACGCGGCGGTCGCGGTGCAGACGGCGCCTGCCGCGAGGCCGTTGACCTGGAACTGGGTCGAGCCGGAACTCTGGCTCGTACCGCTGCCGATGGCGGCGCGGGTATCGGCAGCGGCGAGAGTGAGCGTCGTACCGGTACGGACGTTCGCCGACATCAGGCAGGACACCCCCGCCGCCGTGCCGCTGATGCGCGCGCCCACCGACACGAGGACCGAGCCCGAGGGCGGTGCGGTGAAGGTGACGGCCGTGGGGTCTCCGGTCGAGCCGGTGAGCGTCTCCGCGTAGGTGGTGGAGGCGGTGGTGCCGATCGTGGAGTTGGCCTTGTGCACGGGGCCGGGCACGACCGGGTGCCACTGGGTTCCGGTGTAGTGGAAGTACCGGCCGGGGGTGGTGAGCCACGCCAGCATGCCGGCGACCGGTGCGTTCACCTTGGCATCCCGGGTGGCGGCGTCGGCGAACCGCAGCACGGTGCGGCCGTCCACGGATTCGGCGAGGGACTGGAGGTGCAGCGGGACGTTGGCGGCGTCGGTGGGCTGGGGGTACGGCAGGCCGCCGAGCGGGGTGAGCAGGGACATGACGAAGGGCCTCCTGGTGGTCCGGAGAGGGGGCGTGCGGGGATGTGGTGCGGTCTAGCCGTCGAGGGGCGGAGGGAGGTAGTCCGCTCCGGTGCCTTCGTCACCCGCGCGGGTGACAGGACTGTCGATGAGGACCGGAGCGGCCGGCGACTCCGGAAGCTCCTCGTGTTCCGGAAGAGCCTCGTACGCCTCGCGAACCTCGTACCCCTCGTATGCGGGAATCTCTTCCATCGCCATCGACGGCTCCGTGGGCGGTCTGCTCACAGCGAGCCTCCTGTGGCCATCAGCAGTGCCCGGTAGTCCGCCTCGCCCGCCTGGAGATCGGCGAGCGTCGCGTACTGTGCCGTGGCCTGCGCGTACGTACGCCGCGTGCCGTACGCCGGATCGAGTGCGCCGTCGGGGACCAGACCGGTGTCCCGCGGGACACCGTTGTACGAGGTGCCGCGCAGGGTCAGTGTCTGCTGTGGTGCTCCGCCCGCCGCGCAGGTGGTCCGCATGCCCACCACCCAGGCCAGCGTGTCCAGCGTGGCACCCGTCGTGTCCACCACCCTGACGACGTCCCCGAGTTGGAGCCGCGGGTCGTGCAGGACCTCCACCTCGCCAAGGACCGGGACGGGGTAGCGGCCGGCGTTCAGCATGGTCTGCGACAGTCCGACGGCGGCGGTGCCGTTCTGGACCCAGTCGGAGGCCGGGGCCGTGTACTGCTGCCGGCCGTAATGCCCCTGGCTCGTGGTACTCCACCAGGCCACCTGGCGCTGCTTCGCATCGGCGCTCGCCTTCTGGAAGCTGATGCGCACCGAGGGCTTGCCGTCCTTGGTGACGGTCCACACGGGCGCGGTGCCCGTGTTGGTGAAGCGCGCGATGTACGTGGGGCCTTCGCGCCGGCAGCTGACGGTGACCACGCCCTTGACCGCGGTGCCGCCGGTCGCGAGGGTGCCGAAGCGCACCCGGTGAATGTCGGTCACCACCGTGTCGTCGATGACGACGAGCGGGCCGATGTCGAACTCGTCCTCGGCCACCGCGTAGGAGACCTCCACGGAAGCGCCCGGATCTATCTTCCGCACCACGGTGTCGTCCACCGTGCTCCCGGCGACGCTGGTGATCCCGGCCCAGTCCTGGAACGGCTGCTCGCAGTGGTTGCGGCAGGCATCGATCTCCTCGCCGACGGTGAGCGAGGAGATGTCCCGGCGAGTGGTGACGACGAGATCGGGCTCGTCGGGCACCACGGCGAACCGGGACGGGCCGCGCCAGTGGAAGACCCCCTGCTCGTCGAAGTCCCCGGTCGACATGCTCGACCGGGCGATCTCGGTGATCACGTCCCACTGCGAACCCGAAACCCGGGGGACGTTGTAGACCGGCAGCGCGGGCGCGTCGAGCACCGCTCCCTTGACCCACGTCCCCGTCTGCTCCCACTCGGCTCGCGGGTAGGAGGGCACGTCGGTCCAGACGCGGTCGGTCACCTGGAGACACTCCACCGCCATGTCGGTGGTCAGTTCGACGCGGTACAGCTCGGCCCGCGGCTGGGCCGCGGCGGCTTCGGTGAAGGTGGCCGCGGAACCGACGAAGGACGAGCCGTCGGGGCCGGTCAGCCGCGGTTGCACCGTGGGCAGCACACTGGTTCCCGTCGACGTGGTGTCGAAGAGGAAACCGAGGTGCCAGGCGCCCCGCAGGGCGGCCAGCTTGGAGCTCGTCCAGGTGATGGTCCAGCCCGAGCCGTTCTGCGTACCGGAGCTGATCCTGATGGTTCCGGCCGCGATGTCGACGACGCCGTTCAGATAGCCGAAGGCTCCGCCGCTGCGGTCGAGCAAGGCCCTGATCTCGATCTTGCTGTCCCGGGCCAGGGCGGTGTTGACCCAGCATTCGATCAGAAACACCTTGCCCGGCACGACGAACCGCGAGCGGGGCGTCCAGGAGGCCGTGAGTGCGGCTGCCTTCGGCATCAGCGCCATTTCGAAGGGCGCGCCCTCACGGATCCAGTCGTAGCCATCGATGTGCGGGACGTTCTCGGGGTGGCCGTACGTCGCGGTGACCCCACCGTGGAGGGATGCGTACAGCACGGTGAATGGGGCGGAGTCGTCGCTTCCGGCCACCGGCGCGCGGGGCGGCGGGCAGGTGTGGATGCCACCCTGGCGGAGCAGTTCGTCCACGCACCAGACCTCGGACGCGACGCGCTTGCCGGTCAGTACGCCGTGGTACGGGCGGGGCAGCGAGGCCGGCCCGCGCAGGCGCTCGGCGCCGTCCAGGGCCTGAACGGTGACGGTGTCGCTCCCGGACACGGCGGAACGGGAGCGGACGGTGCCCCGGAATGCGGGCAGGTTCCGGCCGCTGACGCCGGAGGCGTGGACGACGGATTGACTGGGGCGCACGGCGTCGCCCGTGGCACGGTCCGCCCAAGCGGAGTACAGGCGCGGGGCGGCCGTCCCGTCCCGGCCGGCGAGCTGCGCCTCGAACTGGGCCGAGGCACTGCCGTTGAAGGCCCGCATGGCTTCGGGCAGGTCGGTGCTGTAGGCCCGTTCGACCTTCCAGGACTGGATCTGCTCCCCGAGATCCATGCCGCCGAAGCGGGTGGAGTGGGTGGGGGTGCGATCGGGCGCGGCGAGTGCGGCGTCGAGCTCGATGTCAGAGGGCTGCACCTGCCACCTCCACCAGGTCGATGCCGATGTTCCGGTAGGGGAGACGGGGCGAGGGGGTGTCCGTGCAGCCGGTCACGACCATGGCCGGGCAGCCCTCTCCGAGCGACAGTGCCGTTGGCGCCTCGCCGATGGTCAGACAGGCTCCTGCCAGCCCCGTCATGCCCGTGGCACCCGGGCCTCCGACAGGGGTGACGAAGGCGGCGCCCGCGGGGGCGGTGCCGCTGACCGTCGACGAGCCGACGGCGGTGCGGCTCCCGAGATATGCGCCGTCCATGTCCTTCCAGTCCAGTTGGGCGGTGGACAGTCCGGCGGTCCAGTCGGGGGGCAGCAGCCACGAGACCTCCATGCCGGGCATGACGGGCCAGCCGGGCCAGGCGTTGTGCCGCCAGCCGATCCGGGTGGCCGCGTCCTCACAGCTTCCCAGCACGACGTCGTCGACGAAGGGGCTGATGGTGATGGAGCCCTCCACGGTGAACCAGTGGTCGGCCCCGTCGCGCCGCGCGCTCTGTCCGGCGGCCTGGTACGGGTCGAGCAGGTTGACGGACGCAGGGTCGAGCACGGCGACGGTCCGGCCCGCGTACACATTGCGGCCCAGCATCCCCGGGCCGTTGACGCGCCGTGCGAGCCGCACCAGATGATCCGCGTCGGCCGGCTCCAGCCACTCCCAGGAGAACTTGAGCCGTCGGACGGTGAGGGCGGGCGCGACAGTGGTGATCTGGCCTTCGAGCGACTTGAACTCGGCTACGTTGAGTTCGGCGCTGCGGTCCCAGCTCCGGGCCGCCTGCGGGATCTCCTTGAGCAGTCCGGGCTTGCCTATCCACAGATTCCTGGCCATGTGTGCCTCACCTCCGGGCGAGCTTGCGCTGTCCTACGAGGACGGCGCGGGCAATGGTCTGAGAGTCCACATCCACGTGAACGGGCCGCTCGGCGAGCCGTTCCACGGCTTCGGCGAGCCGGTGCAGTGCGGCGCCGCCACCGGCGTTCCGGCCGAGCATCTGCTCCAGCCGGGACAGCGGTATGACTGCCTCCGCCTCGCCGCCCTCGCCGATGACCGCGAGCCGGCCCCCGGCGCGGGCCTGGATGATTCCGCCGTCGGCGAGTTGCGGCACGGGGATGCGGGGGAGGTTGAACGCGAAGCCCTTGCCGCCGATGACGGGCACCCAGTCGGGGACCTTGAACTTGACCTGGTTCAGGCCGCCGATGAGGGCGTTGAGTCCGCGGACGAGCATCCGGGTGGGGAGCAGGAAGGCGTTGACGACGCCCTTGAAGAGCGGTCCGAGGAACTTGGCGGCGGACGAGGAGGCGCTGCGGATGCCGTTCCACGCGGCGATGAGGCCCTTACGGACGGTCGACGCGACCTTGTCCATGTTGACGAAGCGGGCGATGAGCGGGGCGAGCAGCGTCATGATGAGCCCGAACGGGCTTGCCGCCATGGCGAGGTTGAGCCCTCTCTGCGCGAGGGACGCGCCCTTGAGCCCCTTGCCGAGGCTCCCCATGGACTTCCCGCCCTTGTCGGCGTTCTTGCCGGCCTTCCCGACGGACTTCTCGACGGCGTCGGCCTGCTTCTTGACGTCCTGGAGCGACTTCTTGGTCTTGTCGGCGGAGGACTTGAGCTTGTCGAGGGAGGACTTGAATTTGTCGGTGCCGGTGCGCGCCTTGCCGATGTCGCCGCTAGCCGCATGGACGCCTGACTGTAACTTCTTGAACGCGCTTCCGCTGTTTGTGGCGGATATGCGAAGTTTTCCGACCGACGTGCTGGTCTGCCCCGCCGCAACCTTCATTTTGGAGAGTGGCTGCGTGGCACCGGTGGCGCCCCGCTGAAGAGCGGAGAACCCGGAAGACGACTGGCCCAGTGTGCGTCTGAGGCCGTTCAGTCCCGAATTTACCTGTTGGATGGCCTGCTTCAGATTCATGTGGATCTCCCTGCTCAGATGCCGCCCAAGGCATCGATGAGATCGGTGACACGACTTCCGATGGTCCCGAATTCATCGGAGATGCTTTCGAGGTCGGCTATATGGGCACGGCGCAGGTTGGTCACTTTCTGGTGGGCTTCGGTGGCCTTGTTCATTGCCCGGCCCGCTTCTCCGCGCACCGTTGTAACATCTCCGCGCAGCCTTGTAACATCTCCGATCGTTCTTGTTATGTCGCGGCGCAGCTGTGTCGGGTGCTGGTGGAGGGAGCGCAGTCTCTGGTCTTCTTTTCGCTTCTCGTATTCGGCGATCGGGTCTATGAAAGTCTTTTCGAGCTTGATGCCGGTGACTTCGGCATTGATCCCGTGGGCAGCCAGTGCTGCTCCGTTTGCCTCAGCCTTGACGCCTGTTGCCTCGAACTGCTTGATGTACTCCTTCTTGACCATGTTTTCGGTCCAAGCTCGCCAGTTTCCTCTAAAGGCAGCCAATTCACGTTTGGCTATGCCGACGACCCACGCTTCGTCGTCGGATCGGATATTTGACATCTAGATCACCGCCGTGTGGTGTGCCCGCAAGGGGCGGGCAATGGAAAAGGGTGTATGCGCCAGGATCGGCACATACACCCATGGAATCGGGACGTGTGGAGGTTCAGATGGCGGACGCCTGCCACCCTCCGTCACTGGACAGCGTCACGTATCCACGATGCGGCAGGCGTAGGACGCCCTCACGAGTGGCGTGCGACGTGAGGATTCTTGTTGGCTCTCCGCCATCGGCGGGGTTGTACATCACGTTTCCGTAGTCTTCGAATGCGTAGCGAAGGACGCGTACATCACCGTAGTAGCGTGGTTCCGGGACATAGAAGTAGGTTTCTGTCCCGCTGCCCGTGAGGTCCTGGCGCGGGAGGGTGGGGAATGTTTCCGGCGCGAGTATCCGTGCGTGCCAGCGATGGATTCCACCGGCACGTTCATGGAATCGAATACGGCGGATGGTGAAAGAGTCCGCGGCGGCAGGAAGGACGATGCGACAGCGTTCGCGTCTGTACGTGGTCACGGCGTCCAGAGCTAAATCCTCGTTGCCCGCACGGGAGCTGGTCGGCTGTACCTCGAAACTGGAGGTGAACCCTCCATGAATTTCCAGTGGTGTCGGGACACCGGCGTTGCCTCCCGGAATGCTGATCGCTCTGTCCGACCAGCCTGACCACTCGCCTAATGATCCCTTGCTCATCGGGCTCTCCCCCTCGGGTGCATCCGTCACCAGCGCTCAGGGAGATCCTGGCATGTCAGTTGAAGAACTGCATGAGTTCGCTCGCAGTGGGCGCCACGAGTTCCGTCTGTCCCTCTTCCTCCGAAGAGGAGGGATCGGTCAGGGGGCGAGGGACGGGCACCGGCCGGGGAAGCGGATCTGACTCCTCGTCCCGATTGACAGTGGCGAACATCCAGTTGGCTTCCTGGAGCTGGTCGACGGTGTGGGCGAGCAGGTAGTCGGTCACTGACCAGTCGGCGACCTCACCGTTCAACTCCCGTGAGAGGCCGCTGTCCCGTGGCAGCTGCTGGATCAGCACCGCGAGCCGGCGCGACGAGAGCCGGCCGCGGTGCCAGTCGAGCAGGTCGACGCCGTAGTGGCGGAGGAGGTCCGCCTCGAGCGCCTCGGCGTGCTCTTCGACGAGCTCGCCGAGGCTCAGTCTTCCCCCAGGCCGAGCCCGGTCTCCTTGCCGTACGCCTCAAGGATCGCCGCGATGTCCTGCATCGTGACGTCGTGCCGTTCGAAGCGGGTGAACTGCTGCTCGCCGAGCAGAAGTCGGAGCAGGCCGTCGACGTCGTTGTCGTCGAGGTCGCGCAGCTTGCGGGCGGTCGTGCGGGAGAGCTCGGTCGGCAGCTCGAACGAGTCCGAGTCGAGGTCGAAGGTCCAGGCCCGGCCGAGCGCCTCCAGGCGCTGGGCTCGTGCGGCGTTGACGTTGAATCCGGCCATCTGCGGCTCCAGTTCGTGGGTGAGGAGGAAGGGGGTGCCCGGCGTGCTCCCGAAGGCGCACGCCGGGCACCGGGGGAGGGGTTACGCGAGCGCCGTGTCGCTGACCAGCCAGGTGGCCATCGGGTCGTTCGGCTTGTCGCCGGAGAGAGCCGTGACGGTGACGCCGAGCTTGATGGCGCCGGTCCGGGCGAGGGAGAGCTCCTCGACGTCCGACACCGCGGCGTACGGGACGACGAGGCGGTACCGGAGATCGGTGGTGCCGTTGTTGTCCTTGAAGTCGATGGCGATCGCCCGCTGGTCCTGGCCACCCGGGGCTCCGGTCAGCTCCAGCTTCTTGGCGGTCGTCTCGGCAGTGCTGCCCGCCGCGACGAGCGAGGTGCTGCCCGTACCCATGTAGAACTGGAAGGTGTCCTTGCTCATCTGGAGCAGCTGGAACTTCAGCGTCACGTCGCGGTCGGTCAGGATGAAGCGCGCCGGCGCGGTCGACTGCCAGGTGTCGATCGGGTCGTTCTTGTCCTTCTTGTTGAACTTCACGCCGTCGGACGACGTGAAGCCGAGGTTGATCCACGGGCTCGTCATCGACGCTGCGAGGGTGTCGGTCACGGTGGTGCCCGCCGGGGCGACCCAGACGGAACCGGCGCCCGCGATGCGGACCTCGCTGTTCTTGAAGCCGGGCATGTGTACTCCTTGATCAGTGGGATATGACTGAGCCCTGCCGCGTGGACAGGGCTCGTTCGGTGGGGGTGGGGCGACGGACGCTCAGGCGGGACGGATCGACAGCCGGACCGTGGCGAGGTACCGGTTGCCGGCCGGCCGGTTGTAGTCGGGCAGCCAACGCGGGCCGTCCGCCTCCTTGACGTCGGTGACGACGGCCGTGCCGTACGTCGTGCCGATCAGTTCCAGGACACCGGCGCGGGCGGCGAGCGCCACACCGTGTGCGGTGGTCTTGTCGGGCCCGTACACCTCCAGGTCGACCAGGGGCTGGTCGAGATGGAGGTCGTCCAGCCAGGCTCCGCCGACGCGGGAGACCAGGACTGCCTTCTGAGTGCCGTCGAACCCGGCGGGCGGGCGGTTGTCGACCACGGTGCCGGCCAGCTCGGGCCGGTCCTTGAGGAAATCGACGACGAGCCGTTCCACATCGGGAAAGTTCAAGACGCTCACATGGACGCTCCCTTCGGTTGGGCGGGTGAGTGAAGCGGATCGTGCGGACCGGTCGCGACCCAGGGGAGTGGGATTCCGGGCAACACAAAGCGGCAGGTCCGCCGCCCCGGTGAGGGGCGCAGCTCTGCCGCTTCGCCAAGTGTGATCGACGTACACGGATCCCGCAACTCGCTGGATTTAAAGGGGCGTTGGGGTCTCTGGAGGCCAACAGCAGAGGGTCCCACCGGCTTCCGGTGGGACCCTCTGCTTCCGGTTCTGCTCTCAGCTGCCCGTGGCGTATCCGCGGCGTACGGCCCGCTCGGCGGCGAAGACGTCCTCAAGGCGGTAGAGCAGCCGTCGCCCTTGCCGGCCCGCTGCAGTGAGGTGGCCGAGCTGGACCCACTTGCGGATGGTTGCGGGTGACACCGTCACCTCTGCAGCGGCGAGATCGCCCGAGATCAGTCTTGTGTTCATGTGACCTCGGCCTCCTGCAGAGCGCGACGGCAGGCAGGGTTGACGCACATCACCATCGCCCGTTCGGGGAAGGCCCGCAGGGATACGGAATCGCAGGCCGGGCACCGTCCCGCGACATGCACCAGTTGCTCGGGGTCGCCCAGGGCGCGTGCGCAACGCCGGGCCATCCGGCGGACTTCGTCCTCCACATGCGCCGCGAGGTCCGGGTGGCGGCCGATCTCCTCGAGGAGTCCGGCGATCCGTCGGAGCCGTGCGGGTACGGGAGCCGCTGCGAGACGGCGCAGGCCGAGCCGGTCCCGTACGGCTTCTTCCAGTTCCACCACTCCGTCGGTGATGTCGCGGATGGCATCCGACACGTAAAGCCGCACCGGCGCAGTCGTACCGGCGGTCCGCCCGCCGCCGCGGCGCTCACGCAGACCGCCCCCGGTGCCGGGAACGAGTTCTTCCAGAAGTTCGGGGAAGCGTCGCGCGAGCGAGGCTATCCACAGGGCGCTGCCGCCGTCGGTAGTCACGAGACCCGACCGACCTCGCGGCCGTTGCGCCAGAGCCGACCGCCGCTGACGCCGTCGAACCAGGTGCGCTCGGGGTCCACGACGGCCTCGCACTCCCTCCGGATCACGCATTGATTGCAGGCGCGCAATGCCGGTTCCGCCTCGGAGAGCACCTTGGCGAAGACGGAATCCTGTGAAAGGTGAGCGCAGGCGGCTTCTCTGCGCCAGTCCAGTTCATCGGTCATACGAGAGAAACCAATGGTCAAGGCGGTTGAGAACACTGTCGTCGGTGCAGTCACGTGCAACCCCTCCCCACGTATGGGAACATGCGTTCGAGAATTGCGAACGCGTGATCAGAGTTACATGGTGCGAGCGCGTGCGCAAGCGACTGCAGTCCGTTCGGGAGGCGCCGACGACGGGTCAAGTGGCTTGATTTGGAGGCATGTTGACGACATCTCCACAACAACGCGCGAGCGCGCACACATGTAGGTGCGTGCGCGGTCGGTACGCTGTCCCCCGCGACGAGGGGAGAGCGACACGATGGGGTCAAACTCGTGGGCAGGTGCCCACAACGATCAGAGCCGGCGCGTCGACGGTGGCCGGAACCGAGCGGTCGGACTTGAGGAATTTGCCTCCTGGGTCGAGGAGTTGATGCGCGGCAGGGGGTACGACATCGACAGCCCCCGCGGCGGCGGCAAGTCCCGGCTCGCCGATGACGCGGGTGTGCATCGGGCCGCCGTGAGCCGACTGCTCCAGCGGCAGAGCATGCCGGACCTGGAGACCATGCGGCGTCTGGCAGGGGTGCTCGGTGTGCCGCTGCGCGACATGTTGATCCGGTCCGGGCGGCTGACGGAGGAGGATCTGCCTGTCGTCGCCGTGCGACGGGTGATTCCGGGCGAGGACTCCCTGCTGCTGAGTCCGGAGGAAGCCGCGCGGAGAATGGGGGTGCCCCCTGAACTGCGAGAGATGTTTGTGAAGGTCGCGGCGCAGTTCCTACCAGAAGGTAGGTAGGAGACGAGGCAGCCCTGAGGGGGCACGTGAGGGAGTGCGCGGATGGAGAACGAGGGGGGCGTCGTCGGTGATCCGGCCGAAGAGGAGCGTATGGCGCGGCTGGTGGGCGCCTTACTGATCGAACTCGGCCACAAGGTCCAGAAGGCGGGCGCCGCAGGCATTCGCATCCTGACCGACGAAGAGGCCGAGCGGGATCAGGTCCTCTGGTACCGCAGGGGCTGGGAAGAACACGCCCACGCCGCCGATCCGCAGCGCGCCGGAATGGCGGGCCACCCCGATGCCGAGGGCCGCCCCGAAGCGGAGGGCCGAACCACCCCGTCCGGCCGGTTGATCCAGTTCCCGGACCAGCCGGACGGGGACGACTCGCCCCAGCCTCTGCCGATCGTGGGCGCGGGTGACGCGACCGTCCGCGAACTGATGCCACACCGCCCGCGCGGCCGGCCGGCGCGGGGCCATGGTGACGACGGATGAGTGGGCGGGGGTGGTGGAACGGGGCGGGGAGGCGGGTCCGGGCCGGGCTGGGCCTACGGGTTGACCGGACGTGACTTACCGGACGGAGTGCGGGCCGTCGAGGTCGACCAGGCCGGACTGCACGAGCAGCGCGCCCAGATGGGTCCGGCTCGATGCGCCGAGTGCCTGCATGAGTTTGGCGATGTGGGCGCGGCAGGTACGGACGCTGATGCCGAGCTTCCGGGCCACGATGTCGTCGACGTGCCCTTCGACGAGCAGCCGGGCGATGCTGTGCTGGACGGCGGTGACGGGGATGCCGGGGGCGGCTGTCGGAAGCTGTTCCGTGAAGGGGATGGCCTGTTCCCAGAGCATTTCGTAGACCTGGATCAGGTAGCGGACTATCGCGGGGTTGCGTATTTCCAGGGCCGCGTTGCGGTCGGGTGTGGCGGGGATGAACGCCACCTGACGGTCAAAGATGATCAACCGGTCGACGGTACGTTCGGTGGTGCGGACCTTCAGGTGGTCGGACGGAACCTGTTCCAGGTAGTCCCTGACAGCGGTGCTGTAGCGGGCCGGGTGCTGGTAGATGTGTCGGAGCCGGGCGCCGTGGTCGATGGCGGTCTGGGCGTTGGCCAGCGCCTGCGGGAGCAGCTCGGACGGCCGCCTGCTGCCCGGCTGAGCGGTCAGGACTTCCTCCCTGGCCGTGGCGGTCGCCTCTTTGAGGGCTGCCTGGATCACGTCCGGTCCTTCGAGAACGGTGATCGCGAGGCTGAGGTCTTCGGTGGCGACGGCGACCAGGGGGGCCAGCGACTTGCTCAGGGCGGCGGTGAGTTGTACGCGCTCTTCTATTTCCCGGGTGATGGGCTGCAGAAGGTGCGCCAGGCCGGTGGACGGAGGAACGGGGCGCATCCAGGCGTCGTCCCGCGGATCGGGATGGAGCAGGGCCATCTCGACGAGGCACGGCGCGGGGGCGAGTTCGGAGCGGGCGATGCGTCCCTTGCGGAGGGCTTCCTCGTACAGCCGGATTGCCGGGGCGCAGAGTTCCCTGTTCCCATGCGAATGAGCTTCGTTTGCCGTTTCCGTATCCATTTGCGGGCCCCCCACTTTTTGCAGTGCAACAAGATGACGGTGGTGGAAGCGTGGCTGTCGGGAGAGTGTGGACGAGTCGGGGGAGCCGGGAACTTCCCTGATGGAACAGGGTGCGGCCGTGCTCTCCCCCGTTGTGCGGTCGCACCTTCCGGCCCTGGGTGGGGGACGCTGGAGGCGCCGACGGTCAGGAATCCTGGTCGAGGATTCCTGACCGGGCGATCAAGTAGCCGAGTTGCGCACGGCTGTTGCTGCCGAGGGCGGTGCTGAGCTTGGCGATGTGGGAGCGACACGTGCGTACGTTCATTCCCAGCCGCCGGGCGATCGCCTCGTCGACATGGCCTTCGATGAGCAGTTTAGCGATGGAGTGCTGGACCCCGGATATGCCTTCAGGGCTGGGGTCGTAAGGGATGGGTTCCTGGAGAGGGACGGCGCGTTGCCAGAATTGGTCGAAGACCTTGACGAGGTATTCGACGATGCCGGGATGCCTCAGTTCCAGTGCCACCCGGCGGTCATCGGTGGCGGGTATGAAGGCGACTGTGCGATCGAAGATCATGAGTCGTTCTATGAGCTCTTCGAGCGTGCGGATCTCCACCTTCCCCTCAGCCATGCGGGCCGCGTAGTTGAGCGTGCCGTGGCTGTGGCGGACGGTGTGCTGATAGAGGGTGCGCATGCTCACTCCGCGTTCGGTGAGCATGCTGCCGCGTTCCAGGGCGGTGTTGAGCGCGTCCTCGCTGCGTCCGCCGCCGGGCTGGATCGTGAGGACTTCCGAGCGGCATTCGGTCAGAGCCAGCTCGATGGACGCGTTGATGCGGTCGATGCCTTCGAGCACAGTGATCGCGTGCGTGATCGGCGGCGTCTGGGCGCTGATGGCCATGAACGGCTCGAACGCCTCGGTGAGCTCGACCGAGAGGCGCCTCCGGTCCTGGATCTCCCGCTCGATGGGGTGGAGCCGCTGGGTGAGTGCCGCGGAGGGTGGCACGGGACGGAGCCAGGTGGCGTCGTCGGGGTCGGGGTGCAGCAGGGCGAATTCCAGCAGGCAGGGAGCGAGTCCTACTTCGGCACGGGCGATCTTGCCCACACTGAGGGCGCTGGCGTACAGCCGCGCTCCCTCGTCGCACAGAGCACTCACAGGGTGTGGATGTGTCGTGTTAGTGCCGTTTATGGTCAATTCTCCACCCCCCAGGAACATGCATCAGCAGGAACATGATGCATCGGTTCTGTGGCATTGACGTGCCTGGATGAGCAATCGTCTTGTCATGCGGGGGAGAGGAAACCTTGGAAGTGAGGACGAAGCCAACTATGGGTAACAAAATGCTTCGCTCGGCGCTTGCTGCGGCCTTCTCCGCCGGGCTGACGTTCGGGGCGATGGGTGCCCTGGGTCCGGCTTGGGGAGGTGGGTCCACGGGGGTGGTGGACTCGTACGCTCAGGCCGCGCCGCCGCCGGATCTGGCGTGGGACAGCGCACCGGCCGGGACGACCGATGCGGGTACCGACTCGGTGGTGCCACCCGACCTGGCATGGGACATCGCTCCGAAGAACGAGTCCGGCGCATGACCACCCCGCCGGACGACCGCACCTTCCGGCGCGAGATGGCCACGGCCTATCGCTCCGGGTGGCACTTCATCGATCTGCTCACGGCACTCCCCCGTCGTGGCGACTCGTTGATGGTCACCCTGTTCGGTGAGCCGATCGTCGTCGTGATGGAAGAGGGCGAGGACGTCCGCGCCTATCGCTGCCTCCGCCGGCCACGCGGGGCGCCGCAGCCGGTCCGCTGTGCCGTGAGGTACGGCATGATTTTCGTCAATCTCGATCAGCGTGACCATGAGCTGTTCGAATCTGAAGCCATTTCCGCCACCCCCCGCAGTGCCTGAGCGACCCCCGTCGTTCCATATCGTTCAGGCGCTTCCCCCACACAGCGGCGCCATCGTGACCTGAACACGATGGCGCCGCTGTGCTGCCCGGGGCCGGTTCAGGCCCTGCCGAGCGCCCGGTCGAGGGTGATCTCGATGACGACCCGGTCGGGGTTGGGCCTGGGTGTGCGTTCGTAGCGTTCCGCGTAGCGGCGTACCGCGTCGTCGACGACATCCTGCTCCGTGCGGACGGCCGCCACGCCTTCCAGCGTCGCCCAGCGGGCTTTGTGCATCTGGCAGACGGCGACCCGTGCTTCTCCCGGGGCCGCGGCCAGGATGTGGGCGACCTTGCGGCTGCTCTTGTTCGTGATGACACGTGCGATCCCCGCCTCGGGGTCGTACGTCACACCGACGGGCACCACGTGCGGGGTGCCGTCGGGGCGCAGCGTCGTCAGCGTGCACACGTGGCGCTCGCGCCAGAAGGCGAGGTACTCGGGGCTGGGACTGCGTACATCGTGCATGTCTGCAGCCTAGGCAGCCCGGGCGCCGTGATGCGGTGGCGGGTGCGTCCGGTGGCCGGTTCACTCGAAAGCGTTCGCGGTCGGTGAAGCGGCGGTGGTCCCGTTTTTGCCTTGAGTGGAATAGGCTCAACTTTGTGCACGTTGACCATGTCAGTGTTACCGACATACCGCCCATCGCACGGAGGAGAGAGCGCACGTGGACGCCGAGCTGACCAACAAGAGCCGGGACGCCCTCAACGCGGCCACCAACCGGGCCGTGAAGGACGGGCACCCCGATCTGACTCCCGGGCATCTGCTGCTCGCGCTGCTCGCGGGCGAGGACAACGAGAACGTCACCGACCTGCTGGCCGCCGTCGACGCCGACCAGGTGGCCGTGCGCGCCGAGACCGAGCGGCTTCTCGGGGCGCAGCCCAGTGTCACCGGTTCCACCGTCGCGCCCCCGCAGCCCAACCGCGACCTGCTCGCCGTCATCGCCGACGCCGCGCAGCAGGCGAAGGAGCTGGGCGACGACTACCTCTCCACCGAGCACCTGCTGATCGCCCTCGCGGCGAAGGGCGGCCGGGCCGGTGAGATCCTCACTCAGCAGGGGGCCAGTGCGAAGAGGCTCCTGGACGCGTTCGAGAAGAGCAGGGGAGGGCGCCGGGTGACCACTCCCGACCCGGAGGGCCAGTACAAGGCCCTGGAGAAGTTCGGCACCGACTTCACGGCTGCCGCCCGCGAGGGCAAGCTGGACCCGGTCATCGGCCGTGACCAGGAGATCCGGCGGGTCGTGCAGGTGCTGTCGCGCCGTACGAAGAACAACCCCGTGCTCATCGGTGAACCCGGTGTCGGCAAGACGGCCGTCGTCGAAGGGCTCGCCCAGCGCATCATCAAGGGCGACGTCCCGGAGAGCCTCAAGAACAAGCGGCTGGTCTCGCTCGACCTCGGTGCGATGGTCGCGGGCGCGAAGTACCGCGGCGAGTTCGAGGAGCGGCTGAAGACCGTCCTCTCCGAGATCAAGGAGAGCGACGGCCAGATCATCACCTTCATCGACGAGCTGCACACGGTCGTCGGCGCGGGCGCCGGCGGCGACTCCGCCATGGACGCGGGCAACATGCTCAAGCCGATGCTGGCCCGCGGTGAGCTCCGCATGGTCGGCGCCACGACGCTCGACGAGTACCGCGAGCGGATCGAGAAGGACCCCGCGCTGGAGCGCCGTTTCCAGCAGGTCCTGGTCGCCGAGCCGTCCGTCGAGGACACCATCGCGATCCTGCGTGGCCTCAAGGGGCGCTACGAGGCGCACCACAAGGTCCAGATCGCCGACTCCTCGCTGGTGGCCGCCGCGACCCTCTCCGACCGCTACATCACCTCCCGCTTCCTTCCCGACAAGGCCATCGACCTGGTCGACGAGGCGGCCTCACGGCTCCGCATGGAGATCGACTCCTCCCCCCTGGAGATCGACGAGCTCCAGCGGTCCGTCGACCGTCTGCGGATGGAGGAACTGGCTCTCAAGAACGAGACCGACCCCGCGTCCAAGCAGCGGCTGGAGAAGCTCCGCCGCGACCTCGCCGACAAGGAGGAGGAGCTGCGCGGTCTCACCGCCCGCTGGGAGAAGGAGAAGCAGGGTCTCAACCGCGTCGGTGAGCTGAAGGAACGCCTCGACGACCTGCGCGGTCAGGCCGAGCGTGCCCAGCGCGACGGCGACTTCGACACCGCTTCCAAGCTGCTGTACGGGGAGATCCCGGGTCTGGAACGGGAGTTGGCGGAGGCGGCCGAGGCCGAACAGGAAGCCGCCAAGGACACCATGGTCAAGGAGGAGGTCGGCCCCGACGACATCGCGGACGTGGTCGGTTCCTGGACCGGAATCCCCGCCGGGCGTCTCCTGGAGGGTGAGACGCAGAAGCTGCTGCGCATGGAGGACGAGCTCGGCAAGCGGCTGATCGGGCAGTCCCAGGCCGTGCAGGCGGTGTCGGACGCCGTACGCCGTACCCGCGCCGGAATCGCCGACCCCGACCGCCCCACCGGCTCGTTCCTCTTCCTCGGGCCGACCGGTGTCGGCAAGACCGAGCTGGCCAAGGCGCTCGCGGACTTCCTGTTCGACGACGAGCGGGCCATGATCCGCATCGACATGAGCGAATACGGCGAGAAGCACAGCGTGGCGCGGCTCGTCGGTGCCCCTCCGGGGTACGTCGGGTACGAGGAGGGCGGCCAGCTCACGGAGGCGGTCCGCCGTCGTCCGTACAGCGTCGTCCTGCTGGACGAGGTCGAGAAGGCCCACCCCGAGGTCTTCGACATCCTGCTCCAGGTCCTCGACGACGGCCGGCTCACCGACGGACAGGGCCGGACGGTGGACTTCCGCAACACCATCCTGATCCTGACGTCGAACCTCGGCAGCCAGTTCCTGGTCGATCCGCTGACCAAGCCCGAGGTGAAGGAACAGCAGGTTCTGGACGTCGTACGCGCCTCGTTCAAGCCGGAGTTCCTCAACCGGCTCGACGACCTCGTGGTCTTCTCCGCGCTGTCCGGTGACGAGCTCTCCCACATCGCCGCGCTCCAGATCGGCCGCCTCGCCAAGCGCCTGGCGGACCGCAGGCTCACCCTCGACGTCACGCCGGAGGCCCTGGCCTGGCTGGCCGAGGAGGGCAACGACCCGGCGTACGGGGCACGGCCGCTTCGCCGCCTCATCCAGACGGCGATCGGCGACCGGCTCGCCAAGGAGATCCTCGCGGGTGAGGTCACGGACGGCGACACGGTCCGCGTGGACCGGGTCGGGGACGGGCTGATCGTGGGACCCGTGCAGGCCGGCACGGCCGTGTGAGGTCCGAAGGGGCGGACGCGGGCATGATTCCTCCGAGGGCGCAGGACCAATGACCGCCAATCGCGGTTAGGGTCGAAGGCAGAGTCAGGCAACCACGTGCGATCCACAGGAGTAACCGGCGATGTCTATCGATCCGTCCTCGATTCCCAACTTCGGGGGGCAGCCCGAACCGCAGGCGGCAGGACCCGCTGGCCCCGTCGTCCCTGACCAGGACCTCGTCAAGCAGTTGCTTGAGCAGATGGAGCTGAAGTTCGTCGTCGACGACGAGGGTGACCTCGCCGCGCCGTGGGAGGACTTCCGCACGTACTTCATGTTCCGTGGCGAGGACGAGCAGCAGGTCTTCTCGGTCCGTACGTTCTACGACCGCCCCCACGCCCTCGACCAGCGTCCCGTCCTGCTGGACGCGATCGACGACTGGAACCGCCGCACCCTGTGGCCGAAGGTCTACACGCACGCCCATGAGGGTGAAGAGGGTGCCGCGGGTTCCGTCCGGCTGATCGGTGAGGCGCAGATGCTCATCGGTACGGGCGTCAGCCTGGAGCACTTCGTCTCCTCGACGGTCAGCTGGGTGCGGGCCTCGATCGAGTTCGACAAGTGGCTCGTGGAGCGTCTGGGTCTGGAGCCGACCGAGGCGAAGCCCGACGACACCGAGTCGCCGGACGCCTGATCCCGGACAGCGGACCGTGGCCCGGTCCGGAGCGGGCGGCCCCTGAGGCCGTCGCTCCGGGCCGGGCTTCCGTCTGTGCGGACGGAGGCCGGCGGCCCCGGTCTCAGGCCGTGAGGGTCTTCAGGCGGGTGACCGCCTCGGTCAGGACCTCGGTGCGCTTGCAGAACGCGAAGCGCACGAAGGGCGCGCCCTGTTCGCGGTGGTCGTAGAAGACGGCGTTCGGGATGGCGACGACCCCGCAGCGCTCGGGCAGGGCGCGGCAGAAGGCGAAGCCGTCGTCCCCGCCGCCGAGGGGGCGGATGTCGGTGGTGACGAAGTACGTCCCGGCCGGCCGGTAGACCTCGAAGCCCGCGGCGGCGAGCCCGTCGCTCAGCAGGTCGCGCTTGGCGCGGAGGTCGGCCCGCAGGTCGTCGAAGTACGCGCGGGGCAGGCGCAGGGCCTCGGCCACGGCGTACTGGAGCGGTCCGGCGGAGACGTACGTCAGGAACTGCTTCGCCGAGCGGACCGCGGTGACCAGCTGCGGGCTCGCGGTGACCCAGCCGACCTTCCAGCCGGTGAACGAGAACGTCTTCCCCGCGCTGCCGATGGTGACGGTGCGCTCGCGCATGCCGGGGAAGGAGGCGAGCGGGAGGTGCTCGCCCTCGAAGACCAGGTGCTCGTAGACCTCGTCGGTGACGACGAGGAGGTCGCGTTCGCAGGCGAGTGCGGCGACGGCGGCCAGTTCCTCGCGGCTGAGGACGGTGCCGGTGGGGTTGTGCGGGGTGTTGAGAAGGATGAGGCGGGTGCGGGGGGTGACGGCCGCGCGGAGTTCGTCGAGGTCGAGCCGGTAGACGCCCTCGTGCGGGCGCAGGGTGACGGGGACGCGGGTGCCGCCCGCCATGGCGATGCAGGCGGCGTACGAGTCGTAGTAGGGCTCCAGGGCGATGACCTCGTCACCGGGTTCCAGGAGCGCCAGCAGGGCCGCCGCGATGGCCTCGGTGGCGCCCGCGGTGACCAGGACCTCGGTGTCGGGGTCGTACGACAGGCCGTGGAAGCGCTGCTGGTGCTCCGCGATCGCGGAGCGCAGTTCGGGGATGCCGGGGCCGGGCGGGTACTGGTTGCCGTGCCCGGCGCGCAGGGCGCGGACCGCGGCCTCGCGGATCTCTTCGGGGCCGTCGGTGTCGGGGAATCCCTGGCCGAGGTTGATCGAGCCGGTCCGTACGGCCAGCGCGGACATCTCCGCGAAGATGGTCGTCCCGAACTCGGTGAGGCGGCGGTTGAGCAGCGGTCGTCCCTGTGTCATGACCGCCATCCTGTGCCGAAGCTCTGGAGTTGCTCAAGTCTGCTTTGGCTCCGGAAGGCAGAGGGCATCCCCCTCACACACAGGGAGCGGGGGGACCTCGCTTCGGGGGACGGAAGGGTGTGAGGTCGGTGGGTTTCTTCGCAGCGGGGCTGATCGGGATCGTCGTCGTGGTGGCCGTCGTCGCAGGGGTGTCCGGTGGGCGCCGGCGCAGGCCGGTGCCCGGGGGGAAGGCGTCGCGGCGCCGGCGGGCCGCCGGCGCCGGCGGGAGCTCCAGCTCGTACGCGGGGGGCGGCGGCGGTTCGTCGTGCGGCAGCAGCTCGTCGTGCGGCAGCAGCTCATCGTGCGGCAGCAGTTCGTCGTGCGGTGGCGGGGGCGGTTGTGGCGGAGGCAGCTGACACGGGGCAGCCGGTCCGTCTGCGGGCGCTCCGCACGTGAGGTGTCCGGTGGGTGAACTCCCGCCGGACACCTTTTCGTTGAGCCACGCGGAGAGTTTTGATTGAACAGTTGAACCGGGCTGCCCCCGGGGGGATGGAAACCACGTCAAGTTGGGCAAAAACGCTGTGAGTGAGGCGTACTTCGTGATTCCCTCCCTGTAGAGAACATTCAGCCCTCGGACCCCAGTTGGACCTGATCGGGCGCTTCCCTCCCCCACGCGCATCTCCAGGGAGCGCCCCCTGTCCATGTGTCCATGTGTGTTTGCGGAGCCGAACCATGCTCACGACCCTTCAGACGGCCTACTCCGACACCCGCGCCGCAGATCTGGCCTGGGCGCTCGGACGGGAGCCGCTGCCCGCCCTCGCCGTGCTCGACCTCCGGTTCGAGCAGGCCACGCTGCAGTTGAGGCTGCTCGGCGCCTCCCATCAGGTCCTCCTGGAGGAGGACAGTGGCACCACCTGTTCGGAGACCGTCGCCTGTATTCCCGGCAGCAGCACCCCGCTGCCGCTCGGCGTCGCGAAGCGGCTCGGCGACTGGGAGTACGAATTCGCGGCGCGCGTCGAGACGCTCACCGAAGGCGCGTTCGCGGGGCGTGCGCAGGAGCTGCTCGCCCTCGTCGCCGACCATCCGCACGGTCTCGCGGGGACGTTCCCCGGCAGCCCGCACGCCTTCACGGCCTTGCTGGCCCAGGAGACCGAGGGGCAGGTGCGGTGGCGGACCTGGCACGCGTACCCGCAGGAGGGGCAGCTGGTGGTGACGCGTACCCGGGTGGGCGTGCGGGTGCCGGCCCCGGCCCTCTGACCGTGCGGACGCAGGGCGCGCACGCCCCCTCGTACCGCTTGCCGCGCCCCCTTCCGCGCCTTGTCCCGCCCGGTACGACCGGTCGCGCCGATGCCTCACTTACACCCGTGTGGGTGACAGGCGGCGACTGTTCCGTAACGTAGCGTTCGCTTCATGATCGACCAGCAGGTGCCGCTGCGAGGGGGCGCGGCGCGGCTTCCCGTACGGCCGAGGACCGGACGGTTCCTCGTGCTGGCCGCTGTCTTCATCTGCGCCGCCTGCGGCCTCGTGTACGAGCTGGAGCTGGTCGCGCTCGCCTCGTATCTGATCGGCGACTCGGTCACGCAGGCGTCCGTCGTGCTCTCCGTGATGGTGTTCGCGATGGGCATCGGATCGCTCCTCGCGAAACGTTTGCGCTGCCGTGCCGCAGTCGGATTCGGGCTCATCGAGGCGGCTCTCGCGCTGGTCGGCGGTTCGTCGGCCCTCGTGCTGTACGCCTCGTTCGCCTGGCTGGGCGAGTCGCGGTACGCCCTGGTCGGGTTCTCGCTGGCGATCGGCATTCTGATCGGTGCCGAGATCCCGCTGCTGATGACGCTGATCCAGCGGGTCGACCGGCAGGACGCGGGCGGGGCCGTCGCCGATCTCTTCGCCGCCGACTACGTGGGGGCGCTGGTCGGCGGGCTCGCCTTCCCGTTCCTGCTGCTGCCGATGCTGGGCCAGCTGACCGGCGCGCTGTTCACCGGGGCGGTCAACGCGGCGGCCGGCGGGGCGCTGGTGCTGTGGCTGTTCCGGCGGGACCTGAGCTCCCGGTCGCGGTGGCTGCTGGTCCTGGCCAACGTCACGGTGATCGCGCTGCTGGCCACCGCCACGGTGCTGGTCGACGACTTCGAGCGGGCGGCCCGTCGCGCGGTCTACGGGGACCGGGTGCGGGTCGCCGTCCAGACCGGGGTGCAGGAGGTCGTCCTCACCGGGGAGGGCCGGGACTCGCTGGACCTGTACCTGGACGGGCGGCTTCGGGTCAGCGCACGCGACGAGTACCGCTACCACGAGGCGCTGGTGCACCCGGCGATGAGCGGACCGCACGGGCGGGTGCTGATCCTGGGCGGCGGGGACGGCCTGGCCGCCCGCGAGGTGCTGCGCTACCCGGACGTACGGGCCGTCACGGTCGTCGAGCTGGACCCCGCCGTCACCCGACTGGCCCGGACGGACCCCGCGCTCTCCGCGCTGAACGGGCACGCCTACCGGGACCCGCGGCTCACGACGGCCGACGGGGACGCGTTCACCTGGCTGCGGACGACGCCCGGCCCCTACGACGTGGTCGTGTCGGATCTGCCGGACCCCGGGATCACGGCGAGCACGAAGCTCTACTCGGCGGAGTTCTACGGACTGGTCGCGGAGGCCCTCGCACCCGGCGGCCGGCTGGTGGTGCACGCGGGACCGGTGGGCATCCGGCCGCGTTCGTTCTGGACGGCGGAGGCATCCGTACGGGCGGGCGGCCTGTCGACGCACCCGTACCGCGTCACCGGCCGGATCTCCGGATTCGCGGCAGGCCCCGACCGGGTCACGGAGGAGACGCGGGAGCCGCGCGACTGGGGCTTCGTCCTGGCCTCGCGGCGGACCCCACCGCCGCTCGCGCTGGACCCCCGGGCCCCGGAACTGCGGTCACTGGGGGAGCGGGATCTGAACGAGGCCGGCGTGGCCGCGGAGCGGGTCCGGATACGGGGCCAGGCGCCGTCGACGCTGGTGCATCCG
This sequence comes from Streptomyces sp. NBC_00234, assembly GCF_036195325.1. NCBI lineage: Bacteria > Bacillati > Actinomycetota > Actinomycetes > Kitasatosporales > Streptomycetaceae > Streptomyces > Streptomyces sp. NBC_00234. The sequence goes on along the minus strand of NZ_CP108101.1, from coordinate 3,853,480 downwards.
CGGTACTGGGAGGAACCGTGAGGGTGCCGTGCGGGTGGCGGGAGTGCTGACATGCGGAGAGCGGAAGCGCTGACGCGGTGGCCGGGGCTGAGTAGGCTCGGTTTCCATGGAGCATGAGGTGTTCGTTCCGGTTCCGGTTCCGTCCCTGCGGCGGACCCTGGGCGATGCTGCCCGGGTCGCGCGCTGTGTGCCGGGACTCCAACAGGACGCCGACGCGTCGGCGGGCCCGCTGTCCGGCCGTCTGAAGATCAGGGTCGGCGGCCACACGATCACCTACCGGGGCGCGCTGAAGCTCGCCGGCCGCGACGGAGACACCTTCGCTGTGGCGGGGGAGGGCGTGGAGGCCCGGGGGACGGGCTCGGCCACGCTGGCCCTGACGCTCACCCTCACGGAGACCGACGGCGGTACGACCATCGAGTTCGCGGGCACGGCGGGCGGGGACGGCCGCATCGTGGACGTGGACGACGCGGTGGCGCTGGCGGCGGCCCACCGCCTGCTCGACCGCTTCACGCAGCAGCTGGTGACGGAGTCACTGGCCTCCCCCGACGAGGTGGTGGCCTCGGCGGACGAGGTGCCGGCCTCCTCCGAGGAGCCGGCCGAGCCGGGTGAGTCCGACGCGCCCGCGCCCACGCACGAGGCCACGCCCACGCACGAGGCCACGCCCACGCACGAGGCCGCGCCCGACGAGGCGCCCTCCGTCGAGCCGCCGCCCGACAAGGGGTCCGTGTTCGACGCCCCGGTGCCGCCGCCCTCGCTCGACCCGCTCGCGGAGGTGGAGTTCACCGTGCCGGACGGGCCTCCGGCCGAGGCCGCACATGCCCGGCGGACCATGATCGGGCGCAGCACGGAAGAGGTCGACCACGCACCGCCGCGCGGCCGGTACGCGCCCGTCCCCTCGCCCGAGGCGGACCGGGCCGGTGCCACCCTGCGCTGGGTCGCCCCCGCAGCCGCCCTCGCGCTCGCCTCCGCGGTCGTCGTGGGGCGTGCGCTGCGACGGCGGAGGTAGCGGCGCCAGTAGTGTCGTGGGGTGAGCAGAGCTGCGAAGGACGTCCGGCTGACCGTCGGCGACGCCGAGTTGACCGTTGACCCCACCCATGGCTGCCGGATCAGCAGCCTGCGGATCGGTGGCACCGAACTGCTGCGCCAGGGGGAGCGGTACGGCTGCTTCCCCATGGTGCCGTGGTGCGGACGCACCGAGAACGGGAAGTTCCGCAGTGGCGGTGAACTGCACAGCCTGCCGCTGAACGCCCCGCCGCACGCCATCCACGGCACCGGCCGCGACACCTCCTGGACCATCGCCCGGGAGACCGGGAGCGAAGCGGCGTTCTACTACGACCTGGCCGAACCGTGGCCCTACCCGGGCCGGGTGACGCAGACCTTCGAGCTCGCCGAGGACTCCCTGACGCTCCGGATGGGTGTCGAGGCACAGGTCGACTCCTTCCCGGCGCAGGCCGGCTGGCACCCGTGGTTCCTCCGGAACATCGGGGGCCAGGAGGTACTGGTCGACTTCGACGCCGTCTGGCAGGAGGAGCGCGGCGAGGACCATCTGCCGACCGGCCGCCGGATCGACCCGCTGCCCGGGCCGTGGGACGACTGCTTCGGGATGCCCGACGGCGTCGATGTGAAGCTCACCTGGCCGCAGCAGCTGGAGCTGACGGTGAAGAGCCGGGACGAGTGGGTGGTCGTCTACGACGAGCAGGACGAGGCCGTGTGCGTCGAGCCGCAGTCGGGGCCGCCGAACGGGCTGAACAGCACGCCCCGGCTGGTCACCCCGATCGATCCGCTGGAGATCGCGACGACCTGGAGCTGGGTGCGGCTCTGACCGGCGACGGCAGCGCTTACCCTCGTTGACATGACTGACGTACGCGCTGAGCTGCTCCAGCAGATCAAGGACAAGGCCGTGGTACACGGCAAGGTGACCCTCTCCTCGGGTCTGGAAGCCGACTGGTACATCGACCTGCGCCGGATCACGCTGGACGGCAAGGCCGCGCCGATGGTCGGCCAGGTGATGCTCGATGCCACCGCCGACCTGGACTACGACTGCGTCGGCGGCCTGACGCTGGGCGCCGACCCGGTGGCCACGTCGATGCTGCACGCCTCCGCCGCGCGCGGGCAGAGCCTGGACGCCTTCGTCGTGCGCAAGGCACAGAAGGCGCACGGTATGCAGCGCCGGATCGAGGGCACGGACGTGAAGGGCCGGCGCTGCCTGGTCGTCGAGGACACCTCGACGACGGGCGGTTCGCCGCTGACCGCCGTGGAGGCGGTGCGCGAGGCCGGGGGCGAGGTCGTCGCCGTTGCCGTGATCGTGGAGCGGGGTGCCGCTCCCGCTGTCGCGGAGGCCGGGCTGCCGTACCTCCACGTCTACTCCGTGGCGGACCTCGACCTGTCCTGACCTGCGGATTCGAACAAGGGCGGGCCGTTTCACGTGAAACGGCCCGCCCTTGCGTATGCCTGGGTGGAGGAGGCCGGGTGGAGCCGCGACGAGAGTCTGGGAAGATGGGGGCGACGATGACGTCGCCCCCAGGTCAGGGACCAGCACTGCACACCCGCACATCCCAAGGAGCGGACAGATGCCCATCGCAACCCCCGAGGTCTACGCCGAGATGCTCGACCGGGCGAAGGCAGGCAAGTTCGCCTACCCGGCGATCAATGTGACGTCGACCCAGACCCTGCACGCTGCACTGCGCGGTTTCGCGGAGGCCGAGAGCGACGGCATCATCCAGATCTCCACCGGTGGGGCGGAGTTCCTGGGCGGCCAGTACAACAAGGACATGGTCACGGGCGCTGTCGCCCTGGCCGAGTTCGCGCACATCGTCGCCGCCAAGTACGACGTCACCGTCGCGCTGCACACCGACCACTGCCCCAAGGACAAGCTGGACACCTATGTGCGTCCGCTGATCGAGATCTCCGCGGAGCGCGTCGCCAAGGGTCTGAACCCGCTGTTCCAGTCCCACATGTGGGACGGCTCGGCCGAGAACCTCGCCGACAACCTCGCCATTGGCCAGGAGCTGCTCGCCAAGGCCGCCGCCGCCAAGATCATTCTTGAGGTCGAGATCACCCCGACCGGTGGCGAGGAGGACGGCGTCACGCACGAGATCAACGACGAGCTGTACACGACCGTCGACGACGCGCTGCGTACGGCCGAGGCGCTCGGCCTGGGCGAGAAGGGCCGCTACCTGCTGGCCGCGTCCTTCGGCAACGTCCACGGCGTCTACAAGCCGGGCAACGTCGTGCTCCGTCCCGAGCTGCTGAAGGACCTCCAGGAGGGCGTCGGCGCCAAGTACGGCAAGACGTCCCCGTTCGACTTCGTCTTCCACGGCGGCTCCGGCTCCACGGCGGAGGAGATCTCCACCGCGCTGGAGAACGGCGTCGTGAAGATGAACCTCGACACCGACACCCAGTACGCCTTCACCCGGCCGGTCGCGGACCACATGTTCCGCAACTACGACGGCGTGCTGAAGGTCGACGGCGAGGTCGGCAACAAGTCGAAGTACGACCCCCGCACCTGGGGCAAGCTGGCCGAGGCCGGCATGGCCGCGCGTGTCACCGAGGCGTGTGCCAACCTGCGGTCCACGGGCACCAAGCTGAAGTAGTCGGCACCCCTGTGCTGTGTGTGGTGGGCCCGGTACCCCTTGGGGTGCCGGGCCCACGGCATGTCCGAGAGATGTGAGGTATCTGCTGTGAGTGCGTCCTACGACTTCGACACCGTCATCGACCGCCGGGGCACGTGGTGCGTCCAGTGGGACGGGGTCGCCGACCGGTTCGGGGTGGACGGACTGCTGCCGTTCACCATCTCCGACATGGACTTCGAGACCGCGCCCGAGGTGCTGTCGGCGCTGCGGGCCCGGCTCGATCACGGGGTCTTCGGCTATACGGACTGGGACCAGGACGACTTCCGGTCGGCGATCGCGCACTGGTACGGCACCCGGTACGACGCCCCTCTCGACACCGGACGGCTGGTCTACGGACCGTCCGTCCTCAGCCAGCTCTCGCAGCTCCTGCAGATGTGGACGGACGCCGGGGACGGGGTGGTCGTCCACACCCCCACGTACGACGGCTTCCGCAAGGCGATCACCGGGCTCGGGCGTGAGCTGCGGGGCGTGCCGGTGGGGGACGCGGAGGCGCTGGAGCGGGAGCTCGCGCGGGCCGACGCGAAGGTGCTCGTGCTGTGCTCGCCGCACAACCCGACGGGGCGGGTGTGGACGGAGGCCGAGCTGACGGAGATGGCCGCGCTGGCCGGGCGGCACGGGGTGGCGGTGATCAGCGACGAGATACACGCGGACTTCGTGCACGACGGGTACCGGCACGTGCCCTGGACGCGGGTGGGCGGTGACGGGCGCTGGGCGGTCATCACGTCCGCGTCGAAGGCGTTCAACTTTCCCGCGCTGACGGGGTCGTACGGGATCGTCGGCCGGTCGGCGGACCGGGCGGAGTTCCGGCGGCGGATGGAGACGGCGGAAGGGCTCGCCTCCCCGGCGGTGCTCTCGCTGACCGCGCACATCGCGGCGTACCGGGAGGGCGCGGCGTGGCTGGACGAGGCCCGCGCGTACGTGGCCGGGAACCTGGCGCTGGTGGCGGAACGGCTGAACGGGGCGTTCCCCGAGCTGGGGTGGGAGCCGCCGCAGGCGGGGTACCTCGCGTGGATCGACATCCGGCCGCTGGGGGTGGACGACGAGGCGCTCCAGCGGGTGCTGATCGAGCGGGAGAAGGTCGCGATCATGCCGGGGTCGGTGTACGGGGCGCCGGGGTTCCTGCGGCTGAACGTGGGCTGTCCTCGGAGCAAGGTGGTGGCCGGGGTGGAGGCGTTGATCCGGGGCGTGGGGGGCGTGCGCTAGGGCCTGTCCCCCGAACGCGGGACGGGCCGGAAGGACCTGCCCCGGGTGGACGGACGGACCGAAGGCCACCGCGGTGGCCCGGTAGCCGCCCGGACCGGGAGCGGTGATGCTGGCTCCATGGATGATGCGCGTGCCGGTGGCGAGGGGATCAGGGTCGCTTCGCCCGTCGGCCGGTGGGTCGTCCTGACCACCGTTCTCGGGTCGGCCATGGCCCTGCTCGACTCGACCGTGATCAACGTGGCCCTGCCCCGCATCGGCGAGGACCTCGGTACCGATCTGGCCGCCCTCCAGTGGACCGTCAACGCCTACATGCTCACCCTCGCCGGGCTGATCCTCCTCGGCGGTGCGCTCGGGGACCGGTACGGCCGGCGGCGGGTGTTCGTCGTGGGGGTCGTGTGGTTCGCCGCCGCCTCGTTGCTCTGCGGGATCGCGCCCAACGCCGGTGTCCTGATCGCCGCGCGCGCCCTGCAAGGGGTGGGTGGCGCGCTGCTCACCCCGGGGTCGCTGGCGATCATCCAGGCCAGTTTCCATCCGGACGACCGGGCCCGCGCCGTCGGGCTCTGGTCGGGGTTCGGCGGGGTCGGAGCCGCGATCGGGCCGTTCGTGGGGGGCTGGCTCGTCGACGGCCCCGGCTGGCGCTGGGTGTTTCTCCTCAACCTGCCGCTCGCCGCCATCTGCGTACCCGTCGCTCTGCGCCACGTACCGGAGTCCCGCGACCCGCGGGCGCACGGCCGCTTCGACGTGCTGGGGGCCGCCCTCGGGGCGCTCTCGCTGGCGGGCGTCACGTTCGCGCTGATCGAGGCACCGGGGCAGGGCGCGTCCCCGGTCGTCATCGGGGCCGCGGTGGGCGGGGTGCTGCTGGGGGTGGCGTTCGTGCAGGTCGAGCGGCGGCGGTCCGATCCGATGCTGCCGCCGTCGATCTTCTCGTCCCGGCTGTTCACCGTCGTCAACATCATCACCCTCTGTGTGTACGCGGCGCTCGGCGGCTTCTTCTTCCTCTCCGCGATCCAGCTCCAGGTCGTCGCCGGATACTCGGCGCTGGGGGCGGGCACGGCCCTGCTGCCGACGACGGTGCTGATGCTGCTGTTCTCCGCGTGGGCGGGTGATCTCGGCCGGCGGATCGGGCCCCGCATCCCGCTCACGGTCGGGCCCCTGCTGGCCGCCGCCGGGATGCTGCTGATGCTGCGGGTCGGTCCGGGCGCCTCCGTCTCCTCGTACGTCACCGAGGTGCTGCCCGCCGTCGTGGTGCTCGGCATCGGCCTGGTGCTTCTGGTCGCCCCGCTCACCGCGACCGTCCTGGCCGCCGTGGACTCCGCGCGGGCCGGTCTCGCCAGCGGCATCAACAACGCGGCGGCGCGCGCCGCCGGGCTGATCGCGGTGGCCGCGCTGCCGCTGCTCGCCGGAATGGGGCCGGAGGCGTACCGCGACGCCGACGAGTTCGCCTCGACGTTCCGGCGGGCGATGCCGATGTGCGCGGGGCTGCTGGTGCTGGGCGCGGCGATCGCCTGGTGGATGGTGCGGACCCCGGAGAAGGGGGCCCGGCCGGAGTGCACCGTGCACTGCGGGGTCGTGGCGCCGCCCCTGGAGCCCGTACGCGAACCGGAAAGGGAAGCGGGGTGATGCCCCACGGGACCGTCCCACCAGGCACACTTGAACCCATGTCCATCCACGAGAACCTGCTCGGGGGGCCCTCCCCGACCCATCTGCCCGACGACCCGGCACCGCGTGAGCTCCTCGCCAACGGCGCGGCGCCCGCCGATGTCGCGGCGAAGTACCCCACCTCCTCGCTGGCCTGGGCGCAGCTCGCCGACGAGGCGTACGAGGGCGGCCGGGTCATCGAGTCGTACGCGTACGCCCGCACCGGCTACCACCGCGGCCTCGACGCCCTGCGCCGCGCGGGCTGGAAGGGCCACGGCCCCGTCCCGTTCGAGCACGAGCCGAACCGCGGTTTCCTGCGCGCGCTGCACGCCCTCGCCCGCGCCGCGGGGGACATCGGTGAGAAGGACGAGTACGAGCGCTGCTCGACGTTCCTGCGCGACTCCTCGCAGACCGCCGCCGACACCCTGGGCTGAGACCGCCCCGCACCGTACCGGGCCCCGTGGACGTCCGCCGTCCGCGGGGCCCGTGTGCTGCCCGGCCTGCGGCCCCGGCCGGGTGCCCGGAAGACGGCGCCCCCGGCCTCGGCTTAGGATGTGCGGGCAGGGGACCGGAGCTCCACTTCCTCACGGAAGGGGCGGACCGCTACCCGGAAGCTCGTGTCGAGGAGACAGAAATGTCGACGAATCACCCCGACCCCGAAGCCACCGGTGCGGCCACCCCGCACCTCGACTTCGCGGGAACGACTCCGTACGAGGACTATGTCCAGGCGGATGTCCTGACCCACCTCCAGCACCTTCGCTCGGACGACCCCGGCGAGATGGTCTTCCTGGTCACCACCCAGGTCATGGAGCTGTGGTTCACGGTCATCGTCCATGAGTGGGAGACCGCGGCGCACGCGCTGCGCGAGGACCGCATACCGGTGGCGCGTGACGCGCTCAAGCGGTCCGTACGGGAGCTGGAGGCGCTGAACGCCTCCTGGACCCCGCTGGCAGGGCTCACGCCCGCCCAGTTCAACTCCTACCGCGGCGCGCTCGGTGAAGGCTCCGGATTCCAGTCGGCGATGTACCGGCGGATGGAGTTCCTGCTCGGGGACAAGTCCGCCTCCATGCTCGTCCCGCACCGGGGCGCGCCCCGCGTGTACGCCGAGCTGGAGAAGGCGCTCCAGGAGCCCAGCCTGTACGACGAGGCGCTGACCCTGCTCGCGCGGCGCGGGCACGCGGTGCCGCAGTCGGTGCTCGGCCGGGACCTGTCCAAGAAGTACGAGCCGTCCGCCGAGGTCGAGGCCGTCTGGGCGCAGATCTACGCCAATCCCGACCAGCACGACGAGCTCGTCCGCCTCGGCGAGGCGCTCACGGATGTCGGCGAACTGGTCTGGCGCTGGCGCAACGACCACCTGGTCGCCACCCGGCGTGCGATGGGTTCGAAGACCGGGACCGGCGGTTCGGCCGGGGTCGCGTGGCTGGAGAAGCGGGCCACGAAGAACGTCTTCCCCGAGCTGTGGACGGCCCGCAGCCATGTCTGAGACCTTCGCCGACAAGGCAGCGGCGCTCGACGCCGCCGACGAACTGGCCAAGCTCCGTGAGCTGTTCACCCTCGACGACACCGTCTACCTCGACGGGAACTCGCTGGGAGCGCTGCCCCGTCACGTGCCCGCGCGGATCCAGGAGGTCCTCACCCGCGAGTGGGGCGAGCTGCGCATCCGGTCCTGGGACGAGAGCGGCTGGTGGACCGCGCCCGAGCGGATCGGCGACCGGATCGCGCCGCTCGTCGGTGCCGCCGCCGGCCAGATCGTGGTGGGCGACTCGACGAGCGTGAACGTCTTCAAGGCCGTCGTCGCCGCCAGCCGGCTCGCGGCGGACGGACGCGACGAGATCCTGGTCGACGCGACGACCTTTCCCACGGACGGGTACATCGCCGAGTCCGCCGCCCGGATGACGGGCCACCGGATCGTGCCGGTCGCGCCCGCCGATGTGCGGGGCGCGCTCGGCCCCCGTACGGCGGTCGTCCTGCTCAACCACGTCGACTACCGCACGGGCAGGCTCCACGACCTGCCCGGTCTCACCGCCGCCGTCCACGCGGCGGGCGCGGTGGCCGTCTGGGACCTGTGCCACAGCGCGGGCGCCCTGCCCGTCGGCCTCGACGAGCACGGTGTGGACCTGGCCGTCGGCTGCACGTACAAGTACCTCAACGGCGGCCCCGGTTCCCCCGCCTATCTGTACGTCGCCGAGCGCCACCAGGCGGCCTTCGACTCCCCCCTGCCGGGGTGGACGTCGCACGCCGACCCGTTCGCGATGACACCGGGATACGCCCCTGCGGAGGGCGCGGTACGGGGCAGGGTCGGCACCCCCGACATCCTGTCCATGCTGGCGCTCGAAGCCTCGCTGGACGTGTGGGACGGGGTGGACGTCGCCGCCGTGCGGGCCAAGTCCCTCGCGCTGACGGACTTCTTCCTGGAGTGCGTCGCCGCGTACGTGCCGGAGGGCCGGGTCACCTCGGTCACCCCGGCCGCGCACGCGGAACGCGGCAGCCAGGTCGCCTTGCGGTGCGAGGACGCCGAGCCGGTGATGCGCGCGCTCATCGAGCGGGGAGTCGTCGGGGACCTGCGGCGCCCGGACGTGCTGCGGTTCGGGTTCACTCCCCTGTACGTGGGCTTCGCGGACGCGGAGCGGGCGGCCCGCATCCTCGCGGACGTGCTGGCGGGCTAGTCCGCCGTACCCGTGAGTGCCCGACGGGGTCGATTCTTCCGCTGAGCCGGGAGGATCGGCCCCGTCCGTCATGGGGCCCCGGTGCTGATACCGTCCCCGCAGGTCAAGCCAGTTGGGCATATTCGTAGGACGGTTGGAGCAGCATGTCGGATTCTGCCGCGCGTGATCGTGATGCCGCCGAGGAGGAGTCGGCGTTCGCCCATCCGGTGGTCGCCCCCGACCGGTCCGCGGCCTACGGCAGCCACCCCGATCAGGTGATCGACTTCTACGCTCCCCGGGACGGCAGGACCGGGGCGCCCCTCGTCGTCCTGCTGCACGGCGGGGCGTGGCGTGCCCCGTACGACCGGCACCATGTGTCGCCGCTCGCGGACTTCCTGGCCCGGCGCGGTTTCGCCGTCGCCAACGTGGAGTACCGGCGCGGCAGCGAGATCCCGCAGCAGCGCGGCTCCGGTCCGGCCGCCGGCCGCTGGCCCGAGACCTTCGACGACGTCGCCGCGGCGATGGACGCGATGCCGGTGCTGGCCGGGCGGGAGCTGCCGGAGGCCGATGTGCGGCGGACCGTGGTCACCGGGCACTCGGCGGGCGGTCAGCTGGCCCTGTGGGCGGCAGCCCGGCACGTACTCCCGGAGGGCTCGCCGTGGCGGCTGTCCTCGCCGCCGCCGCTGCGCGGCGTCGTCGCGCTGGCACCGGTCGCCGACTTCGCCACCGCCGTCGAGCTGGACGTCTGCTCCGGCGCCGTGCATCAACTCCTCGGCGGAGAAGGGGAGTTCGCGGAGAGGAGCGCCTTCGCCGACCCGGCGGTCCTGCTCCCCACCGGTATCGCGACGGCTGTGGTGCAGGGCACCTGCGACCTGACCGTGCCCCAGGCGGTGCCGGAGGCGTTCGTCGACGCGGCGGCCAAGGCGGGGGAGATGGTGGGGCTGACGCTGCTGGAGGGTGTCGGGCACTTCCCGCTCATCGATCCGTCGGCGGACGCCTGCGCCGTGGTCGCGGAGGAGCTGGCCCAGCTGGCGTGGTGAGGGCACCCGGGGCCCCTGTGTAGTACTTGCGACGGACGGTGCGGGATCCGCATCACTGCTGACGACCTGCGCCGCGCCGCCGCCTACCGTGGAAGCGTGACCGAGACCCAGACCAAGACCAGAAGCCCGGAGATCCGGGTGGCCGCAGGGGCGATAGGCGGCCTGCGACAGGACCTCTTCCGTGATGTGTTCGCCTACCGTCCGCTGGATCCGCTGCCCCGGGACGGCCGGCTGATCCGGCGGCTGCCGCGGCGGGTCGCCGCGCAGGCCGTCTGGGTCCGGCACGCCCTGGTGCTGTTCGCCGCGGTGATCACGTTGCTCATCGGGGTGGGGATGGGGCACGGCCAGTTCGTCGTGGGTGTGCTGCCCGCGATCGCTGTCGCGATGACCCTGGTCAGGCCCGTCGCCGCGTTCTGGGCCTCGATGGCGGCCACCGTCGTCGTCAGCCTGCTGGGGAACGACTCGCCGTGGGGTCCCAGCACCTTCTTCGCCCACATGGTGGTCCTGGTGGTCGTCGCGGCCAGGACCAGGCCGCGTACGGCCGCCTGGATGTGGACGCTCACCGTGCTGCTCGGGACCCTGATGGAGAACGCCGGGCCCTGGCGCTACTCCTACACGACCATGCCCATGGTCGTCGTCTCCGCCCTGGCGCTTCTCGTCGTGACGGTCGTCCAGGTCCGCAAGGAGGCCGAGCGCGAGGTGACCGTGCAGCGCACGGTGACCGCTGTCGAGCGGGACCGCCGCACGCTCCTGGAGGAGCGCACCACCATCGCCCGTGAGCTGCACGACGTCGTCGCCCACCACATGTCGGTCGTGGCGATCCAGGCGGAGGCCGCCCCCTACCGGGTGGAGAACCCGCCGCCCGAGCTGGAGCAGGCGTTCCTCACCATCCGGGAGAACGCCGTCGCCGCGCTCACCGAGCTGCGCCGGGTCCTCGGTGTCGTACGGGCCGAGGACTACGAGGCCCCGGACGCCCCGCAGCCCACGCTCGCCGAGCTCGACCGCCTCCTGGCCAATGTGGGGGAAGCGGGTCTGCGGACGGAGAAGACGGTCACCGGTGCGGTACGCGAACTGCCGCAGGGCGTCGAGCTGTCGGCGTACCGGATCATCCAGGAAGCCCTGAGCAACACGCTGCGGCACGCGCCGGGCGCCGCCGCGCAGGTGGAGATCGGCTATGTGCTCGGCGGTCTCGGGCTGCGCGTCGTCAACGGGCCGCCGACCGGGCTCGTCAAGCCGTCGCCCGGGGCCGGACACGGCATCACGGGGATGCGCGAGCGGGTGGCCATGCTCGACGGGGAGATGACCGCGACGTCCACGGCGGACGGCGGCTACGAGATCGCCGCCTTCATCCCCGTGCAGATGGTGCGCGAGGAGGCCGCGGACGACGGGACTCCGACGGACGGCACGCTGTCGGGCGGCTCCCGATGAACAGCATCAGGGTGCTGATCGTCGACGACCAGATGATGGTCCGCGAGGGCTTCTCCGTACTCCTCAACGCGATGCCGGGGATCGAGGTCGTGGGCGAGGCCGTCGACGGACGCCAGGCCGTCACGCAGGTGGCCGCCCTCCGTCCCGACGTCGTGCTGATGGACATCCGGATGCCGGAGCTCAACGGCATCGAGGCGACCCGCGAGATCGTCGCCGCCGACGCGGACGCCAAGGTACTCGTCCTGACCACCTTCGACCTGGACGAGTACGTGTACCAGGCGCTGCGCGCGGGGGCCTCCGGCTTCCTGCTGAAGGACGCGTCGGCCCGCCAGCTCGCCGACGGTGTGAGGGTGGTCGCCTCCGGCGAGGCACTGCTCGCGCCGACCGTCACACGGCGGCTGATCACGGAGTTCTCGAAGCTCGCCGAGGCACCGCGGTCTCCCGTCCTCGCCCGCATCGGCGATCTCACGGAGCGGGAGACGGAGGTGCTCGTCCTGATCGCGCAGGGACTGTCGAACGCGGAGATCGCCTCGCGCCTGGTGGTCGCCGAGTCCACCATCAAGACGCATGTCAGCCGCATTCTCGTGAAGCTGGGGCTGCGGGACCGTACGCAGGCGGCGGTGTTCGCGTACGAGGCACGCCTCGTCACGCCCGGGTAGAGGGCCGGCGGCCGGGGACGACGTACCCCGGTCAGTCCCGCCGGGTGGTGTGGGGCAGGGCGAAGGAGGCCGGGCGCGCCTCGCCGGCCGATGCGCCGGCGGGCGCGTCCGTGTCGATCAGCGCGATCATCAGGGGCGTGCTCCCGACCGGACCCGCGGACCCGGCACGCAGCCGGTAGCGCTCGGTGCGCACCGTGTCGCGGGCCAGCGGGACACCGCCCTCGTGGAACTCGGGCGGCAGGGCGTCATTGGCGATACGCAGCTCCGCGCCGCGCCACGCGCCCGTCGCGGCGTCCCAGCGTTCCAGTACGAAGCCGTCGGACGGCGGACGTTCGTTGGCCGGGGTTCCGTCGACGAGGATCTCCATCTGGAACGCAAGCCGCAGATGTCCGTACGCCCGGGTGTTGCCGTTGTGCAGGGTGACGGTGAACTCCTCGGCGGCGCCGCCGCGGACCAGGTCGAGCCGGCCCGCCCCGGCGGCGACCGTCATCCGCAGGAACGTCGGCTTCGGCGCAGTCGGTTCCGGGGTGGTGACGGGCCGGGTGGCCGGCCGGACCGACGGGCTTCCGGTGGCGCTCGGCCGCGTGACGGTCGGGGACGGAGAGGCGGGGGACGGGGAGACGGAGGGTGTCGGGCTGTCGCTCACCGCGGGCGACGGCGGAAGAGCGGGCTTCTCCGCGACCGTCGTCGCGCTCCGCGGCTCGGCGCAACCGGTGAGTACCGCGGCCAGCAGCGCCGCCGCCGTACCGGCGACTCGCATTCGTATGCCTCGCATGGCCGCCCTTGAGGAATCCGTCCCGACAGGGCGCTCAACGTAGCAACGCGATCACGCCGACTGAAGCGCTGCCGGATAACGCTTCGGCTCCCTGAGCGCGGCCCCGGTGCCGACGGTAGCGTCAGGTCATGCATGTGTCCTTCGACCCCTGGTCGCCGGCGTTCGTCGCCGATCCGTACCCCGCCTACACAGCGCTGCGCGCCGCAGGCCGGGCGCACTACTTCGAGCAGACCCGGCAGTGGCTGATCCCGCACTACTCCGACGTGTCCGGCCTGCTGCGGGACCGGCGGCTGGGCCGGACGTATCTGCACCGGTTCACCCACGAGGAGTTCGGTCTCACCCCTCCGCCGGACGCCCACGAGCCCTTCCACACGCTCAACGGGCAGGGGCTGCTCGATCTGGAGGCCCCCGACCACACCCGCATCCGGCGGCTGGTCTCCAAGGCGTTCACGCCACGTACGGTCGAGCGGCTCGCGCCCACGGTGGAGCGGCTGGCGGCCGAGCTGGTCGACGCGTTCGTCGCCTCGGGCGGCGGCGATCTGCTGGCGGAGGTCGCCGAGCCCCTGCCCGTCGCCGTGATCGCGGAGATGCTCGGGGTGCCGGAGGCCGACCGGGCGCTGCTGCGGCCGTGGTCCTCGGCGATCTGCGGAATGTTCGAGCTGAACCCGTCGGAGGAGACGGCCCGGGAGGCGGTCCGGGCGTCGGTGGACTTCTCCGCGTATCTGCGGGGGCTGATCGCGGAGCGCCGCAAGGAGCCCGGTACGGACCTGATCTCCGCGCTGATCGCCGCCCACGACGAGGGGGAGCGGCTCAGCGAGCAGGAGATGATCTCCACGTGCGTGCTGCTCCTGAACGCGGGGCACGAGGCGACCGTCAACACCACGGTCAACGGCTGGTGGACGCTCTTCCGGCACCCGGAGCAGCTGGCGGCGCTGCGCGCCGATCACGGTCTGCTGTCCACCGCGGTGGAGGAACTGCTGCGGTACGACACCCCGTTGCAGATGTTCGAGCGCTGGGTGCTCGACGACATCGAGATCGCCGGCACGGTCATTCCGCGTGGCTCGGAGGTCGCGCTGCTCTTCGGCTCGGCCAACCGGGACCCGGAGCGGTTCGCCGAGCCCGGCACGCTGGATCTGTCCCGGCCGGACAATCCGCACATCACCTTCGGGGCGGGGATCCACTACTGCCTGGGGGCGCCGCTGGCCCGTATCGAACTGGCGGCCTCGTTCGGTGAGTTGCTGCGCAAGGCGCCGGACATGCGGCTGGTCGAGGAGCCCCAGTGGCATCCGGGCTATGTGATCCGGGGGCTCAAGGCGCTGAACGTGGAGCTCTGAGACCGGGGTCCGGGGGCGTCGCCCCCGGACCCTCTCAGGTCAGGATGTCCCGGCGGCGCAGTCCCGCCAGGCCCGCGGCCACCAGCGCCGCGGCTCCCAGCGTCATCAGGAGCACCGGGGTCCAGGCCATCTCCGTGCCCGGCAGCTTCGGCAGGTGGCCGAACGGGGACAGGTTCATCACCGGCCGGGGCAGGTCGAGCGCCGGGCCGATCCAGCCGATCAGCAGACACGCCCCGACCACACCCCAGGCCGCGGGCGCGACCTTGGGAAGGAGCCCGTACAGCAGCACCGCGAGGCCGCCGAGGAGCCAGATCGCGGGCACCTGGACCAGGGCCGCGCCGAGCACCGCGCCGAACTCTTCGCCGTAGCCGACGGCCAGTCCGAGGCCGCCCGCCAGCATGACGACGACCGTCCCGCCGAAGGCGAACACCAGGTGGCCGGCCGCCCAGCGCAGCCGTCCCAGCCGGTTCGCGAGGAGCGGTTCGGCGCGCTGCGAGGTCTCCTCGCCGTGGAGGCGGAGGACCGACGCCACCGCGTACAGCGCGGCCATCATCCCCAGCATCCCGGTCATCGCGGCCAGGAACGCCTGGGTCATGGCCTCCTGGCCGCCCATCCGCGCGAAGATCTCCCGGGCCTGTTCGTTGTCACCGACCAGATCGGCCGCGCCCTCGGCCATGCCGCCGAAGACGACGCCCGCGACGGCGAAGCCCGCGGTCCAGCCGGCCAGGGTGCCGCGCTGCAGCCGGCGGGCCAGAGCGCCCGCCGTGGCGAGCGCGCCCTCGGCCGGTCCCGGCCGGGCCGGGAGGAAGCCCATGCCGATGTCGCGGCGTCCGGCCAGGGTGTACGCCACCGCGCCCTGGGCGACGATCGCCGTGACGGAGAGCAGCGGCACCCACCAGCGTTCGCCCGCGTACGGCCGCACGTTCTCGGCCCAGCCGATCGGTGAGAGCCAGGTCAGGGCGGAGGAGCCGTCCGAACCGGAGTCACCGGCCGCCCGCAGCAGGAAGGCGAGGCCGACGACCGCGCCCGCCATCCCCTTGGCGAGCCGGGCGCTCTCGGTGAGCTGCGCGACGATCGCCGCCGCCGTGGCGAAGACCATCCCGGTCGCGCCGATCGCGAGCCCGAGCGCCAGTGCTCCCGTGCCGCCCTGCCCCGCGAGGCCGACCGTGACGAACAGCGCGACCAGTCCGTTGGCCACGAGCGCGGTGAGCAGCGCCGAGGTCAGCGGGGCGCGTCGCCCCACCATCGCCGAGGAGAGCATCTCCTGACGGCCCGTCTCCTCTTCCTCCCGGGTGTGCCGGACGACGATGACCAGGCTCATCACGGCGGCCAGCGTGGCGGCGACGACGGCGAACCGCCAGGCCACCAGGGCGCCGACGGAGTCGCCGAAGACCGGTCCGTACAGGGCGCGCAACGAACTGTTGGCGGCCAGCGACCGGGCGGCCTCGGCCCGGTCGGCCGGAGTGTCGTACAGCGTCTCGATGGACGAGCCGCCGCTGACGACGATCAGGGTGATTACAAGGACCCAGACCGGGAGCACGACGCGGTCCCGGCGCAGGGCGAGCCTGAACAGCGGGCTCGTTCCGGTGAGTTGCCCGGCGCCGCCGGAGCCCCGTACCGCGAGGTCCGCGGTCATCGCGCGATCGCCTCTTCCGTCGCCGTGGACGCGGTGTCCTGGTAGTGGCGGAGGAAGAGTTCCTCCAGGGTGGGCGGGGTGCTGGTCAGCGTCCGGACGCCGGAGGCGGTGAGCGAGCGCAGTACGGCGTCGAGCTTGTCCGTGTCGACCTGGAGCCGTACGCGCCTGCCCCGCACGTCCAGGTCGTGGACGCCGGGCAGTCCGGCGAGCCCGTCGGGCTCCGTGGCCAGTTCCGCGGTGACGCTCGTACGGGTCAGATGGCGCAGGTCCGCGAGGGATCCCGTCTCGACGGTGACGCCCTTGCGGATGATGCTGACCCGGTCGCAGAGGGTCTCGATCTCGCTCAGGATGTGCGAGGAGAGCAGCACCGTCTGTCCGCGCTCACGGGCCGCCTCCCGTACGCACTCCGTGAAGACCTCCTCCATGAGCGGGTCGAGCCCGGAGGTCGGCTCGTCGAGGATCAGCAGGTCGACGTCGACGTCGGCGGCGAGTGCGGCGACGAGGGCGACCTTCTGTCGGTTGCCCTTGGAGTAGGTGCGCCCCTTCTTGGTGGGGTCCAGCTCGAACCGCTCGACGAGGTCGGCGCGCCGCTGCCGGTCGAGGCCGCCGCCGCGCAGCCGCCCGTAGAGGTCGATGACCTCGCCGCCCGAGAGGTTGCGCCACAGGGTGACGTCACCGGGGACGTACGCGATGCGCCGGTGCACCTCCACCGCGTCGTCCCAGGGGTCCCGGCCGAGGACCTGCGCGGCGCCGGAGTCGGCCCGCAGCAGCCCCAGCAGGACCCGGATGGTGGTGGACTTCCCGGAGCCGTTGGGCCCGAGGAAGCCGTGGACCTCACCGGTCTCGACGTTCAGGTCGAGGCCGTCCAGCGCATGTGTCCGCCCGAACGACTTGTGCAGTCCGGCCACGGTGATCGCCTTCGTCATGTTTCAGAACGTACGCTACTTTCACAAAGTTGTGAAGTTAAGGAAGCGTATAAAATCCAGAGCGTGATCGAGTGCGGGGGCGATGGGGAGACGATGAGGCGATGACCAGCGAAACCGGTGAATCCAGCGCGGACGGGCGCGACGACGAGGCCGTGTCGCGGTTCGTCGAGCGGTTCGCGGCCGACATGACCGAGGCGGGCATGCAGCGCATGGCCTCGCGCGTCTTCGCGGCGCTCCTCGCGGACGACGACGGCTCGATGACCTCGGCCGAGCTCGCGCTGGCCCTGCAGATCAGCCCGGCCGCCGTCTCCGGCGCGGTCAGCTACCTGACCCAGGTCAGCATGGTGAGCAGGGAGCGCGAGCCGGGCTCCCGCCGCGACCGCTACCGCCTGCACAACGAGATCTGGTACACCACCTTCGCGAGCCGGGACCGCGTGCTCACCCGCTGGGAGGAGACCCTCAAGGAGGGCGCCCGCACCCTCGGCGAGGACACCCCTGCCGGGGTCCGGCTCGCCGAGACCGCGGCCTTCTTCGAGTTCGTGCAGTCGGAGCTCGTGGGAATGATGGACCGCTGGCGCGCCCACCGCGCGTCCCTGGACGCCTGAACGGGACGCCCTACTCCGCGCTCGCCGGAAGTATCAGCGACCACGCCCCGGCCCGCACCGTCCACGTCCGGGTGCGGACCGGTCCGGTGACGTTTATGTCGGCCAGGTAGCGGAAGTCGGCGCCGGAGACCGTGACGGCCTTCGCCTCCCTGGACTCCGTACGGCCCGGTGCGGTGTGGATCACCACGTCGGCCAGGCCGCCGTCGCCCTGCGCGGTCACCGAGACGCCCGTGACGGGGCGGTCCAGGTCGTTGAGCAGGACTCCGTCCGCCTCCACGCGCAGGCGGTGCGTACGCGGCGGCGTGTGGGCCCCGGCCGGGGCGGGGCGGACCAGTGAGGCCACCAGTGAGCGGCAGGTGTCCCAGACCGCCGTGACGCCCGTGTGCGAGGTCCCGGAGGACGGGGGCGGGGCGGGGATGCGCAGCGTGCCGAGGACGACGCCGTCGCTGTCGTCGACCAGCAGGTCCAGCCGGCGGACCGTGCCGTCGAGCGCCGAACGGGCGGCGGCCACCGCGCCCCGGGGCACGCCGAGGGCATGGGCGAGTTCCAGGGCGGGGGCGGCGCCCACCGGGACCAGGGCGAGGGCGCCTTCGGAGAGCTCGCGCTCCCGGTGGAGGTGGGCCACGGCGCGCAGCAGCGACCGGTCGTCACCGACGACCACCGGCCGTCTCCCGCCCCGCCTGGACAGGGCCCGGACGAACTCCTCCGGCGTGTCCGGAAGGCAGATCTTGGCGTGCGAGCCGGCGCTCAGCACGTCCTTCGCGATACGGACGGACTCGCCGTCGGTCCGGCGGGCAACCGGGTCGATGAGCACCAGAAGCTGGTGGTCGCCGTCGCCGGGGGGCTCTGCAGCCGACACCTCGGTCCTTCCTCGGGTAGCATCTTGGTGCAAGAGCCCCTTGCGCTATTGCGCCAGGGGCTTCGTCTATTCCGGGGCACCCGGTTCGACGGCTCAGGCTTTGCCGTACATCGTCGTACGGCAGGTACACCTTTACGTACGCCCCCTGACCTTGGACATGCCCCGCCCGGAAGGGGTGTACGCCTGTGCCCGCACTTGTGCTGCTCGGTGCTCAGTGGGGTGACGAGGGCAAGGGGAAGGCCACCGACCTCCTCGGTGGATCCGTGGACTATGTAGTGCGCTACCAGGGCGGCAACAATGCCGGCCACACGGTCGTCGTGGGCGACCAGAAGTACGCACTGCATCTCCTCCCCTCCGGAATCCTGTCGCCGGGGTGTACCCCGGTCATCGGTAACGGTGTCGTGGTCGACCCGGCCGTGCTGTTCTCCGAGCTGAACGGTCTGAACGAGCGAGGCGTCGACACGTCCAAGCTTCTGATCAGCGGTAACGCTCATTTGATCACTCCGTACAACGTCACCGTCGACAAGGTGACGGAACGCTTCCTCGGCTCCCGCAAGATCGGTACCACCGGTCGCGGGATCGGACCGACGTACGCGGACAAGATCAACCGCGTCGGCATCCGGGTCCAGGACCTCTACGACGAGTCGATCCTCGTCCAGAAGGTCGAAGCGGCCCTCGACTTCAAGAACCAGATCCTCGCCAAGCTCTACAACCGGCGCGCGATCGAATCCGCGAAGATCGTCGAAGAGCTGCTCACCTACGCGGACCGGCTCAAGCCGTACGTCTCCGACACGACGCTGATCCTGAACAACGCCATCGACGAGGGCAAGGTCGTCCTCTTCGAGGGTGGCCAGGGAACGCTGCTCGACGTCGACCACGGCACGTACCCCTTCGTCACCTCGTCGAACCCGACCGCGGGCGGCGCCTGCACCGGTTCCGGCGTGGGCCCGACGAAGATCAGCCGGGTCATCGGCATCCTCAAGGCGTACACCACGCGCGTCGGCGCCGGACCGTTCCCGACGGAACTGCTCGACGAGGACGGCGAGGCGCTGCGCCGCATCGGTGGCGAGCGCGGTGTCACCACCGGCCGTGACCGTCGCTGCGGCTGGTTCGACGCCCCGATCGCGCGCTACGCGACCCGGGTCAACGGTCTCACCGACTTCTTCCTGACGAAGCTGGACGTGCTGACCGGCTGGGAGCAGATCCCGGTGTGCGTCGCGTACGAGATCGACGGCAAGCGCGTCGAGGAGCTCCCGTACAACCAGACCGACTTCCACCACGCGAAGCCGATCTACGAGATGCTGCCGGGCTGGTCCGAGGACATCACGAAGGCCAAGACCTTCGACGACCTGCCGAAGAACGCGCAGGGCTACGTGAAGGCGCTCGAAGAGATGTCGGGCGCTCCGATCTCGGCGATCGGTGTCGGCCCCGGCCGTACCGAGACGATCGAGATCAACTCCTTCCTCTAGACCGGAAGCCGCGGGAGGGCCGGGACGCATGCGTCCCGGCCCTCCCGCGTTTCCCGGCGTCCTCAGTCCGCGCCGCAGATCCGCAGGCCCTTGGGGGTCGCGCACGGCAGATGTCCGTGGGTCCGGATGACGTCCTGGCCGCTGCCCCGGCTGAGATAGCCGAGGAAGCTGGAGGCCAGCGAGTCCGCGGGCGGCTGGCCGTAGCTGTAGGCGTACTCGATCTCGCGGTACGGGTAGTCGCTGCTCCCGATCGTGTCCACGGACGGGGCGGTGCCGTCGATCGCGAGCTGGTGCAGTCCGTTCAGCGGGGTTCCGGCGCGCAGTTCGCTGTAGCCGATGGCTCCGGGGAGCCTGGCCACGGTGGACAGCACCTGTTCGGTGCTGTCGAGTTCGCAGCGGGTGACCGCGGCCTGCGCGTCGTCCTTGGTGGCGCAGTCGCGGGAGGACTGCGCGGGCTCGTTGCGGCCCAGTACGCGCCGCTGGAAGACCTCGCGGGTGCCGGAGTTGGCGTCGCGGCTCACCAGCAGGACCTTCAGGTCGGGACCGCCGAGGGCCTTCCAGTTACGGATGTCGCCCCGGTAGATCCTCCGGATGTCCTCCAGGGAGAGGTCGCGCACCTGCACCCGGTCGTTGAGGACGAGGGAGAAGAGCGAGACCGCGACCCGGGTCTCGCGCAGCTGCGGATAGCCGTCCGGCTTCGGTCCGTCGGAGAGGGCGACCAGGGCGGGGGCGCCGGAGCTCGCCTCCTTGGCGCCCTGATCGGCGAGCTGCCGTATGCCGGCGTTGGAACCGTGCGCGTCCACATGGATGGTGGAGCCCTCGCACTCCTTCTCGTACTTCTCCGCCAGTTCGCGTACGACCGGGGCGAACGCGGTGGAGCCGGTGACCGTCAGCTCGCCCCCGGCGCAGCCGATCGGCGGCGGGCTGTCGTCCCGTACGAGGATGATCGAGGCGAGCGTGACGACGCAGACGGTGAGGGCCACGGTGATCAGCCGGGCGGCCCGGCCGAAGAGGGGCGGCTTCTCGTCGGGGCGTGCGGCCTTGTTCGGCGCCACCACACCGTCCCGGATGCCGCCGGTGACGGTGATGGGGCTGCCCACGTTCGCGCCGGTGAGCAGGACGAGCAGCTTGAAGTGCTCGTTGCGGTTGAGCGGTACGCGGGGCAGCCGGATCAGCGGCCCGCTGTGCCGCATCCCGCCCGCCGGGGTGAAGTGCTCCATCAGGTGGTCGGCGTTCGGTGACTGCGTGACCGCGATCCCGCGCACGGTGCGGCCGGTGAACTCGACGGTCAGGCCGTGCAGTTCGCGGCCGGTGTAGTCGCTGTCGGCGATGGACTGCGAGCCGTCGTTCTCGACGCGCAGCAGGACGAGCGTGGCGTCGGCCATGTCCGGTGTCTCGTTGAAGAGTCCGAGCCGCACGTTGGCCCGCCCCTGGCTGACGTCGCTGCCTATCGGAGTGTCCATCTGGACCCGGTAGCCGATGCGTTTGCGGCGGGGCACCCGGCGCTCGTACCAGAGCACCCCGACGGAGGCCAGGACGCCCAGTACGGCGGTGAGGACGGCCACGACGTTCTCGGCGCTGAACCACTCCACGGCTTTCTCGCACTCCCCCCGACGCGCACGGGCGTGCGCCTGGCGCGGCCATCATTTCGCGCCACCGTACGTGCGCGGTAAGGGAGTTGGGAGGCGCGGAGAGGTCCCGTCGACTGAAGTTCGCCGGTTGTTCGCCGGGGTATCCGCCAACCTTGGTCTAGACCTTGACAGGTACAGACCATTCCGCTTGAGTGTCGGGCACCCCCCATGGCGGCGCACGGGCAGCCGTTGCGCCGCACCGAAGGAGTGATCACATTGATCAGACGCGTCCTGAGTCTGCTGACCGCGCTGGGCGCGGTCGTCGCGACGATCGTCATCCTCCCCGCCACGACGGCCGCCGCGGCCACCTGCGCCCCGGCCTGGAACGCCTCGTCCGTCTACACCGGAGGCGGCACCGCCTCCTACAACGGGCACAACTGGTCCGCGAAGTGGTGGACCCAGAACGAGACCCCGGGCACCGCCGACGTCTGGGCCGACAGCGGCACCTGCGGCGGTACGGACCCGGGCGAGCCCAACCCCTCCGGCTTCGTCGTCAGCGAGGCGCAGTTCAACCAGATGTTCCCGAGCCGGAGTTCCTTCTACACCTACAGCGGACTGACCGCGGCCCTGAGCGCCTACCCGGCCTTCGCCAACACCGGCAGCGACACGGTCAAGCGCCAGGAGGCGGCGGCGTTCCTCGCCAACGTCAGCCATGAGACCGGCGGGCTCGTCCACGTCGTCGAGCAGAACCAGGCCAACTACCCCCACTACTGCGACAGCAGCCAGCCCTACGGCTGCCCGGCCGGCCAGGCCGCGTACTACGGCCGCGGCCCGATCCAGCTCAGCTGGAACTTCAACTACAAGGCGGCGGGCGACGCCCTCGGCATCGACCTCCTCGGCAACCCGTACCTGGTGGAGCAGAACGCCTCCGTGGCCTGGAAGACCGGCCTCTGGTACTGGAACACCCAGAACGGCCCCGGCACCATGA
The DNA here is from genome assembly GCF_036195325.1 of Streptomyces sp. NBC_00234. NCBI lineage: Bacteria > Bacillati > Actinomycetota > Actinomycetes > Kitasatosporales > Streptomycetaceae > Streptomyces > Streptomyces sp. NBC_00234. The sequence goes on along the minus strand of NZ_CP108101.1, from coordinate 3,831,072 downwards.
CGGCCCACAACGCCATGGTCAACGGCGCCGGATTCGGCGAGACGATCCGCTCGATCAACGGCAGCCTGGAGTGCAACGGCGGCAACCCCGCCCAGGTCCAGAGCCGTATCGACAAGTACCGGGCCTTCACCCAGATCCTCGGCACCACCACCGGCTCGAACCTGAGCTGCTGACCGACGGCCCCCACCCGGACGGGGGGTGCGCCCGGCTCAGGCCGGGGCGCGCCCCCCGCTCCGGTGTCCGGACCCGCACCTACACCAGCGGCGGCTTCACGGACATCAGCAGATGCTGGTGCGTGGTCCCCGCCGGGACCGGATCGCCCGTGATCATCGCGCGCTGGCCCGGCCCCAGCAGGTGCAGCCGGACCACCGGCTCCTCGAAGGAGGCCAACGCGTCCATCAGGTACGAGGGGTTGAACGCCACCGTCATCCCGTCGGCGCCCTCCAGCGTGGCGGGCAGCCGCTGCGCGGCCACGTCGTCCTCGTATCCCGCCTGGAGCAGCACCGTGCCGTCGGCGGCCGAGAAGGTCAGCTGGACCGGGCTGTCCCCGTCCGCCACCACCGACACCCGCTTGACGGCCTCCACCAGCCCCGCCCGGTCGGTCACCGCGAGCGCCGGGTCCGCCATCGCGAACAGCTTGTCGTGGCGCGGCAGCCGGCCGTCCAGCAGACGCACCGTCGTCCGCATCCCCGCGTGCTCGAAGCCGGCGGAGCCGGAGTCCAGGGCGACGCTGACGAGGCCGGAGCGGCCCAGCGAGCGGGCGATCTCGGTCAGTCGGCGGGCCGACACCACGACATCGGCGGTGACACCGGGCTCCGCCGCCTTCCAGGGCAGGGTGCGCACCGCGAAGCGGTACCGGTCGGTGGCCGCCAGCGTCATCGTCGTCCCGTCGAGGGCGAGCCGGATACCGGTGAGCGTGGGCAGGGTGTCGTCCCGCCCCGCCGCCACCGTCACATGGGCGACCGCGGCGGCGAACTCGGCGGCCTCCACGGCCCCGCGGACCTCCGGCAGCACGGGCAGGGCCGGGTAGTCGTCCAGCGGCAGCACCGAGAGACCGAAGCGGGCGCCGTCCCCCGTGACCGCGAAACGCGAGCCCTCCACCGCACATTCGACGGCGCCCTCGGGCAGCACCTTGCAGATGTCGAGGAGCCTGCGCCCCATCACCAGCACCCGGCCGGGCCGCAGAATCTCCGCTTCCACGTCGATGCGGGCCGAAGCCTCGAAGTCGAGCCCGGAGATGCGCAGTCGGCCGTCCTCGGCCGAGAGGAGCAGCCCGCCCAGGACGGGTACGGGCGACCGGGTGGGCAGCACCCGGGCGGCCCAGGCGACGGCATCGGTCAGTGCACCACGTTCAATGCGGAACTCCATGGTGGGGTTTCTCCTCATCGGTCACCGGAGTGCCGACGCTAGGGGACGCCACTGACAATTCCCCTGCTGCCACCGGACGGGAGCCGACGACTGCGACCACCCCCGTGGGCCGCCGCCGCCGCGCTCCCTCCGATGCCCCCTGCGTGCCCGGCTTCCCCCGAAGGCCGGGACACGTTCGGACTCTAGGGGTCCGCCCGGCGGACGGGGAGCTTCACTTCGCCCTCCGTCGCGCTCGCGGGGTATCAGTTCGCACAGTCGAACCGGTACGCTTCGCTCCGATTTCAGTGGAACGGACAGCCGGACGGGGGACCTGGTGCACGCGCCGGAGCGGGCCGAGAACGTACTGCGGATGCACCGCCTGGCCCGCGCCGGCGGGACGGCGGAGCTGCTGCGGTGGCTCGCCCTGCGTGCGGAGGGCTGGGCCGGTCTCCTCGACTCCGACGGCACGGTGCTGCACGCCGCGGCCACGCCGCAGGCGGGGTTGCTCCCGGACGTGCTCCGGGAGGCCGCCGCGCTGGCGGCCGAGGGCGTGGGGGTGCTGAGGGACCGGGGCGCTCGCGCGTACTCCTTCGACAAGGACACGTACACCGGCCTGTTGTTCCCCCTCGACGGACCGCCGGGCACGTCCGTCCCCGTCCTCGCCGTCCTCGCGCCCCGGCCCCTGCCCGCCGGGCTGGCCACGCTGCTGGCCGACGTGATGATGCCCCTGACCCTGTGCTGGGAGTCCGAGACCGTCGAACGCAAGCGCCGCCGCGTCGACCTCGCCGAGTCCCGGGGGCGGGAAGCGGTCCTGCACCTCCTGATGACGGGTCAGTTGTCCATCGCGCACCAGGTGGCGGGAGCGCTGCGGCCGAGGCTGCCCGACCCGGTGCAGGTGTGCGTGGTCGAGTGCTCGGGCGGGAGCCGCGACGAGGTGGCGCGGGTCTGCTCGGACGTCTCGGGCGGCCGGTCGTGGATCGTGCGGTGTCCCGTGTACGCACGGCATCTGATCCTCGTGATGCCCGCGGGGGAGAAGGCGGAAGGCACTCCGCTGGACCTGGCCGTCGCCGCTCTCGTGGACGACTCGGTCGTCGGGATCAGCGAGGAGGTACCGCTGTCCGACACCGCGACCGGATACCGGCAGGCGTTCCACGCACTCGCCGTGGCCCGCGGACTCCCCAGCCGTCATTCCTGCTTCGGCCTCTCGCCGGAACCAGCCCTGGTCGTCGGCAGCGCGGGTACCCGGTGGGCCGACGCCCTGCTCGGCCCGCTGCTGGCCTACCGGCCGAGGCGTTCCCAGGACCCGGGCAGCCAGGAACTGGCGGCGACCCTCGGCTCCTGGCTCGCGTTCTCCTCCGGTGCCACACAGCACCTGAAGATCCACCGCAACACGCTGACCGCCCGGCTGCGGCTGATCGGCGACCTGCTCGGCCTGGATCTGGACCGGCTCGCCGACCAGGCGGCACTCGACCTGGCCCTCCGCGTCAGGGCGACACCCGCCCGGCACCGGCCCGCGCACCCCGGCGACCCGGCTCCCGGGGATGCCCCGGACCTCGACGGGCTGCTGGCCGGCCCCGCCCTCCAGGCGTGGGCGGCGGAGCAGATGCGTGCGCTGGACCCGGCCGGCGCGACGGCGGAGGCGACCCTGCGCACCTGGCTCGCGTGCGAGGGCCGCCTCGGTCCCACGGCGGCGGAACTGGGCATCTCCGTGCCGGGTGCCCGCAAGCGGCTCACCCGGCTCGAAGCGGCGCTCCAGCGCTCACTGCTCAGGACCCCGAGCGCCCGCTACGACCTGTGGCTGGCGTTCCGGGCCGCGGATCTCACTTCGTGAAGATGAAGTACTTCCAGCTGCCGTGCGTGGTGCTGTTCACGCTGTCGCCGGAGGACCCGTTCACGTACGAGGAACGCACGCGCATCTTGTAACCGGTGTCGTGGGTGCCGTTCAGCGTGATGGAGGTCCGGCCGCTGGTGGAGAGCTTGAAGTAGTCCCAGCCCACGTCGTACCAGGTGCCCTTGTAGTAGAGCTCCAGGGACAGCTTGTGCGAGCGGCCCTTGTAGTAGCTCATGGTCGTGTTGAAGACCGGGTCGGTCGACTTGTGGAAGTACGCGTACGACCTGGTGCCGATCTTCGCGTTCTTGTATTCCTTGGTGACGGAGGTCGACACCTTCACCCTGGCGTACGCGGTCGACTTCACGGACTTCGGCGCGTAGCGCGAGTCGCCCCGGAACACGGCGGTGACGGCCGTGTCCCGCTTCATGTCGACGACGACGGACAGATTGCCGCTGGAGTTGACCGTGCCCGTGCGGACCAGCTTCTTCGGCTTGTCGGAACCGAAGGGGTCCACCCACAGCTCGACCACACGGTTCTTGTACGTCGTGCCGAGGTGCGCCGTGAACGTGACGTCCTTGCCGTACGAGTAGACCGACTTGTTGCGGTTCAGCGTCAGACCGGTGGCGGCCCGGGAGACGGCGACGGAGTCGTATCCGGAGGACGCGGAGTGCGTGGCGTCACCCGCGTACGCCACCTTGTACGTCACCTTGCCGCCCGCGGGCGGGGAGTTGGTGAACGAGAAGGTGCCGTCCGTGCGCAGGGCGACCGAGCTCGGCGACGTGCCCTTCGGTGACTCCATGTCGACGCGGGTCACCGCGATCCTGGCACCGACCGGGAACGGCGTGTTCGAGTCGACCTTGCCGGTGACGGTGAGCTGCTTGGCGCGGGTCGCCGTCGCCGGGGCGTTCACCGTGACGGTGGTGGCCGACTTGGTGGGCTCGGTCAGGACGCGGAGGGAGAACTGGCCCCGGCTGTTGCCCGACACGGCGAACAGCCGGCTGCCGCCCGGCTCCCAGGCCAGGCCGCCCTGGGCCAGGGTGTCCGCACCACTGCTGTCCCCGGTGTTGGGGAAGTCGTACTGCCTGACCGGCGTCGAGGCGCCGGGCTTGAAGACGTGCACGTCCGGGTCGTACCAGGAGTCGCTTCCCGCCGCGACCGTGCCGTCGGCCGCGATGGCAACACCGTTGGCGTAGTGCTCGGTGGGGTAGGACCCCACCTCCGCGAGGTCCGTGGTCTGCCGGACGAAGTGGCGGTCGGCCACGTTGGCCGTGACGAGGTGAGTGCCGTCCGGGGTCAGCGCGAGGTCCTTGGTGCTGCCGTACGAGTCGGCCGTGAAGGCGGTGCGGACGGCCGTGCCGGTGGCGACGTCGAAGATCCCGAGCAGGCCCGAGGACGTGGTCTCGTCCCCGGCTGCCAGGGTGTTCGGAGCGCCGGGTGTGGCAGCGAGCTCCGGGGCTCCGCGCCAGCCGCTCGCGTCGTCCTGGCCCAGGACCACCACGGGCTCGGGACCGGACAGGTCCAGCGAGCCGAGGTTGCCCTTGTCCTCGAAGCCGTATCCGAACCAGACCTTGCCGCCCGCGAGCGCGAGGGATTCCGGATCCGTCCCCTCGCCGGTCGCGTACCGGGCGGTCCGTGTGACCGTCTGCGTCTCGATGGAGACGATGGAGTCGTCGCCCGGGACCGCCGCGTACACCTGCCCCGAATCGGCGGACAGGGCCAGCCCGTCCACACCCGGCAGTCCGGTCAGGGTGGCCAGGACCCGGCCCGCGTAGTCGGTGGCGACGAGCGTGCCGCTGTACGGGTCGCTGATGAAGATCTTCTGGTGGACGCCGTCCACCACGATGTCCCCCGCCGTCATGATCGGCAGGATCGCGCTGCTGTCGGCGGCGGCCGGACTCGCGGCACCGCCGGCCAGAACGACTGAACTGAAGAGGACCGCGAGCGCTGTCGCGGTCGAAATTCTGCGCGTACGCACAGTGTCTGTTACCCCCACGGTAAGTGGGCCGCGTGGCACCCGGAGATGAGAGAGGGGTGCGGCCCGGATCGCAGGGTATGGCATGGCGCGGACAGTGGCCGCGGAATATGCGTCCCGGGGGGACGGGGTGGTGCCCCGTCAGCTCCAGGCCGCGTAGACGACGACGTTCCTGCCGTTGTCGTTCGCCCCGACGCATACGTCGCGCCAGTCCAGCAGCCAGCCGCTGGGGCGGCAGGTTTCCTTCTGGAGGTCCAGTGTCCGGATGATCTCCGGGCGGGTCAGGCCGTCCTCGCTGGCGACCTCCACCAGGCGGTAACAGCCGCCGGACCCGCAACCGGTGCCTTCGGAGACCATGGTGATGCCGGGCGGGAGCGCGGGTACGGCCCTCGCCGGCGGGGCGTCCGAGCCTTCGCTGAGCATCACGGCGTACAGCAGGCCGACCACGAGAGTGAGGGCGAACTGCACGCCCAGGAAGCCGATGGCGCCGTTGCGGCGCGGAATCCACTCCGGCGGAGGGGTGTTCTCGTGCCGGCGCTCCAGACCCGCGCCGCAGGCGACGAGCAGGGGAGCGAGGGCCGTGTACACGAGATGCGCGTCGGCCCGGGGGGCGTCGATCCAGCCCTGCTGGACGCCGATCAGCAGGCCCGCTCCGGCCAGGAGCGCGCCGCCGATCGCGAAGCCGATGCCGCGGGTGCGGGCGATCGTCATCCAGACGACGGCCGGGGCGACGGCGAAGAGTATCCCCAGGATGGTCAGCATGTACCGGGGGACGTGCGGCCCGGGGTCCCGGTTCCGTACGACCGGCCACGGGCCCGGCCGGAGCCGTTCAACCGGACCGGGGCGCCGACGTCTCCCCGGCCGCGCCGCCCACCGCGTCCACCGCCGCCGACAGCCGCTCCAGCACCCGTACCGTCTCCGCGAACCCCTCCGCCCCCAGCTCCTTCGCGAGCCGCGCGGCGAACTCCGCGTGGCCGGGGCCGATCCGGGACACCGCCGCCCGGCCCTCCTCCGTCGGGCGGAGCAGTTTCGCGCGGCGGTGGGCGGGATTCTGCACGTACTCCGCCAGCCCCTTCCCGACCAGCAGATCCGCGATCCGCTGCACGCTCTGCCGCGTGATCCCCATGGCCCGCGCGATCCCGGACACCGGCAGCGGCTCGCGCAGTACCGCCCCGAGCACCTGCCACCACGCCGCGGTGAGCCCGGCGGGCCGGGCCAACTCCTCGGACACCGCGAGGAACTGGCCGTTCAGCCGGAACACCCCGAGTGCCGTCCGGGTCAGCCGCTCCTGGTCGTCGGCGGAGCCGCTCATCCCGCCAACACCTCGTACGCACTCGCGTCGGAGTCGTGGAACAGCCGGTACCAGGCATCCAGCTTCTCCGCCTCGTACACCCCCAGCAGCCCGAACACCTCCCGCGCGAACGCCACCGGTTCGGTCGGCCCGGCCGTGACGAGGCCGCCGTCCGTCACCGCGTCCGCGTCGACGTACCGCGCACCCCCCGCATACCCCGTGGCCGCCAGGTAGAAGGAGACGGCGCTCGTGTGCGCCCGGTCGTCGAGCAGGCCCTCGCGTGCGAGTCCGGCCGTCGCCCCGCAGATCGCCGCGACCGGCACCCCCGCGTCGAGGAACGCGCGGGCCGTGCGGGCGAAGGGCGCCAGCTCCTCGCCGGTGTCCCAGAGGTTCGCCCCGGTCAGGAGGAGCAGTGCGCTGTCCTCGGGCCGCAGCTCGTCGAGGGCCAGATCGGGCTGGACGCGTACCCCGCCCATGGTGGTGACGGGTTCCGTCGTGAGCCCGACGGTCCGCACCGTGAAGCCGTTCTGCGTGAGATGGGCGGTGGTGTGCCCGGTCTCCCAGTCGGCGAAGGTGTCGTAGACGGCCAGATGAACGGTCGTGCGGGTCATGGCGACCTCCAGGACTCGAAACGCGGGACCTTCACTGCATGCGCTATGACAGTAGGCTGTCATGAAGGCAGCATGCTGTCAATCGCATGGGAGGTCGGTACGGGACCCGCCACGCGGTACGGGACCCGTACCGACCGCACGGGACCCGCCACCGGACCCGACACCCTGCCGAACCGAACGCCACACTCCATACAAGGTGGCCATGGAGCACGCCCTCACCAGGACCTACGCTCGCGGCATGACCCCTCATGCCCCGTATGTCGACTCCGCGGCCGGAGCGGCCGTGAAGGCCGCCGACCGCGCGCACGTGTTCCACTCCTGGTCCGCCCAGGGCCTGATCGACCCGCTCGCCGTCGCCGGCGCCGAGGGGGCGTATTTCTGGGACTACGACGGCAACCGCTACCTGGACTTCACCAGCGGCCTCGTCTACACGAACATCGGCTACCAGCACCCCACCGTCGTCGCCGCGATCCAGGAGCAGGCCGGCAAGCTCGCCACCTTCGCCCCCGCCTTCGCGATCGAGGCGCGCTCCGAGGCCGCACGCCTCATCGCCGAGCGCACCCCGGGCGACCTGGACAAGATCTTCTTCACCAACGGCGGCGCCGAGGCCGTCGAGAACGCCGTCCGCATGGCCCGGCTGCACACCGGCCGTACGAAGGTGCTCTCCGCGTACCGCTCGTACCACGGCGCCACCTCCACCGCGATCAACCTCACCGGTGACCCGCGCCGCTGGCCGTCCGACAACGGCTCGGCCGGCGTCGTCCGCTTCTGGGCGCCGTTCCTCTACCGCTCGCCGTTCTACGCCGAGACCGAGGCCGAGGAGTGCGCCCGCGCGCTCCAGCACCTGGAGGACACCCTCGCCTTCGAGGGCCCGTCCACCATCGCGGCGATCATCCTGGAGACGATCCCCGGCACGGCGGGCATCATGACGCCGCCGCCCGGCTACCTCGCGGGCGTCCGCGCGCTCTGCGACCGGTACGGCATCGTCTTCGTCCTCGACGAGGTCATGGCCGGTTTCGGCCGTACGGGCAAGTGGTTCGCCGCCGACCACTACGACGTCGTCCCCGACCTGATGACCTTCGCCAAGGGCGTCAACTCCGGTTACGTCCCGCTCGGCGGAGTCGCGATCAACGCCGAGATCGCCGCCACCTTCGAGACCCGCCCCTACCCGGGCGGACTGACCTACTCCGGTCACCCGCTGGCCTGCGCGGCGGCCGTCGCCACCATCAAGGTGATGGAGGACGAGAAGGTCATCGAGAACGCCGCCCACATCGGTGAGAACGTCCTCGGCCCGGGCCTGCGCGAGCTGGCCGAGCGCCACCCCTCCGTCGGCGAGGTCCGTGGCCTCGGCGCGTTCTGGGCGCTGGACCTGGTCCGCAACAGGGAGACCCGCGAACCCCTGGTCCCGTACAACGCCGCGGGCGCGGACAACGCCCCCATGGCGGCCTTCGGCGCGGCGGCGAAGAAGAACGGCCTCTGGCCCTTCATCAACATGAACCGCACCCACGCCGTGCCCGCCTGCAACGTCACCGAGGCGGAGGCGAAGGAGGGTCTGGCGGCCCTGGACGCGGCCCTCTCGGTCGCCGACGAGCACACCGCGTAACGAGTTCCGCACCACGCCCCCTCCCTCTACGGTGTCACCTGCCCGGATCCGGGCAGCCGCGCCTGGCTTAAGGTGACCGAAAGTCGAGAAGGGGAGGGGGCGCCATGCGCGCGAGCGGAGGCGTGACCCGCAATACGCTGCGGCAGCAGATCGCGGACGCACTGCGTGACGAGGTGCTGGCAGGGCGCTTGCAGCCGGGCCGGGAGTTCACCGTCAAGCAGATCGCGGAGCAGTACGGGGTCTCCGCGACCCCGGTGCGCGAGGCGCTCTTCGACCTCGCGGCGCAGGGCCTCCTCGAATCGGACCAGCACCGCGGTTTCCATGTGCGCCAGTTCGGCGTGGCCGACTACCGGTCGATGGTGGAAGCCCGCGCGCTCGTGATCGACGGGGTGTTCCGCGGCGTCTTCCAGGGGCCGCAGCCGGCCCGCGCCCGCCTCGCCCCGTACCGCGACACGCTCGTCTCCGTACGCCGACGGGCGGAGGAAGCCGCACGGGCGGCCCGCTCCGGCGACCTCGACATACTGATCGGCTACGACCTGCGCTTCTGGCGTGAGCTCGGCACGATCGTCGCCAACACCTACATCACCGACTTCCTGCACCGCCTGCGGGTCCAGGCGTGGGTGTTCGCCGTGCCGTACCTGCGCGGGGACGCCGACGTACTGGACTGGCTGTGGAGCGGCCACCAGGAACTGGTGGAGGCGATCATGGACGCGGACGCGGACGCCGTACGCGCGGTGCTCGACGCGTACAACGAGCACGGCCTGAAGTGGGCGGACCGGCTCGCGGCCGGGGACCCGGCGCACCCGGGTCACGGTGCGGGGACGGCAGGACCGGCGGAATAGTCGGGAGGTGCTCTGTGCGGGACGTTCCGTCCGCATTACGCTGTCCCGACCATCGCACGAACCCGTTGGAGAGCGAGCATTCGTGGCCTGTGACCTGTGGCTGGTCCCCCTCGTCGACGTGCTGTGCCACAGCCCCGACAACCCGTTCGCCGAAGAGATCGCCTCCTACGACAAGGCGTTGGGCGACGCGGGACTGCCGCCCGTCCCCGTCTACGCCTACATGCCGGGCCTCACCGGGGACGTCGCCCCGGTCGCGGGGTTCGACTACGACGCGCTGCACTTCCTGCGCCGCGCCTACCTCCTCCAGCTGAGCGGTCTCGCCGTGACTCCCGTCGACGAACTGGGCGGGGACTACGAGCAGTTGCTGGAGATGTTCGAGCAGAGTGCGCAGCAGTCGCACCTGGTCTGGCACTACGACCACGCGGGGGCGTACGTCCCGGTGGACTTCTCCGCCCCGCTCACCAACGACGAACTGCTGGAGGGCGGCGGCCCGTTGGGCTCCTCGCACGGTCTGCTGCGGGAGCTGGAGTTCGTGGGCCCGTCGATCGGCATCGACCCGGCCAACCCGCCGGCCGCCCCGCTCCCGCCCATCGGTCCGACCACGCTGGAGGAGCCGGCCGGTCCGATGCGCCCCGACGACAACCCGTTCGCCCGCGAACGCCACGTCTGGCTGGGCCTGCACGCGGCGGCGACGAGAAGCCTTGCCCAAGGCTCCATGATCATCTTCAGCTGACCGCCGCGCCCGTGCCGGGGCCGTCCCGGGATGGCCCCGGTAACCCCGTCCGCCCTACCGCGGCGGCTCCGGCGGCCTCTGCCGAGGCATGTTCGGCCGGGCGACGGTCGGCAGCGCGAACCGCCCGAGCGATCCCCCCGGCTCCGCCCGCCCCGCACCCCCCGGCACCATCGACTGCATCCCCAGCGGAGCGGGCCCGGCCCGGAACTCCACCATCCAGTCCGCGGTCTCGGACCGTACGAGCTCCGTGACGTCCTCGGAGAACCGCCGCAGCACCCCGAGGCACCGCTCCGCGGCCTCGCTCGCCGTGCCCTCGGTCGGCCCCAGCACCTCCCGGACGCACTCGGACGCCCAGTCGAACTGGAGCACCTGGAGCCGCCGCTGCACGGCCTGCGCGGTGGCGAGATTCCTTATCCATCCGGAGGTCAGTCCGAAGTACCGGTCGCACGCCACGCACGCGGCACCCAGCAGCAGCGACAGATAGCCCCAGCCCGCCGCCCCGTCCAGCGCGCCCGTCAGATCGAGCAGCGGCAGCGCCGCCCCGGCGACCGCCCCGGCCGCCGTACCCAGCCGCAGCGCCCGCGCGGCGCGGCGCTTGCGGAGGCGGTCGTGCAGATACCAGTCCGCGGTGCGCAGGGCACCGTCCTCGACCCAGCGGTAGAGCTCGTCGAGACGTTCGGCGGGCTCGCCCCAGTCTCCGAGCGGGAAGGCCCGGACCGTGAGGTCCCTGGGCGCCCCCATCTCCGGAGTTGAAACGGAGCGCTCAGTTCCGGTTTCTCCACCGGTTCCCTCGCCGGACTCCTTGCGGGGCGGCCCCTCGGGCTGCATCTCCGGCTGACTCACCGGGGCACTCCTCTGCACTCTGCGTAGGAACGACGTGGGTTCTCTGGGTGGCTCCGGGTAACTCTGCGTTACCGCTGAGGCGCCTGGGTGTACTGATACGCATGCCCTTCCTACCGCCGAATGGTGGGCCGCGGAGTCGAAATCGCAGGATTCCTGCGTGCGCACGGCCTGTGATCAGGTATAGGAGGGTGAATACCGCATTCCAAATCTCACCCGAAAGAGTTGGTCCCCGGCGAGTGGGGCGCGGCGACCGGTGAGCACGTAGGCTCGGCATACCGAAACATTTGTCGTCGAAATGCCAGGAGTGACCGTGATTCCCGGTGGTGGTCAGCCGAATATGCAGCAGCTGCTCCAGCAGGCCCAGAAGATGCAGCAGGACCTTGCCGCGGCCCAGGAGGAACTGGCCAGGACCGAGGTCGACGGACAGGCGGGCGGCGGCCTCGTGAAGGCCACGGTCACCGGCTCCGGCGAGCTCCGCGCCCTGGTGATCGACCCCAAGGCCGTGGACGCGGAGGACACCGAGACGCTCGCCGACCTCGTCGTGGCCGCCGTCCAGGCAGCGAACGAGAACGCGCAGGCGCTCCAGCAGCAGAAGCTGGGCCCGCTCGCGCAGGGTCTCGGCGGTATGCCCGGTCTCCCCTTCTGACCCGGACCGAGACCTACTGATACCCAGGCGTACCAACTACGGTACGAGCAGAGCAGCACAGCAGGAGAGAGGCGTTCCGTGTACGAAGGCGTTGTTCAGGACCTCATCGACGAACTGGGCAGGCTGCCCGGCGTCGGTCCCAAGAGCGCGCAGCGGATCGCCTTTCACATCCTGCAGGCCGAGCCCACCGACGTACGCCGCCTCGCCCATGCCCTCCTGGAGGTCAAGGACAAGGTCCGGTTCTGTTCGGTGTGCGGCAACGTCGCGCAGCAGGAGCAGTGCAACATCTGCCGGGACACCCGCCGCGATCTGACGGTCATCTGCGTGGTCGAGGAGCCCAAGGACGTCGTCGCGATCGAGCGGACCCGCGAGTTCCGGGGCCGATACCACGTCCTCGGCGGCGCGATCAGCCCGATCGAGGGCGTCGGTCCCGACGATCTGCGTATCCGCGAGCTGCTGGCCCGGCTCGCGGACGGCTCCATCACGGAGCTGATCCTGGCGACGGACCCCAACCTGGAGGGCGAGGCCACCGCGACGTACCTGGCGCGGATGGTCAAGCCGATGGGCCTGAGGGTGACCCGGCTGGCCAGCGGCCTGCCCGTGGGCGGCGACCTCGAGTACGCGGACGAGGTCACCCTGGGCCGCGCGTTCGAAGGCAGGCGACTCCTGGATGTCTGACACCTGCGCTGTGCTTCTCAGGCCCCGATCACCGTTCGAGACCGTGCCTACGGGAGGTCCCCTCGATGTCTGACGCCACGCTGAACTCCGTCACGCAGGACCCGGACGACTTCGCCGTCCAGATCGCGGACCAGATCAAGACGTTCATCGTCGCGGTCACCGAGGTGTCCAAGGTCGAGGAGCCCGAAGAGGCCGTCCCCGTACTGCTCCTCCAGGTCTCGCAGCTCCTGCTGGCCGGCGGCAGGCTGGGTGCGTACGAGGACGTCCTGCCCGACGAGCGCTACGAGCCGGACCTCGGTCCCGAGCCGGACGCGGACGGCCTGCGCGAACGCTTCGCGGCCCTCCTCGAACCGATCGACGTCTACTCCGAGGTCTTCGACCCGTACGAGCCCCGCAAGGCCCCGGTCCCGCACCGCATCTCCGACGACCTGGCCGACCTGGTCACGGACCTCGGCCACGGCCTGGCCCACTACGAGGCGGGCCGCACCGCCGAGGCGCTGTGGTGGTGGCAGTTCTCGTACTTCTCCAACTGGGGCTCCACGGCCTCCGCGACCCTGCGCGCCCTCCAGTCCCTCATCGCCCACATCCGCCTGAACCAGCCCCTCGAAGAACTCGACGGCCTGGACACGGACCAGGACCCGGGCGACGAGGACCTGGCCGAGGAAGCCGGCCGCGTCATGGTCCAGGAGATCGCGGGGCCGCTGGGGCTGCGGCCGGTGAAGTAGCCCGGCCCGCGGGCTCCCGTACAGCTGAAGGGCGAGATCGGTGACGCGCGCGTCTGTGACCGCGTGGTGACGGCCGATGAGGTCGGTAACCGACGGACCCCGTGAAACCGCCGGGGTGGTGCCCACACGGGCACCACCCCGGCGTTCGTCATTCGGTGGCCGTCCCCACCACGTGCTGCGGCGCGATCCGGATCACGATGCGGATCACCTCCGGCGGGAGCGACAGGAAGTCCTCGCCGGCTCCCGGTCCCTCGTACTCCTCCGCGAGGCGGACGGCGAGTGCCCGGCCGGGGTCGGCGGCGACCGTGGCCACGCCGCGGATCTCGACGTACTGGAGCGGGTCCTTCGGGTCGTACACGGTCAGGCTGACGCGCGGGTCGCGGCGCACGTTCCGGTCCTTGCGGCGGCCCTCCGCGGTGGAGATCAGGATGTCGTCGTGGTCCCGGGTGATCCACACCACCGATGTCTGCGGACTTCCGTCGGCGTTCACGGTGGCGAGGACGGCGGGAATGGGCTCGTCCAGGAGCCTTCGAACGGCGTCGTTCCAAGTGACTGGCATGAACATGAGCCTACTCAGGGGACGTTGCCGTGCCGAGACGCCGCCGACGGGCGCGGGAGTGCGCCGCAGCACCTGAGATCCGGTACACATCGACCTATCGTGGAAGTGATCCCGTTTCTTGCGCGGAAAGGGGGCCGCACGTGAGCTCACCGGACAGCGGCCCGGGGCAGGTGTGAGCCCTCGTCGGTGTGGGCTGGGACACAAAGGGGCGTGGCCCGGCGTTCGGCGGGCAGCAACCTCGTACGGGCAGTTCGGGTCGACACGCCGGACCACGTGGTGGGCGGGACATCTCACCATCTGGTAAGGACGAGGCGATTCCGGGCTGCTCGTTAAACTGAGCCGACCGCACTATTGAATTGAGCGAGGAGCGCACGTGGGCCTTGTCGTGCAGAAGTACGGAGGCTCCTCCGTAGCCGATGCCGAGGGCATCAAGCGCGTCGCCAAGCGAGTCGTCGATGCCAAGAAGAACGGCAACCAGGTGGTTGTCGTGGTGTCAGCGATGGGCGACACGACGGACGAGTTGATCGATCTCGCCGAGCAGGTTTCCCCGATTCCTGCCGGGCGTGAGTTCGACATGCTGCTGACCGCGGGAGAGCGGATCTCCATGGCGCTGCTGGCCATGGCGATCAAAAACCTGGGCCACGAGGCCCAGTCGTTCACGGGCAGTCAGGCCGGCGTCATCACCGACTCGGTTCACAACAAAGCGCGGATCATCGATGTCACGCCGGGCCGGATTCGTACCGCGCTCGACGAGGGCAACATCGCGATCGTCGCCGGGTTCCAGGGCGTGTCCCAGGACAAGAAGGACATCACCACCCTCGGCCGCGGTGGATCCGACACCACCGCCGTCGCACTCGCGGCGGCGCTGGACGCCGAGGTCTGTGAGATCTACACCGATGTGGACGGTGTCTTCACCGCCGACCCGCGGGTCGTGAAGAAGGCCCGGAAGATCGACTGGATCTCCTCCGAGGACATGCTGGAGCTGGCCGCGTCCGGCTCCAAGGTGCTCCTGCACCGCTGCGTCGAGTACGCACGCCGTTACAACATTCCGATCCACGTCCGCTCGTCCTTCTCCGGACTGCGCGGCACCTGGGTCAGCAACGAGCCGCAAGGGGACCAGCAGGTGGAGCACGCGATCATCTCCGGAGTCGCCCACGACGTCTCGGAGGCCAAGGTCACGGTCGTCGGCGTGCCCGACAAGCCGGGCGAGGCCGCCGCGATCTTCCGCACCATCGCGAACGCGGAAGTCAACATCGACATGGTGGTGCAGAACGTCTCCGCCGCGTCGACGGGTCTGACGGACATCTCCTTCACGCTCCCGAAGTCCGAGGGCCGCAAGGCCATCGACGCCCTGGAGCGGCAGAAGGGCGCGATCGGCTTCGACTCGCTGCGCTACGACGACCAGATCGCCAAGATCTCCCTGGTCGGCGCGGGTATGAAGACCAACCCCGGCGTCACGGCCCTCTTCTTCGAGGCCCTCTCCGACGCGGGTGTGAACATCGAGCTCATCTCGACATCCGAGATCCGCATCTCGGTGGTCACCCGCGCCGACGACGTCAACGAGGCAGTGCGCGCCGTGCACACCGCCTTCGGACTCGACAGCGACTCCGACGAGGCCGTGGTCTACGGAGGCACCGGACGATGACGCACAGCCGCCCTTCGCTCGCGGTCGTCGGTGCGACCGGGGTGATCGGCGGCGTCATGCTCCAGATCCTCTCGCAGCACGCGGATGTCTGGGGCGACGTGAAGCTGATCTCCTCGCCGCGCTCGGCCGGCCGCAAGCTGGTCGTCCGCGGTGAGGAGACCGAGGTCCTCGCCCTCACCGAGGACGTGTTCGACGACGTCGACGTGGCCCTCTTCCTGGTGCCGGACGAGGTGTCCGCCCAGTGGGGGCCGGTCGCCGCGTCCAAGGGCACCGTGGTCATCGACGACTCGGCGGCCTTCCGCAGGGACGACGACGTGCCGCTGGTCGTTCCCGAGATCAACCCCCATGCCGCCCGGCTCCGGCCGCGCGGCATCGTCGCGTCCCCGCACGCCACGACCCTGTCGCTGATCGTCGCCGTCGGCGCCCTGCACGCCGAGTTCGGGCTCCAGGAGCTGATCGTCTCCTCGTACCAGGCGGTGAGCGGCGCGGGCCGCGAGGGCGTCGCGGCGCTGCGCGAGGAACTGTCGCTGGTGGCCGGTACGGAGCTCGGCACGCACCCCGGGGACGTACGACGTGCCCTCGGGGACGGCGAGGCGAGCCCCTTCGCCGCGCCCGTGGCGCTGAACGTCGTGCCGTGGGCGGGTGTCGATGCCGGAAACGGCTGGTCGTCCGAGGAGCTCGCGATCCGCGAGGAGTGCCGGAAGGTCCTGGACCTGCCGGGTCTGCGGGTCGCCGCGACCTGTGTGTACGTCCCCGTCGTCGCGACGCACTCGATGTCGGTCCACGCGCGCTTCGAGAACGAGGTCACCGTCGACCGCGCCCACGAGATCCTGGCGACCGCCCCCGGGGTCGTGCTCTTCGACAGCCCGGCCGCCGGTGACTTCCCCACCCCGTCCGATGTAGTGGGCACGGATCCGACCTGGGTCGGGCGCGTGCGGCAGTCGATGGACGATCCCCGCGCCCTCGACATGTTCGTCTGCGGCGACAACCTCCGAAAAGGTGCGGCACTGAACGTCGCCCAGATCGCCGAGTCGGTGGCGGCCGAATTTCCCCGGACCTGATCGCGCGGGTTTTGTAGGATCTGTGCGTTCCTTGTGAGCAAGTAGCGGGTCTGAACCTCTTGAGCTGGGACATTGCCGTATCCGACGATGATCTCCTGGCCTTCTGCAACCGCGAGTCGAGCGGGTGCGTCTATGCCGTCACTCTTGCGTGGCGGGGCGCATGAATGGGGCATTCGGGGAAGAGCAGGTACGTATGAGGGCATGTCGCACAGCGCCAAACGCGGTGGCGCACGCGTACAACCCTGACGGGGGGAAGCGTGTCCAACTGGCGTGGCAGAGGTTCTCGACATCACAGTGGTGGGCCCGTTGCGAGGCGCTTCCTTGCGTCCGCTCCGGAGGCCCCGCGCACCCGGCGGTATGCCGGTGATTGCGCCCATGCCCGCTGCGCGTTCGACTCGGCTGCCTTCGCAGCGCGAGGGCGCTGACGAGACGGTGGCAGCGGGGACCACGGTCGATCACCTCACCGAGACCTATCGCGCCCACTACCGTTCGCTGCTCGGCCTCGCGGCCCTGCTGCTGGACGACACCGCCTCCTGTGAGGACGTGGTGCAGGAGGCGTTCATCCGCGTGCACTCGGCGCGCAATCGGGTACGTGACCCGGAGAAGACGCTCGCGTACCTCCGCCAGACGGTGGTCAACCTCTCCCGCTCCGCACTGCGTCGCCGCATCCTCGGGCTGAAGCTGCTCTCCAAGCCGATGCCGGACATGGCGAGCGCGGAGGAGGGGGCGTACGACCAGCTGGAGCGGGACGCGCTGATCAAGGCGATGAAGGGGCTGCAGCGACGCCAGCGCGAGGTGCTGGTGCTGCGCTACTTCGCGGATATGACGGAGGCCCAGGTCGCGGAGACCCTGGGCATATCGCTGGGCTCGGTCAAGGCGTACGGATCCCGAGGCATCGCGGCGCTGCGCGTCGTGATGGAGGCGCAGGCATGAGTGGCCCCGAGCACAGGCGTGAGAACGACCGGACTGGAAACGGAATTGTGAACCACGGGTCGGAAAACACACCGAACGCCCCCTCGGACGGTGCCGAGTCCGCAGGCGGCCAGGCGCCGGAACCGGGACCGGAGTTCGAACCGGAACGGGACGAGGACCCGCAGCCCGTACTGCGGCCCGGCCTGGAACCCACCCTCGGCCCGGCCGGCCGTCAGGCCCGGAAGCCGGCGGAGAACGAAGCCGCCGCGGCGGATGCGAGCGTGCTGACCGGTCTCTTCGGCGCACAGCCGGGGAGCGGGACCGGCAGCGGTGACGCGGAAGGCGACCTCGACGAGGTCGCCCTGCGCCGCCTGTTGCGGGGAGCCGTCCAGGACCTCCAGCCCTCCAACGGCACCCTCGACCACCTGCACCGCGCGGTGCCCGCCCGGCGGGCGCGGCGGCGGCAGGCCGTCGTCGGGGCCGCCGCGGCGGCCCTGCTGATCGGCACCGCCGTACCCGCGTTCGTGCACGTCGCGACCTCGGACGGCAGCGCCGGCGTGAACTCCGCCATAGCCGGTCACGGCGAGGAGGCCCACGGGGGCAGCGGCTCGGAGGCGGGCGAGGAGCCCGGCACCGACGAGGACCCCGGGCCCGCCGACACGGTGACCGACGGCGGCAAGGGCGATCCGGGCAACTCCGCGTCCCCCTCGGCGGCCGGCGGCACCGCCCCCGATCCCAAGGTCATCGGCGGCGTCGCCGACACCCCGCGCTCCGAAGTGGCCGCCATGCCCAGCTGTGAGCCGAACCAGCTGGGTGTCGTCTCGGCCGAGTCGGGCGCGGCCGGTGCGGACGGCACGGTGTACGGCACCTTCCGGATCTCCAACGTGTCCGGCGACGACTGCTCGGTGAGCAGCGACGGCTCGGTGGGTGTGCAGGCGATGGGAGCGGCCGACCCGCTCAAGATCCAGGTCGTGCAGCACACCGCGGGGGACGCGGCGGCCGGGCTGCCCGATCCCTCGCTGGAGCCCGGCACGGTGATGCTGAAGCCGGCCATGGCGTACGAGGTGCGGTTCGCCTGGGTGCCCTCGGACACGTGCCCGACGGACGGCGCCTCGCCCAGCCCCACCCCGACGGACGGCGTCGGCGGCTCCACGGGCGAGGGCACGACCCCGACGGACACGGAGGCGCAGTTCGCCGACGAGGACGGCGGGATCGCGGACGGCAGCATCGCGGTGACGCACACCCCGGAGGTGGGTGCGCCGACGGCGGAGACGAAGATCGAAAATGCCTGTGCGGGCACGATCTACCGCACGGGAGTGCTCACCGCCTCTCCGTGAGCGTGATGTGAGAAGCGAGAACGAGAAGGGGGACGGCCCGCACCGGGCCGTCCCCCTTCTCACGTCTCCACAGCCCCGCCCCCGCGCCGGAGGCCGGTGCCTCAGTCGGCGTCGGCCGCGAGTCCCAGTTCCACGTCGCGTGCCGCCTCGGCCTCGCGCCGCAGCAGCCGGAACCACATGAAGAGCACGAAGCCGCCGAAGACGAACCACTCGCCGGTGTAGCCGAGGTTCTGGAACGCCTTCAGGTCGAGCCCGCTGCCCTGCGGCGCCTCCGCGGGCACCGGCTTCAGCGCACTCGCGCCGTTCGCGCCCTTCGCCGTGCCGCCCGCAGCGCCCGCCTCGGGCTCCTGCAGCGTGACCCAGGCGTCGTACACGTCGTACGGGACGAGGTTCACCAGCGACGCGGCGCTGATCATGCCGAGCTGGCCCTCGGGCAGTCCGCCCTCGGAGTGCACACCGTCGGTGCCCGCGTTCTCGGACGCCTGGAGATCACCGGTGACGGTGACGGTGCCGGAAGGTGCGGCGGGCACCTCGGTCCGTCCCGCGGTGCCGGGCAGCCAGCCGCGTACGACAGGCAGGGCCTTGCCGCTGTCGGTACGGAGCAGGTTGAGGACGTAGAAGCCGTTGCGGTCGTCCAGCTCGCGGCCGGGGACGAGGAACTGCTCGGCGTACGTCCCGGTGGCGGTCGCGGGGCTGCCGGACGTCACCTTGTCGACCGGCAGCAGGGAGTCGAGGGGCTTGGCGGCGCGCGTACTCGGATCGGGCCGCTTCTCGGCCTCCTCGTGCGACTGCACGCGGTCCTCGAAGCGGCCGAGCTGCCAGGTGCCCATGAACACGCAGAACGGGATGGCCAGCACGACGAAGAGGTTGATCCCCCACCATCGCGGGGTCAGCAGGAACCGGTACACCCCTCCACGGTACGGTCCCCGCTCCGCGGGTCCGGAGCGGGGGCCGTCCGTCGACGGTGCGGCGCGGCCACCGTCCCGTCCTCGAAGCCCGGACGGGCTCGACGTCACACCCGTCCGAGATGCCTGAGCGCGAAGTCGAGCTCCAGCCGGACCTGCTTGATCCGCTCCTCCACGACGAGCGATCCGTGGCCCGCGTCGTACCGGTACACCTCGTGCACCGCGTCGCGGGCCTTCAGCCGGTCCACGTAGTTCTCCACCTGACGGATGGGGCAGCGCGGATCGTTGACGCCGGCCGAGATGTAGACGGGGGCGCGCACCGCGTCGACGTACGTGAGCGGGGAGGACGCCTCGAAGCGCTCGGGCACCTCCTCCGGTGTGCCGCCCAGCAGCGTGCGGTCCATCGCCTTCAGGGCCTCCATCTCGTCGTGGTACGCCGTGACGTAGTCGGCGACGGGAACGGCGGCCAGCCCGAGCGCCCAGGCGTCCGGCTGCGTACCGAGACCGAGCAGCGTGAGGTAGCCGCCCCAGGAGCCGCCCGCCAGGACCAGCCGGGCCGGGTCGGCGAGACCGGACTTCACCGCCCAGTCGCGGACGGCCGCGATGTCCTCCAGCTCGATCAGCCCGACCCGGTGCTTGAGCGCGTCCGTCCAGGCGCGGCCGTATCCGGTGGACCCGCGGTAGTTGACCCGTACGACGGCGAAGCCGTGGTCCACCCAGGCGGCCGGACCGGACGCGAAGGCATCGCTGTCGTGCCAGGTCGGGCCGCCGTGGATCTCGAAGACGGTCGGGAACGGGCCGTCCCCGGTGGCGGGCCGCTGGACGAGGGCGTGGATCCGGCCGCCGGGTCCCTCCACCCACGCGTCCTCGACGGGCACCGAGGCCGGTGCCTTCGCGCCGGGCGGGTCGAGGACCACGGCGCCGGTCGTGGACCGGACGACGGGCGGCTGCGCGGCCGAGGACCAGAGGTACTCCACGGTGCCGTCCGGGCGGGCGGTCGCGCCCGACACCGTGCCGGCCGGCGTCTCCACCCGGACCAGCTCCTCCGTGGCGGGCTCGTAGCGCCACAGCTCGCTGCGGGCCTCGAAGCTGTGCTCGATCAGCAGCGCGGAGCCGTCCGGATACCACTCGGCGCCCACGTCGCCCGGGAGGTCGATCGGGAGGTGCGTCTCGGTGCCCGCGACCGGGTCCCAGATCATCGGCTCCCAGCGACCGCGGCGCTGGTGCCCGACGAGGAGCCTGGTGTCCCCGGCCACCGGGGCGAAGCCCAGCACGGCGAGGCCGAGCTCCTTCGTGCCGCCTTCGGTGTCGTCCAGCTCGGCGACCGTGGGGGCGCTTTCCCCGCCTTCGGCGCCGGTGCTGCCGTGCAGCCGCACCACTCGCAGCGCGGAGTGCATCGCGTCGCCGTGCTCGGTGTGCTCCAGAGCGACCAGCGTGCCGTCGTAGGAGAGGTCCCCGACCCCGGCGGACTCCCGGTGCCGGTAGATCTCCACGGGAGCGCCCGAGGGCCGTACGACGTGGACGGTCGTGCCCTCCTCGTCGGTGGACCGGCCGATCACCGCCGTGCCGTCGCGGCCGATGGCGAGGCCGGCCGGGTAGGAGGCTTCGAGCCCCTGGGCGGCGGGCTCGTCCTCGCCCTGGGCGCCGTCGAAGGGCTGGCGCATCCACACGCCGAACTCGTCACCGTCGGTATCGCTGAACCACCAGACCGCCGAGCCGTCGGGGGTCAGCAGTCCGTCGGTCGTCCCGTTGGGCCGGTCGGTCACCTGACGCTGCTGCCCGCTCGCCCGGTCCCATGCGTAGAGCTCGTACGTCCCGGTGGCGTTGGAGACGAAGAGCGAGCGGTCGGGCGCGTCCTCGGCCCAGTCGGGCAGGGACACGCGGGGCGCGCGGAAACGCTGCTCCCACTCCGGCGCGGACGAGGCGTTCTGTGTGTCGCTCATGCCACCATCCAACCCGATCGGGCGCCGCGACCGAGTGGCCTGTGGATAACTGTTCGCCGCGGTCCCCGGCCGGTGGGTAGCTTGCAGGCATGTATGCAGCGACTCCGGACGACTGGCACGACGCCAACCGCGCGCGGTGGGACGAGCGGGTGGCGATACACGCGGCGAGCGACTTCTACGACCTGGACGCGTTCCGCGCCGGGAAGGACGCGCTGCGCGACTTCGAGCTCGCGGAGGTCGGCGACGTCACCGGAAAGTCCCTCCTGCACCTCCAGTGCCACATCGGACTCGACACCCTGTCCTGGGCCCGGCACGGCGCCGCGCACGTGGTCGGCCTCGACTTCTCCGAGCCGGCCGTGGAGACCGCCCGCGGCCTCGCCCGCTCCCTCGGCCTCACGCCGGAGCGGGCCGCGTTCGTCGCCGCCGACGTGTACGACGCGGCGGAGGCCGTCCCCGACTCCTCGTACGACATCGTCTACACCGGCCTCGGCGCCCTGAACTGGCTTCCCGACATCGAGCGCTGGGCGGAGACCGCCGCCTCGCTCGTCGCGCCCGGCGGCTTCCTCTACCTCGCGGAGTTCCATCCGCTGACCGACGCGCTGGACGACGCGACGGGCTCCCGGATCACCTACGACTACTTCAGCCGCGAGGCATGGGTGGACGAAACCCCGGGCACGTACACCGACTTCGACGCTCCGACGATCCACAACCGGAGCGTCGAATGGCAGCATCCGATCGGTGAGGTCGTCTCGGCGCTGGCCGCTGCCGGGCTGCGGATCGAGCTGCTCCACGAGCACGACGCCTCGCTCTTCGCACGCTTCGGCGCGCTGGAGCGGCAGGGTGACGGCTACTACCGGTTCCCGGCGGACCGTCCCCGTATCCCGCTGATGTACTCGATCAAGGCGTCGCGCCGGACCGGCGGCTGATCACGGGGGTCACGGCGATGCGGCGGTGCCCCGGAGCGGACTCCGGGGCACCGCCGCATCCGTGGGGAACCCGTGGGGGTGGACTCCGCGTGCTACGCGGCCGAGCGGAAGGCCGGCAGATATCCGCCCGCCTGCCCCGTGGCCTTGGGGTGGTAGGAGTTGTAGACCGGAATCGACACGCTGTGGATCCAGGCGTCGCCGGAGCACAGCTCGTGCCCGGTGAACTCGTCCACCACGCTGGAGAAGGTGAATCCGGCATCGGCGGCCCGCTTGGCCATGACGCCGTTCAGGATGTCCGACGCCCTGTTGATCGCCCCGCGCTCGGTCTCGGTGAGCCCGGCGATGCAGCTTCCGGAGAGTTTGTAGAAGCGCGGGTAGCCCAGCACCACCACACGGGCCTGCGGGGCCCGCGAACGGATGTTGCCGTAGAGGGAGTCCAGGCGTCCCGGCAGCACGTTCTCCACCTGCGAGATCGCCGCGTTCACGCTGTTCACACAGGTGGCCTCGCTCGACAGGACGCAGTCCTGCATGACGGTCGCGAACCCGACATCATTGCCGCCGGCGGTGACGCTGACGAGCGCGGTCGACGAACTCAGCGCGCCCAGCTGGCTGCTGGCGACCGAACTCGTCGTCGCCCCCGAGCAGGCGACGAAGGCGAACGAGGACGGGGAGTTCGCGGCGGCCCAGAGGTACGGATAGGCGTTGGTGCTGCGCCGGCAGTCGCCGCTGTCGGAGAGGTAACTCCCGGCTCCGACACCGGAGGAGTAGGAGTCGCCGAGAGCGACGTAGCCACCGGCGGCTGCCGAGGCCGGAGTGGCGGCGCCCAGGGCGGCGACGGCGGCGAGGGCGAGGGTGGAGACGGATGCCCAGATTCTTCGTACTGACATGGCTGCCAGCCCTTCGAAGTGTGGGGGGTGAGTGGGGATTTGGTGGGGCGCCCCAGTTTCTAGCAGCTCCGAGTACTCGCCGGTAATGGCTGCGCAAGAAGTCGTCTGATATGCCCGAATGATCGTTCGGGACTCGTAGCTCCGCGCGTAGATAAACCTCGAAGACCCCCTGAAATAAAGGCTGTTGGGGCATCCCGTGCGGTAAATCATTTGAACGTCGGAGGCGGCGGTCAGTACGGTGCCCCGCCGGGCGGAGCGCATGGACGCGGCGCACGGAACATCCACGTACAGCCGGAGGAAGACCTGTATGACGGGCACGAAGATGCACGCCGACGAAGTCGACATCGATGCCCCGCTGGTCGGCAGGCTGATCGCGGCGCAGTTCCCCGCCTGGGCGCACCTGCCCGTCACGGCGGTCCGTTCCGCCGGCACGGACAACGCCATGTACCGGCTGGGCGACGACATGGCCGTACGGCTGCCGCGCGTTCCCCGCGCGGCCGGACAGGTCGCCAAGGAACAGCGCTGGCTGCCGCATCTCGCCCCGCATCTCCCGCTCGCCGTGCCGGTCCCGCTCGCGGTGGGGGAGCCGGGTGAGGGCTACGGCCTTCCCTGGTCGGTCTACCGATGGCTGGAGGGTGAGAACGCCGTCGACGAGCCCCTCACCGACCTTCCGCACGCGGCCGTGGAACTGGGCGGCTTCGTCGCGGCCCTGCGGTCGGTCGACGCCACCGGTGGACCGGCGTCGTTCCGCGGCGGGCCGCTGAGCGGTCGCGAGGAGCAGGTCCGCGCCGCGATCCGTGACCTCGGCGCGGACGGCACGGTCGACGGGGACGCCGCGACAGCGGCCTGGGAGGAATGCCTCGGGCTCCCGCAGTGGGAGGGCGAACCCGTCTGGCTCCACGGCGATCTCCTGCCGGGGAACGTGCTGGTTCGCGGGGGGAGGCTCACCGCCGTCATCGACTTCGGCGGACTGGGCACCGGAGATCCCGCCTGCGACACGATGGCCGCCTGGACCCTGCTGTCGCCGCCGACCCGCGGCCTGTTCCGCGAGTCGGTCGGGGTGGACGACGCGACGTGGGCGCGGGGGCGGGGCTGGGCGCTGTGCTTCGGCCTCATGGTGGAGCACTACTACCGCGTCACGAATCCCGTACTCGCGGCAATGGGCCGCCGCGCGATGTACGAGGCCCTCGACGACGTCCGCCGTGAGGGCTGAGGCGGCACAGACCCGGGGCTGTGACACCCCGCGCCCCCGCGCCGTAGGAGAAGCGTCAAGAGCGCCCCGCGATTCGTATGGGACCCGTTAACGGGAGCCGCGGCCCGCCTGAGAAGCGGTTTCCTCGGAATGTCCGAGAATCCGTTCTTCACTCAGGAGCTCACGATGGCCGACATGGCCTTCGTCGTCACCACGATCGCGGTCTTCGCGCTGGTGGCATTCATCGCCAGAGGGGTGGCGAAGCTGTGACTGCCGAGAACGTCGTCGGCCTCGTCGTGGCCGCCGTCCTGCTGGGCTACCTCGTGCTGGCCCTCATCAAGCCGGAGAGGTTCTGACTGTGACATCAGTCGCCGCCGCTCCGGGGGCCATGAGTCCTGTCCTCTCCGGATTGCTCCAGCTGCTCGCCCTGATCGCCGCGCTGGGCCTCGTGTACCGCCCGCTCGGCGACTACATGGCCCGCACCTACTCCTCCGACAAGCACCTGCGCGTCGAGAAGTGGATCTACAAGGCCATCGGGGCCGACCCCGCCTCCGAGATGCGCTGGCCCGCCTATCTGCGCGGTGTCCTCGCCTTCTCGGCGGTGAGCGTCCTCTTCCTCTACCTGATGCAGCGCGTGCAGGGCTCCCTGCCCGGCTCGCTCGGCTTCTCCTCGATCGACCCGGACCAGGCGTTCAACACCGCCGCCTCGTTCGTCGCGAACACCAACTGGCAGTCCTACTACGGCGAGCAGGCCATGGGCCACGTCGTGCAGACCGGCGGCCTGGCGGTGCAGAACTTCGTGTCCGCCGCCGTGGGCATGGCGGTCGCGGTCGCTCTCGTACGGGGCTTCGCCCGCGCCCGCACCGGTGAGCTGGGCAACTTCTGGTCCGACCTGGTGCGCGGCACCGTCCGCATCCTGCTCCCGATCTCCGTGATCGGCGCGATCGTGCTGGTGGCGTGCGGCGCGATCCAGAACTTCGCCGGGATCCACGAGGTCGGCCAGTTCACGGGCGGCACCCAGCAGTGGAACGGCGGCGCGGTCGCCTCGCAGGAGGCCATCAAGGAGCTCGGCACGAACGGTGGCGGCTACTTCAACGCCAACTCCGCCCACCCCTTCGAGAACCCCACCCCCCTCTCGAACCTCTTCGAGATCTTCCTGATCCTCGTCATCCCGTTCGCGCTGACCCGCACCTTCGGGCGCATGGTCGGAAGCGTCAGGCAGGGGTACGCGATCCTCGCGGCGATGGCCACGATCTGGATCGGCTTCAGTCTCCTGATGCTGTGGACCGAGTCCGCGCACAACGGACCGGCCTTCGACCTCGCGGGCGGCGCGATGGAGGGCAAGGAGACCCGCTTCGGGATCGCCGGCTCGTCGATCTTCGCGGTGGCCACCACCCTGACGTCCACCGGTGCGGTGAACTCCTTCCACTCCTCGTACACCGGCCTCGGCGGCGGCATCACGATGCTGGGCATGCAGCTCGGCGAGATCGCCCCCGGCGGGGTCGGTTCCGGCCTCTACGGCATGCTGATCATGGCGGTCATCGCGGTGTTCATCGCCGGTCTGATGGTCGGCAGGACCCCCGAGTACCTCGGCAAGAAGATCGGCACGCGGCAGATCAAGTTCGCCGCCTGCTACATCCTCGTCACCCCGGCGCTGGTCCTCTGCTTCACCGCCGCGGCGATGGCCCTGGACACCCCGTCCCACTCGATGACCAACTCCGGTGCGCACGGCTTCTCCGAGATCCTGTACGCGTACACCTCGGGCGCCAACAACAACGGCTCGGCCTTCGCCGGTCTGAACGCCGACACCCAGTGGTTCAACAGCACGATCGGCATCGCGATGCTGTTGGGCCGCTTCCTGCCCATGGTGTTCGTCCTCGCCCTGGCCGGCTCGCTGGCCGAGCAGACCCCGGTCCCCGAGACGGCGGGCACGCTGCGCACGCAGAAGCCGCTGTTCACGGGCCTCCTGGTCGGCACGATCCTGATCGTCGCCGGTCTGACCTACTTCCCGGCGCTCGCGCTGGGACCGCTCGCCGAAGGGCTCGCGTCATGAGCACCAGTACGCCGACCGTCACCCCCGATCTGGCGCCCCACCAGGACGCCCCCACCGGTCACAAGCCCGGGAGCGGCAAGGTGGGAGGGGGTCTGTTCGATCCCAGGATGCTGATCAAGGCACTCCCGGACGCGCTGCGCAAGCTCGACCCCCGGGTGATGATCAAGTCGCCGGTGATGTTCGTGGTGCTGATCGGGTCGGTGCTGACCACGGTCTTCGCGGTCAAGGACCCGACCGACTGGTTCGGCTGGGCGATCACCGCCTGGCTGTGGCTGACGACGGTCTTCGCGAACCTGGCCGAGGCCGTGGCCGAGGGCCGCGGCAAGGCGCAGGCCGACACGCTCCGCAAGGCGAAGACGGACACCGTCGCCCGCCGTCTCCTTGGCTCCGACGAGGAGCGGGTGCCCGGCACCGAGCTGCGCATCGGCGACCTCGTGGTCTGCGAGGCGGGCGACATCATCCCCGGTGACGGCGACGTCGTCGAGGGTGTCGCTTCGGTCGACGAGTCGGCGATCACGGGTGAATCGGCCCCGGTCATACGGGAGTCGGGCGGTGACCGCAGTGCCGTCACCGGCGGTACGAAGGTGCTGTCCGACCGGATCGTCGTCAAGATCACCACGAAACCCGGCGAGACCTTCATCGACCGGATGATCAACCTGGTCGAGGGTGCGGCCCGGCAGAAGACCCCCAACGAGATCGCGCTCAACATCCTGCTCGCGTCCCTCACGATCGTCTTCCTGCTCGCGGTCGTCACGCTGCAGCCGTTCGCCACGTACGCGGGCGCCGAGCAGTCGATGATCGTGCTGACCGCACTGCTGGTCTGCCTGATCCCCACGACCATCGGCGCGCTGCTCTCAGCGATCGGCATCGCGGGCATGGACCGCCTGGTCCAGCGCAACGTCCTGGCGATGTCCGGCCGCGCGGTGGAGGCGGCCGGCGACGTCTCCACCCTCCTCCTCGACAAGACCGGCACCATCACCCTCGGCAACCGTCAGGCATCGGAGTTCGTACCGGTCAGGGGCACCACGGAGGCCGAACTGGCCGACGCCGCCCAGCTCTCCTCCCTCGCGGACGAGACCCCCGAGGGCCGCTCGATCGTGGTCCTGGCCAAGGAGAAGTACGGACTGCGCGAACGCCACCAGGGCGAGCTGGAGCAGGCCGAGTGGGTGGCCTTCACCGCCCAGACCCGGATGTCGGGTGTGGACGTCGACGGGCGCAAGGTGCGCAAGGGCGCGACCGGTTCGGTCGTCGCCTGGGTCAGGGAGCGTGGCGGCAGTGTCTCCGCGGACACCCAGGCGCTGACCGACGGGATCTCCGAGGCCGGCGGAACGCCGCTGCTGGTGGCACTGGAGGACGCGGAGGGCGCACGGGTCCTGGGAGTCATCCACCTCAAGGACGTCGTGAAGGAGGGCATGCGCGAGCGGTTCGACGAACTGCGCCGCATGGGCATCAGGACGGTCATGATCACGGGCGACAACCCGCTGACCGCGAAGGCCATCGCCGAGGAGGCGGGAGTCGACGACTTCCTCGCCGAGGCGACGCCCGAGGACAAGATGGCCCTCATCAAGCGGGAGCAGGCGGGCGGCAAGCTCGTCGCGATGACCGGCGACGGTACGAACGACGCGCCGGCGCTGGCTCAGGCGGACGTCGGGGTGGCCATGAACACCGGCACCTCGGCCGCCAAGGAGGCCGGGAACATGGTGGACCTGGACTCCAACCCCACCAAGCTCATCGAGATCGTCGAGATCGGCAAGCAACTCCTCATCACCCGAGGCGCGTTGACGACCTTCTCGATCGCCAACGACGTCGCGAAGTACTTCGCGATCATCCCCGCGATGTTCGCGGTCGTCTATCCGGGCCTGGACAAGCTCAACATCATGGGCCTGTCCTCACCGGAGTCGGCGATCCTGTCCGCCGTCGTCTTCAACGCGCTGATCATCGTCGCGCTGGTGCCGCTCGCCCTCAAGGGCGTCCGGTACAAGCCCACCAGCGCGGACAAGATGCTCCGCCGCAACCTCGGGATCTACGGACTCGGCGGCCTGGTCGCCCCGTTCATCGGCATCAAAATCATCGACCTGCTCATCTCCACCATCCCCGGAATCGGCTGATCTGCGATGAACAACTCCCTTGGAAGCACGGCCCGGATGCTCGGCGCCGGTCTGCGCGCCCTGCTCGTCCTGACCCTGATCTGCGGGGTGGTCTACCCGCTCGCGGTCACCGGCGTCGCCCAGGCCCTGTTCAGCGACAAGGCCAACGGCTCCGAGATCACGTCCGGCGGCAGGGTCGTCGGTTCCTCCCTCATCGGGCAGCGCTACGACGTACCCCTGAAGGACGGGGAGGAGACGGCGGCCCCGGACCTCAGGTGGTTCCAGCCCCGCCCCTCCAACGTCCTCGGTACCAACGGCGTGAACACCCAGTACGCGCTGATCCTTTCCGGCGCGACCAACCGCTCGGGCGACAACCCGGAGCTGATCCAGTGGGTCAAGGACGCCAAGGCCGCCGTGGTCAAGGACAACTCGACCGCCGGCCACCCGGTGAATCCCTCCGACGTGCCGGCCGACGCCGTCACCTCCTCCGGCTCCGGCCTGGACCCGCACATCTCCCCCGAATACGCGAAGCTCCAGGTCAACCGCGTCGCCGAGAAGAACCACCTCGACGCCCGACGGGTCGCCGCACTCGTCGCCGCCCACACGGACGACCGCGTCCTCGGTTTCATCGGCGAGCCCCGGGTGAACGTGCTCCAGCTCAACGTCGCGCTCAGGGCTCTGACCGGACACTGACCACGGCCGTCGGTGCGGCAGACGGGCGGCCCCGGGCACTCCGGGGCCGCCCGTTCCCCGCCATCCCCGCTGTCCCCGCCTGGCCCGCTCGCGGCGCCCGCAGGGCCCGGCGCGGCTACGCTTGATGAGGCGGACGCAGACCCGGAACGTGCGCCGCAGGAAGGTGACTTCCATGAGACGGCGCCATCATTTCCACACCGACCACGCGGGCCACTCGGTGACCGTGACCGTTCAGACGGGCCACACCGTCGAGGTGGAGGTGCTGGTCGACGGCAAGGAGACCGGATTCGTCACCGCGCGCGGAGACGACCCGATCGCCGTGGGCATCGAACTGCCCACCGAACCGCCGGAGTCGGCCACCGTGCGCGTGAAGCCGGGCCCCGGCAGCCCCAGTTGCCTCCTTGAGGCACCGGACGCCGAACCCCGGCTGATGTCACCTCGCGCGTACTGACGGCCCCGACCGGCCCAGGTTCCGTACTGGATGCCGGTCGCGGACGGATTGCCACGGGGCCGCAGGTCGGTTGCCCGAGGGCCGCGGATCAGTTGTGGCCGAACTTCCGCTCCTTCTTGTGGGAAACGGTCTCCCCGATCGCACGCGCGGCGTCGGGAGTATCCCCCATCGGCTTCTGTTCCTTCGTCTCGGCGGTGGCACTGCGCTCATGGCCACCTGAACGAGCACCACGGTTCTGCCGGCTCTGTTTCTTGCCCACGATCACGCCTCCTGTCAGCGTCCCGAACGATGGGGCCCTTCCAGATTCGCATGTGCGTACGAAGGTCGCATGTCAGGCGTAACGGTCACGCACGAGAGATCGCCGGAGCGCAGGGGGTACAACCCTGTCCTTCGGATCTTGTCTTTCGGGCACGGCGATGGAGTGTTAGCTTGCCCACGCGATCACGCGGAGAGCGTCGCCCGGTGCGGGCTGCTGACCGCAACATCGCGCGTCCAGGGGGACTTCGGTGGGTCGTCGAGCTGCTCCGCGGCAGCTCCGTGCTGCCCTGCCGGAGAGCATCGAGGCGTACCGGGCGGAATGCGGGTGCGACCCGCAGATGCAGAATCCCTGACGTGTGACCGACTTCCTGCCCGACGGGTTCAAAGGCGTGTGAACATGCATATTCTTTTGCTCCACCCGGTTGCGCAATGGTCGCTGAACCGCGTTGCGGAAATCTGCAAACGCGAGGGCTGGCGGCTGACGATCGTGACGATTGAGCGTTCCACGGTCGGGGACAACACCGCCGGATTGCACGAATGGATTCGGGTGCCGGCGCTGTCGGAATCCCCTCGGGAACTACTTTCTCAAATCGGTTCACGGAGGTTCGATGCAGTGGCCGCGGGCAACGAATTCGCGGTGATTGCGGCAGACGTCCTGGCAAAAGAATTGGGTCTGTATCACAACGACGTCATCAACATACGGGCCTCCCGGAACAAGTCGCTCATGCGGGAAGCCTTCGCCCGGTACGGCGTACCCCAACCGCGGGTGCTCGCCAGGCTTTCCTCGCTGGAGGAAAGCCGCGCGTTCGACTGGGGGAGCGTCACCTTCCCGGTGGTCGTGAAGCCGTTGGACATGGCCATGAGCCTGTTCGTGCGCACGTGCGACTCGCAGGACGAGGTCGAGGCCGCGCTGGCGAAGATGTTCGCTTTCAGGAAGGCGCGGCTCACCAACTACGAATTCACCGTGGGAGCTCTCGTCGAAGAGTTCGCGGAAGGGCCGGAGTTCAGTCTTGAATGCGTCGTGCAGGATGAAAGCATCCTCGCGCATGCATTGACACAGAAGTTCGTGTCATCGCTTCCGGGATGTCATGAGGTCGGCCATATTTCCGGCAGCGACCTGCCGGCACAGCACCGGCAAGGGCTGTTGGAGACGGCCGAGCGCATCGCGTCGAGCTGGGGCATGGTGCGGGGGGTGATGCACATGGAATTCAAGATGAATCCCGAGCGGATCAGCATCATCGAGGCCGCTGCTCGCCCCGTCGGCGGCCATGTGACGGAGATCGTCGAACTGCAGCACGGGCTGCGCCTGGAGGAGGCGTACCTCTACGCCAGGGCCGGCCTCGACTGGAAGGTCCCCGTGAACGAACCGCGGGGAATCTGGCACGGGATTCGATTCCACTTCGACGAGCGCTCCGAAGCGGCCCGGCCGGCGGGAGTCGATGTAGTGCGAGCCGTCCACGACGGCGAACATCTCGTTTCCGGAGCGGAACCCTTCTCGGGGAACCGGCGTACCGGTTATTCCGTATTGCGGAGCGAGTCGTTGAGGGATCTGGACACCTATATACGGACTCTGTAGGCATTGGCTCGCCCCTGTGTTCCCCGAGTGAAAGGATGTGCTGGGCATGGAAGCCCCGAGACAGGTCGTTGTCCTGGGCAGTAGTCCTGGACTCTGTGACCGCCTGCGTTTGTCCGGTGCGGAGATCACGCTGGTCGAAACACCGGCACGGTACGACCAGGCGTTGAATTCGGTTGTCAGGCGCACTGTGCTGACCGAATACGATGATCCGTCGCTGATCCCGCTGGTGCAGGCGATCCACCGTGACAGCCCGTTCAGTGCGGTGCTTTCACTTACGGAGCAGGGATTGATGCCTGCTGCGCGGATCGCCGAGGCCCTCGGGATTCCTGGTCTGTCGCCAGAAGTGGTCGCACGCACACGGGACAAGCTCGCCATGCGGACCTGGTTGCGGGACAAGGGGTTCTCCACTGTTCCCTGTGAGGTCGTGCGGGACGTCGCAGACATCCACAACTTCGCGGCCAGGCACGGATACCCGGTGATGGTGAAGCCGCGACACGGCCAGGGAAGCGAGAACGTCTCATGCTTCCGGAAGGCCGACGAGGTGGTCCTGCCGCCCACGACCACCGACGAGTACATTGCCGAGCCGTTCCTCCCGGGCCGGGAATTCTCGGTCGAGGGCTTCAGCTGTGCCGGTGATCACCACGTGGTGGCGATCACGGGGAAGTTCACGCACGACGACGACCCGGCGAACCCCTTCGTGGAGGTGGGTCATGTCGTCCCCGCGCAGGTCGAACCGGAGGTCGCGGCAGCGATCAAGGAGTACGTCTCGGATTTCCTCGACGTCATGGGAATGACCGATGGCTGCAGCCATACGGAGCTGCGCCTGACGCCTTCGGGCCCGGAGGTCATCGAGACGCACACCCGTGTCGGCGGAGACTCGATTCCCGTGCTCGTCAGGCAAGCCACCGGATGCGACCTGCTCGACCTTGTGGTCCAGTGGGCCATCGACCGGACCAGGCCGCAGGAGACGGCACCGGTGAATCCTGGTGCCGCTGCCATCCGCTTCTTCACACCGCCACCGGGAAGGGTCGCCGACATCACGGGGCTACAGCGGTGGCAAGGTCTTCCGGGCGTCCTGAAGGTGCACCTGCCCGTGAAGATCGGAGACAGGATCCACGCAATCCGCAACTCCCGCACGCGGGTTGGCTATGTGCTGGCCACAGCGCCGACCGCTGCGCAGGCGATCGACATATGCCGGAAGGTCACCTCGGGAGTTCGGATCGATGTCAGTGAGTGAGAGGTGGCCGGCCGGTGAGGGCCATGCGGCCTCGTGGCGCGGTGACGCCCCGCCGATGGCTCGCATCGATCGCTCACACGTCAAGTGACCACCTATCGCGCGATATTCGGCATCCGTGAGTTCCGAGTCCTCTTCGTGGTACGCCTGTTCGCGATGCTGGGCGTCGTAGCCTCCGGCCTGGCGCTCGGCACGGTGATGTACCGCGAGACGAGGTCACCCTTCCTGACCGCGATCTCCCTCTTCGGGGGCCCGCTGGTGCAGCTCGTCACCGCGCGCTACCTGCTGGCCTCCTCGGATCTGCTGCGCCCCCGCACTGCCGTGATCTTCATGGCGGGCATTGCGGCGCTGACGGCCACGTTGCAGATGCTCCCTGACCTGACCTGGTGGATGCGCTTCCTGATCCTCGCCGGCGGGTACGTGGCGTTGGCCGCCACGTCGGGCACAGTCGTCGCTCTGTTGTCGGACATCGTGCCGAAGGACGCGTATGTGCTGGCCCGTGCCACGATGAACATCACCGTCGGTGGAATGCAGATCGTTGGCAATGCCACCGGCGCTCTGCTGCTCGCCGTGGTGTCGCCGACCTGGCTGTTCGGGCTCGCCGCCCTGGTGAGCGCCACCGCAGGCATCGCAGCGAGGATCGGGCTCGCCGACCGTCCGCCACGAGCGGAGGGGAAGGTTGTCGAACGCAGCCGCCGTATCAACCGCGAACTTCTCACCTCGCCCGTCGTCCGGCCTCTCTACCTGATGATGTGGGTGCCCAACGGGCTGGTCGTGGGGTGCGAGGCGTTGTTCATCCCGTACTCCACCGGCCATGCCGGATACCTGCTGGCAGCCGGCGCGGTCGGCATGCTCCTGGGCGACATCGTGATGGGACGATTCGTCCCCGAAGGTCTGCGCGACAGGCTGATCGTGCCGCTGCGCGTGCTGCTGGCGGTGCCGTTCCTGGCGTTCCCCCTGTCGCTGTCAGCGCCGGTCGAGGCGACGCTGGTCGGGGTCTCCGCCTTCGGCTTCTCGGCATCGTTGCCGTTGCAGGAGCGGCTGGTGCGGCATACCCATGAAAGCGTGCGGGGTCAGGCGTTCGGCCTCTCCGGAACCGGTGTGATGGCGGGCCAGGCGCTGGGTGCGCTGTTGGCCGGTGGCATCGCCCAGTGGTTCGGTGGTGGGCGCTCGGTGGGCTGGGCGATGGCCATGATGGCTGTGCTCTCGCTGCTGGTCACCGCGCTGCTGCGCGATGCCCTGCCCGGTCGGGCGGCCGAGAGCCCTGTCGGCAGCGGCTGCCGGCAGTCCGTCGAACGGCGTGGTGGAGCCCAAGGCCAGGACTCGCGGTGACCGCTTTCCAGGAACGGTGGGCGACGACCCCGTTCATGGCGTTCCACCGCGCCGGTATCCGGCCCACAACCGTCCGCCGGCCTGGTCCAGCACCTCGTCCACGACTGCCGCGAGGGGCTCGGTCCGCCCCGCCGACAGGTGACGTACGCCCTCGTGCAGGCGCATGCCGAGCCCCGGCGCCGTGGTCTCGAGACGGCGTGCCAGCCACTTTCCGCTCCCGTTCCACGATCCGCCGACTATCAGAGCCAACTCACCGGTCCGGCGGACCAGTTCGGTAGCAATGAACAACCGCTCACCTTGGTCGGTGCTTCCCGCCAGGTCGTCCAGGAGGTCGGTGATCGCGTAACGGCGGTCGTCGATCCCTTCGGCCGGCACCGGGGGCGGCCCAGCGGCGGTCAGCTTCCGGGCTTCAGCGGCGAGCTGCGCCCCCACCCCATCGGTGTCGAGGAGCAGCAGCCCGTCGGCACACATCCGGAGCAGCGGTGAGCGGCGCTCGCGCACTTCCCGCTCGACGTACGCGTGCCAGGTCTCTTCGGTGTGTACGAACATCTCCACCGGCCACGCGCCGTACCGGAGGCTCGACCGGTACGGGGCCGGGGATCCGTGGAGGAGCACCACGATGTCGAGGTCCGACAACGGCGTGCGGCGGTCCGTCAGGACGCTGCCTCCCAGGAACGCGGCCCGAGCGGCAGGGTGGTGTTCGTCTACAACGGCACGCGCGGCGTCAATCGCTTCCATGCAGCAACTATCAGCACTCTGCCGTCCGTGCGCACGGGGTTTCTTCGGGGATGCGGCCGTGCGCCGGCTCGGATCACCGGGCGGAGACCTTGTGGACGGTGGTGTCGTCGGGGTCCAGTCGTCGCCCGTCCGCGGACAGCACTTCCAGTGGCCGGAGGCGACGTTCCTGCCGACGGTCGACCAACTGCGAGTGAGGTTCCCCGGGTTCGAAGAAGTTCTGTTCGCCCCACTGCCGCAGCGCCACGATGACGGGGAAGAGTGCCTTGCCCTTCGGAGTCAGTACGTACTCGCGGTAGGCGCTGCCGTCCGAGGCGGGGACGGATTCGAGAACCCCGCCGGCGACCAGGGTGCGCAGGCGCGCGGTGAGGATGTTCTTCGCCACGCCGAGGCTGCGCTGGAACTCCCCGAAGCGCCGGCTCCCGTCGAAGGCGTCCCGCACGATCAGCAGGGACCACCAGTCGCCGATCGCGTCCACCGACCGGGCGACGGGACATTCGCTGTCGTTGAAGCGCGTCCTGGTCACCATGCCATCCCTCACTTTCACGACGGTTGCAACATGCTACCAAGGAAGTTACCGTCACCTCTGGTAGCAAGATGAAACCAGATGTGCGGAGGAGTGCTGATGCCCGGCAACGGTGAGGCCGCGACACGACGGACCGAGGCCCGAAGCGGTGAGGGTCCGGCGTTCGCCCTCTCCCGGGGCGTCGTCATCCTGTTCGCCGTCGCCTGCGGGGCTGCGGTGGCCAACGTCTACTTCTCCCAGCCGCTCCTGGTGACCATGGGCCACGACCTCGGCATGAGCCCGGCGCTGGTCGGCGGCGTGGTCACCCTCACGCAGGTCGGATACGGGCTGGGACTCTTCTTCCTCGTGCCGCTGGGCGACGTGGCCGACCGCAGACGGCTCGTCGTGGCGCAGCTGCTGCTCCTGGTGGTGGCGCTGGCCGTGGTGGCCACCGCCCACTCGGCGGCGGTCCTGCTCGCGGGCATGGCCGCGCTGGGGCTTCTCGCGGTCGTCACCCAGACGCTGGTGGCCTTCGCGGCGTCGCTGGCCCCTCCCGCCGTACGCGGACGCGTCGTCGGTCTGGTCACCAGCGGAGTGGTCATCGGAATCCTGCTCGCCCGCACCGCATCCGGCCTCATGGCCGATCTCGCGGGCTGGCGCTCCGTCTACCTCGCCTCGGCCGCGCTCACCGCTCTGCTCGCCCTGGTCCTGTACCGAGTGCTGCCGCGCCACGGTGCCGCTCCGCCGGCAACCCTGCGCTACGGCCAGCTCCTGCGCTCCACGGTCACCCTGTTCGCACGGGAACGACTGCTGCGGCTCCGGGCCCTGTTCGGCCTGCTGGTCTTCGCCGCCTTCAGCACCCTGTGGAGCAGCGTCGCACTGCCGCTGAGCGAGGCCCCGTACTTCCTGCCGCACAGCGCGATCGGGGCCCTGGGGCTGATCGGTGTCGCCGGCGCCCTGGCCGCGACCGTGGCGGGCCGCCTGAACGACCGCGGACTCTCCGGCCGGACCACCGGCATCGCCCTGGCACTGCTCGCCGCCTCGTGGCTGCCCCTGGCCTTCACCCGCAGCTCGCTCTGGGCCCTGGTCGTCGGGGTGATCCTCCTGGACCTCGCCGTGCAGGCGGTCCATGTCACCAACCAGACCCTGATCTACGCGCTGCACCCGGACGCGGGCAGCCGGCTGATCGGCGGATACATGATCTTCTACGCGATCGGCAGCGCCACCGGCGCCATCGCCGCGACCTCCCTCTACGCAGTAGCCGGCTGGGGCGCCGTATGCGCACTGGGCGCCGCGTTCAGCTGCCTCGGGCTCGCGCTGTGGGCATGCACCCGACACGACACCCCCGGCCCCGCCACCAAGGCGACCTCCCACGGCGAAGCCTGAGCACGTGTGCCGCAGGCCGTTTCGTGCCGCGCCGAAAACATCTGCCGGAGGCCGAGTTCGCACCCCGCGTCTCACCGGCGCGCAGCACGGCTCCCAAGACGCCCCCGGAAACCACTCAAGGGCCCGACCCGCGATGCGGATCGAGCCCTTGACCTGGTGTTTCAGCTGTCGGGGTGGCGGGATTTGAACCCACGACCTCTTCGTCCCGAATGAGGGCCGGTCGCGATCGTCACCTGGTGATTTGACGTTCTGCCTGGTCAGAGGGTTGGGCTGCGGTGGTGTCGGGTGGTCTCGAAGGGGCTTGGGGAGCGGATCGGCTTCCAAATGGCTCCCAGCATGGGACGTCACCGGGGGGGCATGCCCCAGCAGACCTCAACGGCGTGGACCATTCTCCGGAAGGATCTGCTCCTCCTTCGCTGCTCCATCAGGCCAAGTTCTCCGCATTGGTCGACTTGAGCACTGCGCAGGCCGGGGGCAGTTCGGGGTGGCGGTGCTTTCCGGGCAGGTGAGCAGGTCCCGGGTGTGCCGTACCTGCTCCTCCGTCATCGCCGGGTGGGCGGCCGAGGCGCGCGCCCGCCGGCGCGGGCCTCGGCCAGGCCCTCGTTGGTGCCCTGCGCGAGGTCGGCCTCCTTCCTCATTTGATCCAGGTGTAGTTGGCTGCCTTTGAATGCTTCTTGGCCACCACCCGTCCGGTGTGGCCGGCCTCGTCTCTGCTGAGCTCAGTGGCGTGGGCGGCTGAACCAGGCCATGCCGTCCTTCTGAACCATGACGACGATCGGCAGAACACCGGCGGCCAACTCCACAAAGGCTGGCATGACGACGGTTGCGGGGGCGATGTTGGCCGTGAGGCCGAGAGTGAAGGTGCCGACCACGCAGAGCCAGGCGCCTTGGACGATTGTGCAGATGCGGAGGGCGTTGCCTCCCTTGCCGAATCGTGCGGCGAGAGCGAGCGCGAGAACAGCGTAGATGGCGCCCTAGAACATTCCGAGCTGCGCGACCACCATCTGCCCTGCCGCATTCTGCTCCGCCTCCTCAACAGCGGGTGCCATGAACCTCGAAGCCTCGCTGTAAGGATCGAGAGCGCTCTGCGCCGCCGCAGCCTGAGCGAGCGCAGCCAGGCCCAGAATGATCACGAAGCCCGCCAGCAGGTACATGAGGGTCGTTCTCCCTAGGTCTTGAAGGGGCGAGGGCGGATGTTGATCTGGCCGGCATGGGCTGGCGGTCGAACCGCTACCGGGCTTGGAGGCAGGGGGAGGGGGTCCCGCCGGGTTCACCCGGCGGAAGCCCCTCGGCTGAGGGCGGGGTCAGCGCCTATGAGGAGTCAGCCACGACCGTCACGTGCCCGTGACCTGCGAAGGGCGGGCCTAGTTGAAGGTGATGTCCCAGTGGACGTCACCGTTCGTGGGAGTCTCGTAGACGTACTCGATCGCAATGTTGCTGAACTTGCCCTGCCAACGCGGGTCGGCCTTGCGAGGGGCGGCCTTGCGCTGGGTGTTCTTGATCCAGTTGGTGATGCAGGTGTCGATCCGGAGGTCGAGCTTGTAGCCCTTCGTGTGGGCCTTCGGGATCTCCTCGTTGTGGATTCCGTATTCGGTGCCGCCCGTAATGACGAGGGGACAGCCGCTGGCCCTGCGCAAGGCGATGACGCCGCGGATGGAGTCGCTGCGGATGTCGTCCAGGCTCGTGCAGCGGTTGTTGTTGCGGTTGTCGCAGCCGCCGCTCGACGATGTGGTGATGCCGGCGGGGCGCAGCAG
The DNA here is from genome assembly GCF_036195325.1 of Streptomyces sp. NBC_00234. Taxonomy (NCBI): domain Bacteria; kingdom Bacillati; phylum Actinomycetota; class Actinomycetes; order Kitasatosporales; family Streptomycetaceae; genus Streptomyces; species Streptomyces sp. NBC_00234. Next base: position 3,792,519 of record NZ_CP108101.1, on the reverse strand, counting down.
GGCCATGGCCTGGGTGTGGGTGAGCTCCTCTGGGAGCTGGGACGGCGCCGCCGGGGCAGGCTTGGCGGGGGTGCCGCGCTTGGCCAGCGCGGTCCCGCTGATGAGCTTCTTCCAAGTGAGCGGCCCCACGATGCCGTCGGCCGTCAGGCGGCGATTTTGCTGGAACTTCGCGACAGCGGCCGCGGTGGCAGGGCCGAACGCTCCGTCGACGGCGAGCTGATTGCGGTACATGTTCAGCTGGGCCTGCACTGCCTTCACTGCGGGGCCAGATGCCCCGCGGCCGACCGTGCGTAGCAGTTTGTTCCAGGTGGGTCCGTCAATGGAGCCGTTCACCGTGAGGCCGTTCGTGCGCTGGAACGCCGAGGTTGTGGCGGCGGTGGCCGGGCCGTAGCTTCCGTCAGCGGCGAGGCGATAGCCGCTTGATGCGAGCAGCAACTGGGCGCTGCGGACGTTCTCGTTGTGCTGTCCCGTCTTGAGGACAGGCCACCCGGTGTCGCTGGACGACGGCTTGTCCAATGGCGTCCCGCGCAGTCCGGGTTGCGGGTGCCCGCTGGTTGCGCCATTCCCGACGGCGGCAGAGTGGCTGTCGCCCCGTGCCTGGTCGTCACCGAAGGTGCTGAGCTGGACGTCGGCGCTGCGCGTTTCTCCCTCATGGACCACACCGACTACGACGGCACTGACAACAGCGGCTGCCACCGCCGGCATCATCAGCTTCCTGATCGTCTTACGCATATCGCATCCTCCTGCTTACGCCCCCTGCCTATCTGGCGGGGGCGATCGAGTGGCGGGCGCGCTGATGTGGGTCAGCCACGCCCGCGATGTCTGAAGGGGTGGGGGCTCGTGCCGCGGAGAGAGCAGGGTCAGCTCACCCCGCGGCATTCACGCGGTCAGCCGCGGCCGTCGCATGCCTTGCAGTCGCCGCTGCCCCGGCAGCTGTCGCACTTCCACACACCGCGGGAGCCGGATCCGTCACAGGTGGTGCACTTTCCATTGCCCTTACAGCGCTGGCACTTGTTCCACATGGTCAGTCCTCTTCTCATCGGGGGCGGCGGGGCGTTCCGCGCCGCCAAACCGAATGTCCCGCAGTCGAAAGGGGAGATCATCAGTGCAAGCGGGGTGAGGATTTGCGGCGCAACTTGCACCTCCGTAACCTGCTGCTTCTCGGTTGCACCGCAACAGAATTCGCCTCGCAGGGGGAGCCGTTGATGGGGGATCAGGGGGAGTCGTTCGCGGACTTGGCTCACCGTCTGGTGCAGGCACTGGACGCGTGGGTGACGTGTGTGGGGGAGCCGACGGCGGAGGGGAAGCCGACGCGTAAGGCTCTGGTGAAGGCTCTGGAGACAGAGCGCGCGACGCCCGTCTGGCAGTCCCGCAAAAGGATTGACGAGGCACTGCTGTCGTACTGGTTGAAGGGCCGCAACCAACTGTTGCCCGGCACCAAGCACAACCGGCTGCCCAGCAAGGAGGACTGCGAGGCCATTGCTCGGGCGTTAAGGGAGAAGGCGCCAGAGAACGCCCAGCGGCTTCCGAAGATTGGCTGGGAGATCGCTGAGCTTGCCCGCAGTCTTCAGGACACAGGTGGACCGGGCTGGCGGAACCGGGTCCTGACGAGCGTCATCGCTCAGCCCGCCGAACCCGTTGAACCAAACGAGACCGCCGAGCCGGCCGAGGTTGCGAAGCCCGCCGCACATGCCGAGCCGGTCGATGCCGCCAAGTCGGCCGAACCCGTTGAACCTGCCAGGGCGGCCGAGGCGGTCGAGGTCGGCGAGCAGAAGACTGGGAAGCGGAGGGGGAAGAACGGGCGGATCTGGGCGGGAGCGGCCACAGCCGCAGGGGTGGCCGGGACAATCGCAGTGTTCGTGTGGCTGGGCGGTGAAGAGCCCTCCTCGGTGAGTACGAAGCCGGACGGGTCGGCAACGAGCGCGCAGGGGGCGGACGTGGCCAAGCCAGGTCCTGCCACCTCAACCGAGTCCGGCAGCGTTGAGGGAAACCACCGGTGTGGAAAACCCCGGAGTGCGGGCGCGGTGTCGTGGACGCCGTGCACACTCCTCGCCGCGGACGGGACGATGTCCTTCCTGGTTCAGTTAACGAACACCTCGGGCACGCCGGTCACGGTGAAGGCGAAGCTTGCCTACGTCCAGGCCGCGGTGGAGCAGACCTGCCCGGACCCGTGGGGGGCGTTGATGAAGGTCACCGTCCCCGCCAAAGCGACGAAGACCAGCCCGCTAAACGCGTGTACCGCTTCGCTGACGTCAGGCCAAGCGTTCCAATCCAGGGCCTGGGTGGTGCCCGATGACACAGCACAGTGGGGATATCGGGAGCACTCTCCGACGCTGCACGTGCAGGACGACGGCACGCCGGTGTGGGCCGACGAGGTGTGACAACTCGACTGGCGGCCAGTTGCTCGGTCCGGACGGTGGCCGCGATGGCGACACACTCAGCGTCCCGTAACTGGACGGGATCGCCCGCCCCGGAGACGGAGACGGACGAACGGTTGGACGAACACGCGACACTGTTACTCCATCAGGTGGCCTCAGGGGCAGACCAGTGCGGCGATCAGCCTGCGGGCCGCTGCCTTGCCCAGCCGCCCCAGCACCGCCTGCGTTCTCTCCCTCGGTGCCGTCCGAGCGACGCCGGTGGCCTCGACCGCTTTGTTGTACGCGGTGTCGAACTGCTCGCACGGCCCTGGCGAGAAGGGTTCAGGTACTTCAACTGGGCCGGGGAAACCGGCTCCGTCTTCGACTTCGCCGAGCGTTCGCGCCGGTCGGCGAAGGGTCTTTCGTTTGGATCAGGCCGGATCAGGGAGCGGGGTCTGGTGTGGGCAGCTGCAAGGCGGAGGAGGGAGTCGACGCGGAGCGTCGGCGACCGACGACAACGCTGCAGGTGAGGACGCGCCAGGGGTTGGGGCATTGGCCGCAGGTGGCCAGATGGGTACCGACCGGGACGGCATGGCTGCCGATCACTGCAGCTACGTCTCCGTAGGTGGTCCACCGTCCGGCGGGGACGGCGCCCAGCAGGGTATGCAGCCCTGTCCAGTCTCGCGGGTTCCGTTGAGCTGCCTGGCCAGACCTGTGAGGTCGATCCCCGCCAGGGTGGCCCATTCTTCGGGTGCGCAAGCACGGTGACACCAAGACGAGGAAGAGCCGCCGGACCATCGCTCTACCGACAGGTAGTCGACGTCCTCGAAGAGCACATGCGATGGCAGAAGCAGGAGCGGGCATCGAGAGGGATGGAGTGGAGCCCGACGGGGCGTGTCTTCACGACTCGGAGCGGCGAGCCGCTGGACGCAGCCAACGTCCGGCGAGACTTCAAGGCCATCGTGAAGAAGGCCGGACTGAAGCCTGAGTGGACGCCGCGGGAGCTCCGGCACAGTTTCGTGTCCCTGCTCTCCGACCACGGCATCCCCTTGGAGCGGATCGCGCTCTTGGTCGGTCACAGCAGTCAGGCGACCACAGAGGCGGTCTACCGTAAGCAGCTCCGACCCGTGATCACGCAGGGTGCCGAAGCGATGGACGACATCTTCGCCGACGACCGAGCACCAAGTGCGAGGGTTGACCTCTATCCGTAACAAGGATGTCAGTGGCGCGGCCGTGAGCACACGCGCCACTGACATGCGGTTGAACCAGTCCTTGGGCGCTCGGATTCAGCTGTCCAACAGGCGTCGGCAGTGCATGGTGAAGGTAGCCACGGCTTCGTGACTACGATCTCTGTGATCGACTAGCTCGCTTAGGGAGACCGACCAGTCTGAGGGAAGCGTGACGTGTCCGTCCCTCGTTGCTACGGCGACGTCGAGACTGTTCGCCCATGTGTATAGCTCTGTAATGAGCTCACCAGCTTCGTTGGACGCTTCTTCCGGGCCTTCGAGAGCAACCAGACTCTCGGCTTCGCCCAGCCTGTGCACCACCCCACTGAACTGTTCGGAGAGAGCAGTGGAGGACGGGTCACGGGCTTCGAAAGCATCTTGCGCGCTGCTACCCAGCCTGAGAGCTTCAGAAGCTTGGATCACAAGCTGACTGTAGGCATCTCGCCGCTGCTGGCGACGCCAGTGCTCATGTTGGTTCCGTCTCTGGTCCTTACCGGTCAGTCGAGCGGCCCCCAAGGTGCCCACGACGCCGATCAGTCCTCCGACCGCGGCTCCCACTAAGCCTGCTATGCCCTGATCCACGCCAGCAGTAAAGCTCACTGCGTCTGCTCATGGAGCTGGATCAGCTTGCTTTGGCCCCCTGTTTGGCCCCCGGGGTACGACAAAGGCCAGGTCCCAAATTTAGGACCTGGCCTTTGACCTGGTGTTTCAGCTGTCGGGGTGGCGGGATTTGAACCCACGACCTCTTCGTCCCGAACGAAGCGCGCTGCCAAGCTGCGCTACACCCCGATGTCACGCGGTCTCCCGGCGACATCGATTACTTTAGCCCACCCGCGGCCGGAGGCGAAATCCGGTTTCTGTGCGGGGCGGGCGGTCCCCAGAGCCCGGGCCGGATGCGGTCCAGGCCGACCAGCAGCGTGGCCAGGGCGGCGAAGGGCAGGCCGAGGGCCAGGGCGTGGATGAGGACTCCGGTGTAGCTGTAGGCGTCCACATTGAGGAAGGGGTACGGGTAGCGGGCCTCCGTGCCGGGGGAGAGGAGTGCGCCCCGGGTCAGGGCGAAGGCCAGGTACGCCAAGGGGAAGAGCAGCCACGCCGGGACGAAGCGCAGGCGCAGCGTCCGGGGGGTGGTCAGGAGGAGCCAGTCCAGGGCCGCCGCCACGGGCGTGACCGTGTGGAGGAGCTGGTTGGAGACCGCGCGCCAGCCGGTGATCGTGTGGCCCGGGGCGTCCGCCATGGAGAAGTCGCCGGAGCCGTTCGCCAGGATCAGGTGGTAGACGAGGCCGGTGATCGTGACGAAGAGGAGTACCCCGCCGGTGAGGCGCGGGGAGAGGGGCGGGCCGCCCTTCCAGGAGCGGTACGCCGACCAGCCGAAGGCGAGCGCGACCAGGACGTTCGTCTGGATCGTGAAGTAGCTCAGGACCCGGAGCGGCGACCCGATGGCCATGTCGATCACCAGGCCGGTGACCGCCGCCGCGCACACGAGGGCGCGCAGGGCCGCGATCACGGGTCTGGGGGACCGTTCCGCGTACGGGAACGACTCCGCGGACCGCGGGCTGGGGAGCAGGACGGTCCGCGGGGAGGTCATGATCTTCACGGTAAGCGGGGAGCCCGTACCCCGCGATTCGTCGGTGGGCCGGTCCCGCCGTCCGTGCGTCAGTCGCGCGGCGTGAGGGTCAGCAGCGTCGCCTCGGGCGGGCAGGCGAAGCGGACCGGGGTGTAGCGGTTGGTGCCGCAGCCGGCCGAGACGTGGAGGTAGGAGCGGTGGCCCCCGGCCGTGTGCGTGGAGAGGCCCTTGACCCGGTCCGTATCCAGGTCGCAGTTGGTGACCAGCGCACCGTAGAAGGGGATGCAGAGCTGACCGCCGTGGGTGTGGCCCGCCAGGACCAGCGGGTAGCCCTCGGCCGTGAACGCGTCGAGGGAGCGCAGATACGGGGCGTGGACCACGCCGATGGAGAGGTCCGCGCCGGTTTCCGGACCGCCCGCGACCTCCGCGTACCGGTCGCGCTTGATGTGCGGATCGTCGAGGCCGGTGAACGCGATCTCCAGGCCGTCGAGCTTCAGCCGTCCGCGGGTGTTGGACAGGCCCAGCCAGCCGGCCTCGTCGAACGCGTCCCGCATCGGCTCCCACGGGTTGTGGACGACACCGACCGCGGGGGCGTTGCCGTTGAGACCGTGGTTGCCCTGCATCTTCTCGAACAGGTACCGGGCGGGGTTACGGAGCTTGGGCCCGTAGTAGTCGTTGGAGCCGAAGACGTAGACCCCGGGGAGTTCCATCAGCGGACCGAGGGCGTCGAGCACCTCCGGAACGGCGTCCGGGTCCGAGAGGTTGTCGCCGGTGTTCACGACGAAGTCCGGACGCAGGCCCGCCAGCGACTGGAGCCAGGCCCGCTTCTTGCGCTGGCCGGACACCATGTGGATGTCGGACACCTGGAGTACGCGCAACGGGCGTGCCCCGTGCGGGAGTACGGGGACCGTGATCCGACGCAGGCGGAACGAGCGGGCCTCGAATCCGGCGGCGTAAGCGAGGCCGGCAACGCCGACCGCAGCGCCGACAGCCGTGACTTTCAGGGGTACTCCGTAGCGTGCGCGCATGTGCCCATCGTCGCAGACACGGTGCCGCGACAGGAAAACACGCGGGCGTCGGGTGCCCCGTACCTGTCACAATCGCCGCATGACCACGCTCAAGTCCAAGCTCAAGGAAGACCTCACCACGGCCATGAAGGCGCGTGACGAGCTGACCTCGTCCACGCTCCGGCTGACCCTCACCGCGATCACCAAGGAAGAGGTCAGCGGCAAGACGGCGCGCGAGCTCTCCGACGACGAGGTGCAGAAGGTGATCGCCAGGGAGGCGAAGAAGCGCCGCGAGGCGGCAGAGGCTTTCGCCCAGGGCGGCAGGCAGGAGCAGGCCGACCGCGAGAAGGCCGAGGGCGAGCTGCTCGACGCGTACCTTCCCAAGCAGCTCAGCGACGAGGAGCTGACGGGCATCGTCTCGGCCGCGGTCGAGGAGGCGAAGGCCGCCGGAGCCGAGGGGCCCCGCGCGATGGGCGCCGTCATGAAGATCGTGAACCCGAAGGTGGCGGGCCTCGCCGAGGGCGGCCGGGTGGCCGCGACGGTGAAGAAGCTCCTCGCGGGCTGATCACCGTTTCGGTGTACGCGGACTGACGGACCCTCCGGCGGGGAGTCATCGCTCTCCCGCCGGAGGGTCCCGTTCGTGGGCGACTCAGCTGAAGGTGGTGACGGCCTCAAGCATGTGGTCGTAGCTGTCCCAGTGGATGCCGCCGGTCACGGTGCCGTCCCAGACACCGGTGTAGGCCACCAGGGCGACGTGGCGGTCCTCGGGGAGGTCCATGTTCACGTCGCGCGTGGAGCCGGCCTTGGTGCGGTTCCAGTAGTAGTACGTCGTGTCCCCGTGAACCACGAGCCGTGCCACCGTCGACTTGCCGTCACTGACCAGGTCGGTGATGTAGAGGTGCTCGCCGTAGGGCTCGAACTTGGCCTTGCCCAACTTGGAAGCGGTGTAGATGGTCACGGCGGGGTCGTCGGCCTGTGCCGAGGACGCCGTGATTCCTCCCGCGAGCAGAACTGCGGCTGCGATGGTTATGGCGCGCATTGCGTGACGCATATATCAAAGACCTTTCGGTTGGGGCTGTCGGATATACAACCCGGTCCGTGCGCTCTGTGTCATTCAGGCTGAATCTTCTCGCTGGTGCCGCACGTGACCGCGATGAGCATGAGGACTTTCCCGTCAGCCGTGAACGGGGTTCCCGCGGCCGGGGACTGAGAACAGACCCGCCAATTCCTCGCCGCCTTGGCATCGAGCGGCCTGGACGGCTTCTCCTCGTCCCGAGCCGTCATCCGGTCGGGCCGGAAGCCGGTCTCGGCCATCAGTGACGCCGCTTCACCGGTCGTCCTGCCCGTGACGTCGGGGACCGGAGGCCGTGGCGCGGCAGCACCCCTCTTCGCCGGGCAGACTTCCGCCGACGGGACCACGAACAGGTCGATTGCGCCGAGATCGGGCTTGTCCTCCGTGAAGCACACCTCGTACTTCCGGGTCATCTCCGGAGGGATGTACCTGCCCAGGGCGGTCGCGTCCCGGACCGAGAGCCCGAGTCCCGCGGACGTCACTTCGTCCACGACCTCCACGAGCGGAGTCCCCGGCTTCACGTTCCGGAAGCCGGCCACGTCCTCGGGAGGCGATGCCTGGGGTGATGATCCGCAGCCCGCCGCAAGGGGAGAGAAAGCGAGGAGAAAGACAAGAGTTCGTGCTGTCCCGATAAATCGCAACCGTTTTTACACCTTCGTTTTCCGTGGCCCGTCAATGAGCGGAAAATGCCCGCCGCTCTTTACTTCTTCGATCATAGGTGTGGGGGGCCGACTGGAACGCGGGACTGGGACACGATAATCGGAACAAGACCATCCGGTACTGCGTTGGGTGAAATCCAGGTGTCGCAAAGTCGTTTGTGAGTGGAATTTATGGATTCGCCGCACGGGCCGGGAGCCGCGCCTTTCACGAAGAGTCACGTGACCTTCGTCACGTGTTCACGGAAACGCGACGAGGGTGCCCCGGGATCATCCCGGGGCACCCTCGTCGTGCTTCTGAGCGACCGGCGCCCCCGCGGACCGGAGTCCGCGGGGGCGCCTTCGGGTCAGTTCCGGCCGCCGCCGGTGCCGTCCCCCCAGTCGCCGTCACCGCCGGTCGCGCCGCCGAGGAGGCCGGGCGGAAGGGTGATCTCGTCGCCGGGCTTGGGGTCGCCCCTGCCCCCCTTGTCGTCCTCTTCCTTGTCGCCCTTGTCTTCCTTCTCGGGCTTGGTGTTGCCGCGCGGGACCTTGACGTAGTTGAAGGCGGGCGTCTCGCCGGCGCTCAGCACCTCGGTCATCGCGGTCCGCCAGATCGGGCCGGGAAGGCAGCCACCGCAGACCTTGTCGTAGTACTGGCCGCCGATGGTGATGTTGTACATGCCGCGCTTCTCGCCGACGTCGTCGCCGACCCAGACCGCGGTGGACAGGTTCGGGGTGTAGCCGACGAACCAGGCGTCCTTGCGGTCGTCGGTGGTACCGGTCTTGCCCGCGTTGTCGCGGTCGGTGAGGCCGGCCTGGGTGCCCGTTCCGTCCTCGACGACGCCCTTGAGCATCTGGTTGATCGTGTCGGCGGTGAGCTCGCTCATCGCGCGGTTGCAGGCCGTCTTCGGCACGGGCAGGGACTTGCCGTCCCGTGTGGTGACCGATTCGATCGCGACCGGGGAGCAGTACGTGCCGCGGTTGGCGAAGGCGGCGTACGTGGAGGCCATGCCCAGCGGGGTGTTCTCCGCGACGCCGAGGGTGACCGACGGGTCCTCGCCCAGCTTCCGCCCGGTGCTGGCCTCGTACCCGAGGCTCTTCGCCATGGTGACGGTCTCGCAGAGACCGACCTTCTGCTCCAGCCGCGCGAAGTAGGTGTTGATGGACTTGCCCAGCGCGCTGGTCAGGTCGTAGGGGCCCTTCTCGGACTCCAGCTCGTTCTGCACGGGCCACTGGTCCGAGCCGGTCGGGCTGCCGGAGCAGTTCCGGTAGTCGCTCTTCGCCATGTTGATCTTCCACGGGTCGTCGAAGACCGTGGTGGGGCTGATGCTCTTCTCCAGGGCGGCGGCAGCGGTGATGGGCTTGAAGGTCGAGCCGACCTGGAACCCGTACGTCGTGCCGCCCATCTCGCTGCCGACACCGAGGTTGATCACCGTCTCGTGCTTCGTCCCGTCGAGCCCGTACGGCCGCGACTGCCCCATCGAGAGGATCTTGCCGGTGCCGGGCTGGACCTGGACGACCGAGGCGGCGACGCCGTCGTCCTTGTTGACGCGGGAGGTGGCGGCCTTGTTGGCCGCGGCCTGCGCCTTGGGGTCGAGCGTGGTCTTGATGGTCAGACCGCCGAGGTCCCACAGCTTCTGCCGGTCCGCCTCGGTCTTGCCGAAGGAGCGGTCGGAGAGGACCGTCTTGCGGACGTAGTTGCAGAAGAAGCCGGCGCCCTCCACAGCGGTGATGCAGCCGCTGCGGGGCTTGCTGACCTTCAGGCCGAGCGGGGTGGCCATGGCCTTGTCGGCCTCGGCCTGCGTGATGCTCTTCGTCGCGGCCATGCGCTGCAGCACGGTGTTGCGACGCTTGGTCGCCTCCTGCGCGTCGTTGACCGGGTCGTAGCGGCTGGGCGACTGGACGATGCCGGCCAGCAGCGCGGCCTCCGCCAGCTTCAGGTTCTTCGCGGGCTTGGAGAAGTAGCGCTGGGACGCGGCTTCGATGCCGTACGCCTGCTGCCCGAAGAACGTGATGTTGAGGTAGTTCTCCAGGATCTTCTTCTTGCCGAGCTCTTCCTCGACCTGGATCGCGTACTTGAGCTCGCGGACCTTGCGGCCGAGCGTCTGCTGGGTGGCCTCGGCGACCTTCGCCTGGTCGTCGCCCGCCTCCTCGACGAAGACGTTCTTCACGTACTGCTGGGTGAGGGTCGACGCGCCCTGCGCGGCCCCGCCTGCCTGCACGTTGCGGTTCATCGCACGCAGGATGCCCTTGAGGTCGACGGCCCCGTGCTCGTAGAAGCGGGAGTCCTCGATCGCGACGATCGCGTCCTGCATGTACGGGGAGATGTCCTTGAGCGGGACGACGGTGCGGTCGCGCGAGTAGTCCGTCGCGATGAGCCCGCCGTCGCTGTCCAGGATCTTGGTGCGCTGACTGAGCGGTGGTGTCTTGAGGTTGGAAGGGATTTCGTCGAATCCCTCGACCGTCCCCTTGGCCGCGAGGCCGAGCACTCCGGCGGCCGGCAGTGCGATACCTGCCAGGACAGCTCCGGATAGTGCGGCGACACCGAGGAACTTGGCGGCCTGCTGGGTCGTCGTGAGACCCCCGCCCGAGCGCTTCTTTGGCATGGGGGCAGCCTACGTTCTCATTCGCCGGACAGGCGTATATGCGTTGGCCTAAGCTGCTCTCAACTGTCACAGCAGACCGGTTTTGTTTCAACCCCCGTGCAGTTCAAGCCATCTCCGCAAGCAGCGGTTCCGCGACCCGAGGCGTTCCCGAATTCGCCTTGTGTGTCACGGATTGTCCACTGCGATTTGGGGGTCCTGCCCCGATTTTGTGGTGATGGTCTCGTATGTCCTCCCCTCACTCCTCTGGGTGATCTGCCGCGTACGCATAGTCCGTTCGGGCCATCCAAGATTGGGCCCGAAGGGGGTGTTGTGCTGGTGCTGCCTTCCGTAACGTCCTCAACTGGTGGCGGTGAATATGCCGCCGCCGCCGTGGGGGAGCCTCGATTCGGGAGAGGACGGCGCCGGCATGGGCTGGGTAACCGACTGGAGTGCGCAGGCAGCCTGCCGCACTACCGATCCGGATGAACTGTTCGTACAAGGGGCAGCGCAGAACAGGGCCAAGGCGGTGTGCACCGGTTGTCCGGTGCGGACCGAGTGCCTGGCCGATGCGCTGGACAATCGCGTCGAATTCGGCGTGTGGGGTGGAATGACGGAGCGGGAGCGCCGCGCACTGCTGCGGCGACGACCGACTGTCACGTCCTGGCGTCGCCTGCTGGAGACCGCTCGCAGTGAGTACGAGCAGTCGACGGGCATCCTGCCCGCAGCGGTCGGCCTGGACGACGACGTACTGCACGAGACGTTCGCCGCCGTGGGGTAGGCGTACGGGCCCGCACCCCGTGAGGGGTTACGGGCAGCAGGGCCTAGGCAGCTCCGGCCGGAGCGGAAACGGAACCGGCCGAGAGCCGGTCCCCGATGGCCCGGAGACCTGCGAGGTCATGTACATCGCCGGGCAGCGCGGCCACCTCGGTGACCGGGACCTCGGGGTGGAGCGCGGTGAAGCGGTCGCGTGTGCGCTGTTCGCGCGCGACGACCTGCATGCGCTCGGCGTGCAGGCGGAGCAGACCTGCGGTCACCTGCTCGACCGAGGGTTCGGTGGACTCGGGATCGGACGATGTGGCGGCAGTGGCGGCAGCGGATGCGGAATGCGCGTCCGTCGGCGGCTCCGACTGCTTGTGAGGTGCTCGGGCGTCACCCTTGTGGGGGTGTTCGGGCGACTCGTGCGGCTCGTGCTGTTCGTTCGGCTCGTCGCGTTCGGGGGGCAGCGGTGACTCGGGGGCTTCGGGAGAGGCGCCCGCCGGGTCCACTGGGTCACTGAGGCCAGCCTTCCCGGTCGTCTGATCCACAATGCCGCCCTCTTCAAGATTTTCCGCAGCGGCGAGCGCGCGCTCCGCCGTGAGCCGGGAAGCCTCGCTGTTGTGCACCCGGTTGAGCACCAGGCCGGCCAGGGGCATCTCCTCGTCGGCCAGCCGCTCCACGAAGTACGCGGCCTCGCGCAAGGCGTCCCGCTCCGGCGTCGCGACGACGAGGAACGCCGTACCGGGGGCCTGGAGCAGTTTGTACGTGGCATCGGCCCGGGTACGGAATCCGCCGAACATCGAGTCCATCGCGGCGACGAAGGTCTGTACGTCACGGAGGAACTGACCACCCAGCAGTTTGCCGAGCGTCCCGGTCATCATCGACATGCCGACGTTGAGGAACTTCATCCCGGCCCGGCCGCCGATCTTCGCCGGGGCCACCAGCAGCCGGATGAACTTTCCGTCCAGGAACGAACCGAGGCGCTTCGGAGCGTCCAGGAAGTCCAGTGCGGAGCGCGAGGGCGGGGTGTCGACGATGATCAGGTCCCACTCGTCGCGGGCCCTCAGCTGCCCCAGCTTCTCCATCGCCATGTACTCCTGCGTGCCCGCGAAGCCGGCCGACAGGGACTGGTAGAAGGGGTTCTCCAGGATCGCGCGGGCCCGCGCGGGGTCGGTGTGCGCCTCGACGGTCTCGTCGAAGGTCCGCTTCATGTCGAGCATCATGGCGTGGAGTTCACCGCCGCCCTCGCCGTCGATGTCCTCGACCCGGCGGGGGATGTTGTCCAGCTGGTCGATGCCCATGGACTGGGCGAGCCGGCGGGCCGGGTCGATGGTGAGGACCACGGCCTTGCGCCCGCGCTCGGCGGCCCGTACGCCGAGGGCCGCGGCGGTCGTGGTCTTGCCGACCCCGCCCGAGCCGCAGCACACGACGATCCGGATGTCCGGGTCGTCCAGGAGCGCATCGGTGTCCAGCCCCGGTGCGACGTCCGAGCCCAGCGTCATGACCCCACCTCTTCCCCTGTGCCCTGCTTACGGAGCTCGACCGCCAGGTCGTACAGCGCGGGGAGGTCCACACCCTCGCCGATCAGCGGCAGTTCGTCCGTGGGCAGCTCCAGGCCGGCCAGTACGGCGCGCTGCTCGCGCTCCAGTGAGACCCGCTCGGCGTGCTCGGCCGCCTGTTCGACCAGGGGCCGTACGAGGGCGGCGGAGCCGGTCACCCCCGCCCGGGTGAGTGTCTTGGCGATCTCCCTGCGGCGAGCGCCCGAGACGGTCCGCAGCGCCTCCTCGTCGAGCAGGTGCGGGCGCACCATGTTCACGATGATCCGGCCCACGGGCAGTTCGGCGGCCCGGAGCTCGGCGATGCCGTCCGCGGTCTCCTGGACCGGCATCTCCTCCAGGAGCGTCACGAGGTGGACCGCGGTCTCCGGGGACTTCAGGACGCGCATCACGGCCTGGGCCTGGTTGTATATCGGGCCGATCCTCGCCAGCCCGGCCACCTCGTCGTTCACATTGAGGAAGCGGGTGATGCGTCCGGTGGGGGGCGCGTCCATGACCACGTGGTCGTAGACGAAACGTCCCCGCTTGTCCTTGCGGCGTACGGCTTCGCACGCCTTGCCGGTCAGCAGGACGTCCCGCACCCCCGGAGCGATGGTGGTGGCGAAGTCGATCGCGCCGAGCTTCTTGAGCGCCCGGCCGGCACTGCCCAGTTTGTAGAACATCTGGAGGTAGTCGAGGAGGGCCCGCTCGGCGTCGATCGCCAGCGCGTGCACCTCCCCGCCGCCCGGCGCGACGGCGATCTTCCGCTCCTCGTAGGGAAGCGCCTCCGACTCGAAGAGCTGGGCGATGCCCTGCCTGCCCTCGACCTCGACGAGGAGGGTGCGTTTCCCCTCGGTCGCGAGGGCGAGCGCGAGGGCGGCGGCGACCGTGGTCTTACCGGTCCCGCCCTTACCGCTGACGACCTGGAACCTGCTCACGTCCTGGAGCCTAACCAGTCGTGCCCCGGGCTACGCACGAGACCGTACGTGCCAGGCATTACAGTCGGCCCTATGACCAAGTGGGAATACGCGACCGTGCCCCTTCTCGTGCACGCGACCAAGCAGATTCTGGACACCTGGGGCGAGGACGGCTGGGAGCTCGTCCAGGTCGTCCCCGGCCCGAACAACCCCGAGCAGCTCGTGGCCTACCTGAAGCGGGAGCGCGCGTAATGGCGGGCGCCGTCGAGGCGCGCCTCGCGGAGCTCGGCCTGACGCTCCCGGACGTCGTGCCGCCGCTGGCCTCGTACCAGCCGGCCGTGCAGTCCGGGGTGTACGTCTACACCTCCGGCCAGCTGCCGATGGTGGACGGGAAGCTCGCGGTGACCGGCAAGGTCGGCGCCGAGGTCACGCCCGACGAGGCGAAGGAGCTCGCCAGGACGTGCGCGCTCAACGCCCTCGCGGCCGTGAAGTCGGTCGCGGGCGACCTGGACCGGATCGCGCGGGTCGTGAAGGTCGTGGGCTTCGTCGCCTCGGCCTCCGACTTCACCGGCCAGCCGGCCGTGATCAACGGCGCGAGCGAGCTGCTGGGCGCGGTCCTCGGTGACAAGGGCGTGCATGCGCGCAGCGCCGTGGGCGTCGCGGTGCTGCCGCTGGACGCGCCGGTCGAGGTCGAGGTCCAGGTCGAGCTCGTCGACGCCTGATCCGTCCTCCGTACGCCACACATGATCCCGTCCGGTCCCGGTGACCGGGCGGGATCATGCATGTACGGGGCATGTACGGATCACCGCGGCCCTCGAACATCGGGACGGTTCCGGATAGCCTCCGGCCATGTCCAATGGTCAGTGGTACCCACCGGAATGGCCCGACCGGATCCGGGCCCTCGCCGCAGGCGAGCTGACAGCCGCGACCCCCAGGCGCGCCGCGACCGTGATGCTGCTCCGGGACCCTGCCGCGGACACCGCGGGCGGGCCGGCCGTGCACATGCTGCGCCGCCGCGCCTCCATGGCCTTCGCCGGGGGCGCGTACGCCTATCCGGGTGGCGGAGTCGATCCGCGCGACGACGACCGCCTGGTCGGCTGGGCCGGGCCGTCGCTGGAGCACTGGGCCGGGCGGCTCGGCGTCGAGACGGTCACCGAGGCACAGGCCATCGTCTGCGCCGCCGTGCGTGAGACGTACGAGGAGGCGGGCGTCCTCCTGGCGGGTCCGACCGCCGGCACGGTCGTCAGCGACACGACGGGGGCGGACTGGGAGGGGGACCGCGAGGCGCTGGTCGCCCGTGAGCTGTCCTTCGCCGAGTTCCTCGACCGGCGGGGTCTGGTGCTGCGCTCCGACCTGCTCGGTGCGTGGGCGCGCTGGATCACCCCGGAGTTCGAACCGCGCCGCTACGACACCTGGTTCTTCGTCGCCGCGCTCCCGGAGGGCCAGCGCACCCGCAACGCGTCCACGGAGGCCGACAGGACCGTGTGGATCGCCCCGGGCGAGGCGGCCGACGGCTACGACCGGGGCGAGCTGCTGATGATGCCGCCCACCGTGTCCACGCTGCGGACGCTCAGGCCGTACGGGACGGCCGCCGAGGCCCTGAAGGCGGCGGACTCCCAGGACCTCACTCCCGTACTCGCACAGGCCCGCCTGGACGGCGACGAGCTGGTGCTGAGCTGGCCGGGGCACGATGAGTTCACCAAACACATCCCCACCGGGAAGGCCGGAGGCGAGGGCGCATGAGCGACGCGGCGGCACTTCCCGGGCAGCCGCGGGGCGGAGTGCTCTCCGGTCCCGCCACCACGCGTACGGTCAACGTCCTCGCCCCGAACGCCTCGCCGATGACGCTGGACGGCACCAACACCTGGATCGTGGCCGAGCCCGGTTCGGACCTGGCGGTCGTCATCGACCCGGGCCCGCTCGACGAGGCCCATCTGCGGGCGGTGACGGACGCCGTCGAGCGCTCCGGGCGGCGTGTCGGGCTCACCCTCCTCACCCACGGCCACGCCGACCACGCGGAGGGCGCGGCGCGCTTCGCCGAGCTGACCCGTACGAAGGTGCGCGCCCTGGACGCGGCGCTGCGCCTGGGCGACGAGGGGCTCGGGGCGGGCGATGTGATCACCACCGGCGGACTCGAACTGCGGGTGGTGCCGACGCCCGGGCACACCGCGGACTCGCTCTGCTTCCACCTGCCGGCCGACCGGGCGGTGCTGACCGGCGACACCGTCCTGGGGCGCGGCACCTCGATGGTGGCGCACCCGGACGGGCGCCTGGGCGACTATCTGGACTCGCTGCGGCGGCTGCGCTCGCTGACGGTCGACGACGGGGTGCACACCGTCCTTCCGGGCCACGGCCCGGTCCTGGAGGACGCCCAGGGGGCGGTCGAGTTCTATCTCGCCCACCGTGCGCACCGTCTCGCCCAGGTGGAGACGGCCGTGGAGGCCGGACACCGGTCGTCCTCGGAGGTGGTGGCCCACGTGTACGCGGAGGTGGACCGCTCCCTGTGGCCGGCTGCGGAGCTGTCGGTGCGGGCCCAGATGGAGTACCTGAGCGAGCACGGGCTCATCTAGCGCTCTCGTTTGGTCAGGGCACCTTCCAGGAGCCTTCTCCGGGCGGCCGGGAACGCGGAAGGGCCCCGCCGTCCGGCGGGGCCCTTCGTGCACGAATCAGGTGCGGGGTCAGCGCGAGCGCTTCGCCAGCCGCTCCACGTCCAGCAGGATCACCGCGCGAGCCTCCAGGCGCAGCCAACCGCGCCCGGCGAAGTCCGCGAGCGCCTTGTTGACCGTCTCGCGGGAGGCGCCGACCAGCTGGGCCAGCTCTTCCTGGGTCAGGTCGTGCACGACGTGGATGCCCTCCTCCGACTGCACGCCGAAGCGGCGCGACAGGTCGAGGAGCGCACGGGCGACACGGCCCGGCACGTCGGAGAAGACCAGGTCGGACATCTGGTCGTTGGTCTTGCGCAGCCGGCGGGCGACGGCGCGCAGGAGCGCGGTGGCCACCTCGGGGCGTGCGTTCAGCCAGGGCTGGAGGTCGCCGTGGCCGAGGCCGAGCAGCTTGACCTCGGTCAGGGCCGTCGCCGTCGCCGTGCGCGGGCCCGGGTCGAAGAGCGACAGCTCTCCGATGAGCTCGCCGGGACCGAGGACGGCCAGCATGTTCTCGCGTCCGTCGGGGGAGGTGCGGTGGAGCTTCACCTTGCCCTCGGTGACCACGTACAGGCGGTCACCCGGGTCACCCTCGTGGAACAGCGCGTCTCCGCGCGCGAGGGTCACCTCACTCATCGAGGCGCGGAGCTCCGCGGCCTGCTCGTCATCGAGCGCCGCGAAAAGCGGGGCGCGCCGCAGAACGTCGTCCACGAGTTCTCTCCTTGTCGGCCTGTTCAGGGAACCGTGGTCCCCATGATGCCGGACGGTAAAACAGTGCGATCAATCACAAACCAGTTTGACGCACGGACGTGCCGGACCGTACGGCAGGGGGCCGATTGGGCGCGGATGCGCAGTGACCGGGGCGGATGTCAGTGTCGGGCTCTAGGCTGGCCGGGTGTCCAGAACGCCGGTGAGAGTGCAGGTCGAGGGGGCTGATGGGGTGTCGGAAGGCCCTGATTCCGCTGTGGGCGAACGGTTCGCGCGTCGCTCCAAAAATGCCACAAAACGCCCGGATGAGACCACTGCGGGGAAGCCCGCGACGAAGGCTGTGAAGACGACGAAGGCAGTGACGGCGACGGAGAAGACGGCGACAGAGAAGACGGCGACGGGGAAGTCGGCGGCACCGGCGAAGAGGGCCGGGGCCCCGAAGAAGGCGAAACCGGAATCGCACCTCGCGATGGTCCGCCGCGCCCGCCGGATCAACCGCGAGCTCGCCGAGATCTATCCGTACGCCCATCCGGAGCTGGACTTCCGGAATCCCTTCGAACTCCTCGTCGCCACCGTGCTCTCGGCGCAGACCACCGACCTGAGGGTCAACCAGACCACTCCCGCGCTGTTCGCCGCCTACCCGACCCCCGAGGACATGGCGGCGGCCGTCCCCGAAGAACTGGAAGAGCTCATTCGGCCGACCGGCTTCTTCCGGGCCAAGACCAGGTCGCTGATAGGGCTGTCGGCCGCGCTCAGGGACGACTTCGGCGGCGAGGTCCCCGGCCGGCTCGCCGATCTCGTGAAGCTGCCCGGTGTGGGCCGCAAGACCGCCAACGTCGTCCTGGGCAACGCCTTCGGGGTCCCCGGCATCACGGTGGACACCCACTTCGGCCGGCTGGTGCGCCGCTGGAAGTGGACCGACCAGGAGGACCCGGAGAAGGTCGAGGCGGACGTGGCCGCGATCTTCCCGAAGAGCGAGTGGACGATGCTCTCGCACCGCGTCGTCTTCCACGGCCGCCGCATCTGTCACTCCCGCAAGCCCGCCTGCGGCGCCTGCCCCATCGCCCCGCTCTGTCCTTCGTACGGCGAGGGAGAGACGGACCCGGAGAAGGCGAAGAAGCTCCTGAAGTACGAGATGGGCGGCTACCCGGGCCAGCGCCTCAGCCCCCCGCCCGACTACCCGGGCAAACCGGCACCGCCCCTCGGGGCCGAATGAGGGACGGGCACCCGGCCCGAGCCGCACGAAACCGAGCGAAATGGCCCCGGAACGAAATGGCCGACGACAGGCGTTGTGAAACGGAGGGGGTGCATATGACGCACGCACAGAGCACACGGTCCGCTCCGACCGGGGCGAGCGGCACGCCCGACACCGACCAGGTCCCCGTCACCACCGAGGGGTTGCCCGACTGGCTCGACCCCGTCGCCCGCGCGGCGCGGAGCATCCGGCCCCAGCAGCTCAGCCGCTTCCTGCCGCCCGAAAGCGGCGCGGGCCGCCAGTCCGCCGTCCTGATCCTCTTCGGCGAGGGAGAGCGCGGCCCGGAGCTGCTCCTCATGAAGCGCTCCAGCTCGCTGCGCTCGCACGCGGGCCAGCCGTCCTTCCCCGGCGGCGCCCTGGACCCCGAGGACGGTGACCCGGCCACCACGGGACCGCTCAGGGCCGCGCTGCGGGAGGCCGAGGAGGAGACGGGACTCGATCCGAGGGGCGTCCAGATCTTCGGCGTACTGCCCCGGCTGTACATCCCGGTGAGCGGCTTCGTGGTGACGCCCGTCCTCGGCTGGTGGCGGGCACCGAGCCCGGTCGGTGTCGTCGACCCGGCCGAGACCGCCCGGGTCTTCACCGTCCCCGTGGCGGATCTCACGGATCCCGCCAACCGGGTGACCACCGTGTATCCCAGCGGCCATCCGGGCCCGTCGTTCCTGGTCGAATCCGCTCTCGTCTGGGGTTTCACGGCCGGCGTGATCGACCGGATCCTGCACTACGCGGGCTGGGAGCGTCCCTGGGACCCGACCAGACAGGTGCCGCTCGACTGGCGCCCATGACAGGCTGACTGCTCAATCCCGTGCTGCGCTGCTCCGGCCCGGCCCGGACCCCGTCGGACGGATGACGGGCCAGGTGACGATTCTGCGAGGCTAGAGACGGTGAACGTGCTGGACATCCTGCTGTTGGTCGGCGCCGTGTGGTTCGCGGTCATCGGCTACCGCCAGGGTTTCGTCGTCGGCATCCTGTCGGTGATCGGCTTTCTGGGCGGCGGACTCGTCGCCGTCTATCTGCTGCCGTTCATATGGGACCAGGTGACCAACGGCTCCGAGGTCTCTTCCACGGCCGCGATCGTCGCGGTCATCATCGTGATCGTCTGTGCCTCCGCGGGCCAGGCGTTCACCACCCATCTGGGCAACAGACTCCGCCGGCACATCACGTGGTCGCCCGCGCGCGCCCTGGACGCCACCGGCGGCTCACTGGTCAACGTGGTGGCGATGCTCCTGGTCGCCTGGCTGATCGGCTCCGCCCTGGCCGGCACCTCCCTGCCGACGCTCGGTAAGGAGGTCCGCAACTCGAAGGTCCTCCTCGGCGTCTCGCGTGTGATGCCCGATCAGGCGTCCACCTGGTTCACCGACTTCTCCTCGGTGCTCGCTCAGAACGGCTTCCCGCAGGTCTTCAGTCCCTTCGCCAACGAGCCCATCACCGAGGTCCAGGCCCCGGACCCGGCGCTGGCCGGCAGCCCCGTCGCCGCCCGCGCCAAGAAGTCCATCGTCAAGGTCGTGGGTATGGCGCCCAGTTGCGGCAAGGTTCTCGAAGGCACCGGCTTCGTGTTCTCCGACCGTCGCGTCATGACCAACGCCCATGTCGTCGGCGGAGTCGACGAGCCGACCGTGCAGATCGGCGGCGAGGGACGGCTGTACGACGCGAAGGTCGTCCTCTACGACTGGCAGCGCGACATCGCCGTACTGGACGTGCCGGACCTCGAAGCGAAGCCGCTGCGCTTCACCGAGGACGACGCGGAGACGGGCGACAGCGCGATCGTCGCGGGCTTCCCGGAAAACGGCGCCTACGACGTACGGTCCGCCCGGGTCCGCGGACGCATCAACGCCGACGGTCCGGACATCTACCACCGGGGCACCGTCCGCCGCGATGTGTACTCGCTCTACGCGACCGTGCGGCAGGGCAACTCCGGTGGCCCGCTGCTCACTCCGGACGGAAAGGTGTACGGAGTGGTGTTCGCCAAGTCCCTCGACGACCCGGACACCGGGTACGCGCTGACGGCCGACGAGGTCCGCCAGGACGTCGAGCGCGGCCGGACCGCCAACCAGCAGGTGGACAGCCAGAACTGCGCGCTCTAGGGAGTGTCCGCAAAGTATCGCCGGCCAGACGAGACTTCGCGGACACGACCTAGGCCCTGTCGTCAGAAGGTGGCTGCGTCATCCACGGGGATGGCGCAGCCGCGCCGAGAACCAGCGGGCCCGGCGGCGGAGAATGCGCGGAATTCCAAGCTGGGGATCATGAAAATCATGCACATCGTGCACCCGGCCCTGTGGGCCGCCCCCCTCATGAGTGCTCGGACCGACCGTTGCGGTCGAGCGGCGGTTGCGTGCTGCGTCACCGAAGTCGTGCGTCCAGCCCATACCCCGACGTCTGCCCGTGACCCAAGGTCGGTAATCGTGCGGGAGTCAGCCAATTGGCCTATGCGGCAGGCAATTGGCTGTTCGTCGGACACGCGTGCCACCGGGCTAGCGGTCGGGCTCGGGATCCTTGAGCCAGTTGATGAGTTCGGTCGAGAACCCCACCGGGTCCTCCTCGTGGGGGAAGTGCCCCAGACCGTCGAAAAGTCGCCAACGGTACGGCGCTTCCACGTACTCACCGGACCCCGCGGAACTCCGCGTACGGACCGCCGGATCGAGTGAACCGTGCAGATGCAGCGTCGGTACGCGCACCGGCCGCTTCATCCGCCGGTTGAACTGGACACCGTCCGGCCGGGCCATGGAACGCACCATCCAGCGGTACGGCTCGATCGAGCAGTGCGCCGTCGACGGGATCGCCATCGCGCGACGGTAGACGTCCAGCGCTTCGTCGTCGGGGAACTCCGGGGTCCGCGGTCCCGCCCACTCCGTGATCAGCCGGCCCACGAGGGCCGCGTCGTCCGCGACGAGCCGGCGCTCCGGCAGCCACGGCTGCTGGAACCCCCAGATGTACGAACCCGCCCTGGACTGCGAGAAGTCGGAGAGCATCGAGGACCGCCAGCGGCGGGGGTGCGGCATGGAGGACACCACGAGCCGACGCACCAGCTTCGGCCGCATCACGGCCGCCGTCCAGGCGAGATAGCCGCCCAGGTCGTGGCCGACCAGCGCCGCGTCCGGCTCGCCGAGCGAGCGGATCACGCCGGTGACGTCGAGGGCGAGGTTGGCGGGGTCGTAACCCCGGGGCGTACGGTCGCTGCCGCCGACCCCGCGCAGGTCCATGGCCACCGCCCGGAACCCGGCGTCGGCGAGCGCGGTCATCTGGTGGCGCCACGTCCACCAGAACTGCGGGAAGCCGTGCAGCAGGAGCACCAGAGGCCCGTCGCCCAGCTCGGCGATGTGGAAGCGCGCACCGTTGGCCGCCACATCCCGGTGGATCCACGGACCGTCGAGGCGTACGGGACTGCCGGAACCGGCCGGGCCCTGGGGGCCTGGTGCCGGACCGGACGCGCTGGAATCGGGGACGGTCATGTGGACGAGCGTGCCACAGCCGACGCCTTGTCCTGGACCGGGCCGCTTTCGATGGCCTTGTCCAGCATCGTGCTGCCGGCGGCCGGAAGGACCGTACCGGGCACTACCTCGGGACGGGGGTGGGGCTTGACGCCCTGGAGGACGGCGGCGGTCTGCTTGGCCGACGCGATCGACTTCTCCGGCGGCTTGACCTTCTTCAGCTTGGCCCAGCCGAACAGCGCCAGCAGGATTCCCAGCAGGATGAACGCGCCGCCGACGATCAGGAACGACCAGGCGAGGCCGAGGCCCAGATTGTGGATTCCGTACGCCGCCGCGAAGCTCAGCACCGGAATCGCGAACAGAATCAGCACGCCCGTGACGATGAACGCCACACTGCCGATGACGCCGCGCTTCACGTCCTGGCGTACTTCGGCCTTGGCCAGTGCGATCTCGTCGTGCACCAGTGCCGACATCTCGGCCGTCGCCGAAGCGACCAACTGTCCGAGACTGCGGTCGCCACTGCCCGCGTAGTTGCCGGGGTCGCTCATCCCTGACTCCCTCTCCTCTTCAACACATCCGGTGTCAGATCATGCCGGACTGTCCGTCTCGCTGCTCGTTGCCCCCGCCGCCCGGGCCAGACGCCGATGCTCGGCGGCCTTCTTTTCGAGGATCGCGGCCATCCGGAGGTGGTACTCCGGATTGTCCTGCTCGTAGATGTCGGGGATGCCGTCCTCGTCCTCGTCGAGCTCCTCGGCGTCGAAGAGGGCTCTGTATGTGCGTACCCGCAGTTTGAGCAGTACACCGGAGAGTACGGCCGCGATCAGGGACCCCACGAGCACGGCGGCCTTGATGTCGTTGACCGTCTCGCCGTGGCCCTCGAACGCGAGTTCCCCGATGAGCAGCGAGACGGTGAAGCCGATTCCGGCGAGCGAGGCGACGGCGAAGACGTCCGCCCAGGCCAGGTCCTTGTTGAGCTCCGCCTTGGTGAAGCGGGCGGCGAGCCAGGTGCCGCCGAAGATGCCGAGCGTCTTGCCGACGACCAGGCCGAGGACGACACCGAGCGTTTCGGGCTGGGTGAAGACGCCGGCGAGCGCGTCGCCCTTGAGGGAGACGCCGGCGGAGAAGAGAGCGAACAGCGGTACGGCGAAACCGGCCGACAGCGGGCGGACCAGGTGCTCGATGTGCTCGCCGGGGGAGTGCGCCTCGCCTTCACGTGTCGTGCAGCGCAGCATCAGGCCCATGGCGACACCGGCGATGGTCGCGTGGACGCCGCTGTTGTACATCAGCCCCCAGATGACCAGGGCGAGCGGCACGTAGACGTACCAGCCCCTGACCTCGGCCCGCAGCAGGAAGTAGAAGACGGCCAGGCCGACGAAGGCTCCGCCGAGCGCCAGGAAGTCGATGCTGTCGGTGAAGAAGACCGCGATGATCAGGATCGCGAAGAGGTCGTCGACCACGGCGAGGGTGAGCAGGAACGCGCGCAGCGCGGCCGGAAGCGAGGTGCCGATGACCGCGAGGACGGCGAGCGCGAAGGCGATGTCGGTGGCGGTGGGGACCGCCCAGCCGGCCGTGGAACCGTCGCCGAGGACCACGGTCAGGAGGTAGACGAGGGCCGGGACGGCCATGCCGCAGAGTGCGGCGATGACCGGAAGCGCGGCGGCCTTCGGGTCGCGCAGTTCACCCGCGACCAGTTCACGTTTGAGCTCGACACCCGCGACGAAGAAGAAGATGGCCAGGAGCCCGTCGGCGGCCCAGTGCGTCACGGAGAGGTTGAGCCCCAGCGCCTCGGGCCCGAAGTGGTAGTGGCTGACCGATCCGTAACTTCCCGCGAAGGTGTTCGCCCAGATCAGTGCGGCGACGGCGGCGACCAGCAGGATGATGCCGCCGACGGTCTCGGTGCGCAGCGCTTCGGCGACGTAGTTCCGCTCGGGCAGAGGAAGGCGGCCGAGGACGGTACGGCGGGGGGAAGGCGGGGTGGGGGTGGGCGCGGCCACGGGTGGAGACCTCCGGGTCGGTACGGCAGCGATGGCATGGCTGTAGCACTTGCCGACCAGACTTCCCGGCGCACCTTGTGGAGATTTCTTATTACGTTGTTGACGGAGCCATCACTGTACCTGTGGCGCCGGAGCCACATCGAGCGATCTTCACACTAAACGCCCGAGGGGCACCCGGCTCGTTGCCGGGTGCCCCTCGGGGCTGTACGGGAGTGGCTGCGGCTGCCGGTCCTCGGTCAGTCCTCGGACGAGGAGGACGGCAGCTGCGTGGTGATGAGATCCATGACCGAGGAGTCGGTGAGCGTGGTGACGTCTCCCAGCTCGCGGTTCTCGGCGACGTCGCGCAGCAGGCGGCGCATGATCTTGCCGGAGCGGGTCTTGGGGAGTTCGGCGACCGGCAGGACCCGCTTGGGCTTGGCGATCGGGCCGAGCGTGGTGCCGACGTGGTTGCGCAGTTCGGCGACCAGCTCGTCGGAGGCGGTCGCGGTGCCGCGCAGGATGACGAAGGCGACGATGGCCTGGCCGGTCGTCTCGTCGGCGGCGCCGACGACGGCGGCCTCGGCGACCGAGGGGTGCGACACGAGGGCCGACTCGACCTCGGTGGTCGAGATGTTGTGCCCGGAGACGAGCATGACGTCGTCGACCCGGCCGAGGAGCCAGATGTCGCCGTCCTCGTCCTTCTTGGCGCCGTCGCCCGCGAAGTACTTGCCTTCGAAGCGCGTCCAGTAGGTGTCGATGAAGCGCTGGTCGTCACCCCAGATGGTGCGGAGCATCGAGGGCCACGGCTCGGTGAGGACGAGGTAGCCGCCGCCCCCGTCCGGAACCTCGCGGGCCTCGTCGTCGACGACGGTGGCGGCGATGCCGGGCAGTGCGCGCTGCGCCGATCCGGGCTTGGTGGCGGTGACTCCGGGCAGCGGCGAGATCATCATCGCGCCGGTCTCGGTCTGCCACCAGGTGTCCACGATCGGGCAGGTGTCGGCGCCGATGTGCTTGCGGTACCACATCCATGCCTCGGGGTTGATCGGCTCACCGACCGATCCGAGGACGCGAAGTGACGACAGGTCGAACTTGGCGGGGATGTCGTCGCCCCACTTCATGAACGTGCGGATCGCGGTCGGCGCGGTGTAGAGGATGGTGACGCCGTACTTCTGGACGATCTCCCAGAAGCGCCCCTGGTGCGGGGTGTCGGGCGTGCCCTCGTACATGACCTGCGTCGCGCCGTTGGCCAGCGGGCCGTAGACGATGTACGAGTGGCCGGTGACCCAGCCGATGTCGGCGGTGCACCAGTAGACGTCGGACTCCGGCTTGAGGTCGAAGACCGCGTTGTGGGTGTAGGCCGCCTGGGTGAGGTAGCCGCCCGAGGTGTGCAGGATGCCCTTCGGCTTACCCGTCGTGCCCGAGGTGTAGAGGATGAAGAGCGGGTGCTCGGCCTCGAACGCCTCGGGGGTGTGCTCGGCGGACTGGCGGCCGACGACATCGTGCCACCAGACGTCGCGTCCCTCGGTCCACGCGGTGTCCTGACCGGTGCGGCGCACCACGAGGACGTGCTCGACGCTCTCGATACGGGAGACGGCGTCGTCGACCGCGGGCTTGAGCGCGGAGGGCTTGCCGCGGCGGTATCCGCCGTCGGCGGTGATGACGACCTTGGCGTCCGCGTCCTGGATGCGGGCCGCGATGGCGTCGGCGGAGAAGCCGCCGAAGACCACCGAGTGCGCGGCACCGATGCGGGCGCAGGCCAGCATCGCGACGGCGGCTTCGGGGATCATCGGCAGATAGACGGCGACCCGGTCGCCGGCGGTCACACCGAGTTCGGTGAGGGCGTTGGCGGCGCGCGAGACCTCGTCCTTCAGCTCCGCGTAGGTGATGGCGCGGCTGTCGCCGGGCTCGCCCTCGAAGTGGATGGCGACCCGGTCGCCGTTCCCCGCTTCGACGTGGCGGTCCACGCAGTTGTACGCGACGTTGAGCTTGCCGTCCGCGAACCACTTCGCGAAGGGCGGGTTGCTCCAGTCGAGCGTCTCGGTCGGCTCGGTGGCCCAGGTCAGGCGGCGGGCCTGCTCGGCCCAGAAGCCCAGCCGGTCCGCCTCGGCCTGCTCGTACGCCTGCGATGTCACGTTGGCGTTCGCGGCCAACTCGGCAGGCGGAGCGAATTTCCGCTCTTCCCGAAGCAGGTTGGCGAGGCTTTCGTTGCTCACGACTTCTCCCAGTCCCAGGGTGTCCGTTGTGTCCCGGGGCATAGCTCATCAGGCCAAAGGCCGGGTGACAAGTGTCTGCCGGGAATTGGTTTAGACCTGTGTTCTCGTGTATGGGGCCACCGGCCCCGCTTCCGCAAGCAGTTCCGTGCGGTGCGGAAGCGGGACCACAAGGTCTCACGGACCGGGCGGGCCTGCGGTTCAGGCGTCGAGGGCGGTGCTGAGGTCGGTGCCGGGGCCGACCCGGTCGAAGACCTCGTCAGGACCCGTACCGGCGCTGGCTCCTTCGGCCAGCAGATACGCCTGCGCCTCTCCCACGTGGAAGTACATGCCGTGCAGCTCCAGCGTGCCTTCGGCCAGCCGGCGGGCCACCGACTCGTGCGCCCGCAGGTGGTCCAGCTGCTGGACCACATTGGTGAGGCAGAGCTGCTCCACCGCGTCGGTGGGCAGCCGTCCGGAGATCCGGGCCCAGGAGTGGTGACGCGAGGCCATTCGCTCCAGGCTCGGCAGGCCGTGCCGCAGCCAGCGCCACAGGGGCGTCCGGGGGGTGCGCGGCTCAGCGCCGAGCAGCGCCTGCATGGCACCGCAGCCGGAGTGTCCGCAGACGGTGATGGAGCCGACCTTCAGCACGTCCACCGCGTACTCGATGGCGGCGGCCACCGAATCGTCGCCGCTCTCGGTGGTCTCCGTGTCCGGCGGGGGGACGAGATTGCCGACGTTCCGCACGGTGAAGAGGTCGCCCGGGCCGCTCGACGTGATCATGCTGGTGACCAGCCGGGAGTCGGCACAGGTGATGAAGAGCTGGGAGGGCCGCTGGCCCTCTGCGGCCAGCCGGGCCAGCTCCTCGCGCACCAGCGGGGCCGTGTTGCGCTGGAACGAGCTGAGGCCGTTGAACAGACGGTGGGCACCGGCCGGTCGTGGAGCTGCGCCTGTCGCACTGCTTTCGCCGACCGCATCGCCGGTCCCGCTGGTGCCGTCGGGCTGACCGGGGCCGGATGCGCCGCGGCACGACGGATCCTGGGCCGTGAACTCGGTGGTGCCTGCGGTGGCGTGCTCGGACCGGTCGTGGCAGTGGTGGTTGCGCCAGGGGGTCCACGGGCGGCAGCAGGAGTGCGCCGCCGCAGCGGGCTCGGCGACCCGGCCGCCCGATCTTCCGGTGAAGACGACCTGGCCACCCTGGGCGATCTGGGCGCTGCGCCAGTCCTGGATCGCCTCGAACGCCGCGTGGTCCATGAAGAAGCCGTCCAACTCGACGATCGCATCGACCCCGTGGGGGAGTTGGCCGAGGGTCCGGCTGAGCCGCGGTACCGCAAGGAACGTCAACTGTCCGCGGACCGTGACCAGATGACGGCCGTCCTGCTCGGTCACGGTGATCCTCGTGCGGGCCAGCCGGTGCAGGGCGACGGCGACCGCCACCGCGATGCCGAGCACCACCCCCTTCAGCACGCCGAAGACGACCACGCCCGTGATCGTCGCGCCGTACACCAGGAATTCGCGGTGCTTGTGGACGTTACGGATGTGGGCGAAGCTCACCATCTGGATGCCGACCATCATGACCAGGGCGCCGAGCGCGGCCAGCGGAATCCATTCGAGCACCGTGACCAGCAGGGCGGCGGCCAGCAGCACCCAGAGACCGTGCAGCACTGTGGCCGCGCGGCCGGTCGCCCCGGCCCTCACATTCGCCGAACTGCGCACGGCGCCACCGGAGATGGGCAGCCCGCCGAGCAGCCCCGCCAGCGAGTTGGCGATGCCCTGACCGCACAGCTCGCGGTCGAGGTCGGAGCGTTTGACCGGCTCGTGGCCGAACGGCCCGCCTCCGGAGCGGTCGGCCGCCCGGTCCGCGGCCATCTTGTCGACGGCGACCGCCGCGAGAAGTGACTCCAGACTCGCCACCAGCATGACGGTGAACACGGCTGTGGCCAGGGCGAGAACCGGCCCCTGCGGCATCTCGGGAAGGGCGTGCGAGCGCCAGGACGGGAGGTCGACCCGGGCGATTCCGGGAGTGGCGAGGGCGGCGACCGCGGTCGCGATCACCACGGAGGCCAGCGCGGCGGGGATTCTCCGCGCCAGGTGCCCGGCACGTCCCGGGAGGCGTGGCCACAGCACCAGCACGGCGATGGTCAGCGAGCCGATGAGCGGAGCGGCCGGACTGATCCGCTCCAACTGGGCAGGCAGGGCGATGGCGTTGTCGACGGCGGAGCTCTGGGGCGAGCCGCCGAGCACGATGTGCAGCTGCGCCAGGGCGATGGCCACGCCGATCCCGGCGAGCGTGCCGTGCACGATGGCGGGGCTGACGGCGAGCGCGCTGCGGGCCGCTCTCAGCGAGCCCAGCAGGATCTGCAGAAGCCCGGCGCCGATGGTGATCGCACAGGTCGTCCGCCAGCCGTAGATCTGGATCAACTCTGCTGTGACGACGGTCAGTCCGGCGGAAGGGCCGCTGACCTGAAGAGGGGTGCCGCCGAGCAGTCCGGCGACGATGCCGCCGATGGCCGCGGAGACCAGACCGGCCTCCAGTGGGGCGTCCATGGCGACGGCGAGGCCGAGCGACATGGGGACTGCGATGAGAAAGACAGTGATCGACGCGGACAGGTCGGCGCCGGCGATGCGGAAGCGCCGTCCGCCGGGCGGCGGTGGCGGGCTGTGTGGTCGCTTGATTCCCGAGGCCCGGGAAGGGCGGGAACTGCGGGATGTGTGGTCATTGCGGGTGGGGACGCATGCAGACATGTTCCCGTCTCCTCCGGGGCAGCGCGGTCGCGGAATGTGGGGGACGCGGCCGTGGGTCACGGCGTGCAGCGGCGGGATTTCTCAACTCTCAGTAAACGAATCGTAATGCAGAGTAAAGATACGTGTCCATGATCTAGGGCAAATGGTCCGTTGGCCCACCCAATCAGGTGAATATGCAGCTTTTCATTCGGCCTGTCGTCCTGGTTGCTCGGAGCTGCGTGCGAGGTTGACCGCGCCGTGTCAGCACTTCGATGCACATAACCTGCAAGGAAGAGGGTGGGCGGATGATGGCCGCCACGAAGAGGATCGCCATGGGTGTCATGGCGACGGCACTGGTCGCGGGTCTGGCAGGCTGCGCCGGCTCCGGGACGGGATCGGGATCGTCCGGCTCCGGCGCCGAGAAGGTCGGCAAGGGAGCCCACGGGCCGAAGGAGGACGCTCCGGCCGCCGCCCCCAAGAGCAAGGTCCAGCTCATCGGCGACGGTTCCACCGCCTTCACCGGGGTGCAGCCGAAACTTCCCGCTGCCGAGCGTCTGGCGCCCGGTCAGAAGCCCCCGCAGTTCGTGGTGTTCTCGTGGGACGGCGCGGGTGAGGACAGCCAGAAGCTGTTCTCGCACTTCCGCGAGGTGGCCAAGAAGAACAACGCGACCATGACGTACTTCCTCAGTGGCGTGTATCTGCTGCCCGAGGAGAAGCGGAACCTCTACAACCCGCCCCAGCACTCGGCGGGCCGCTCCGACATCGGCTTCAACGACACCAAGGGCATTCGCGACACCCTCACCGAACTGCGCGCCGCCTGGCAGGACGGCAACGAGATCGGCACCCACTTCAACGGCCACTTCTGCGGCAAGGACGGCGGGGTCGGGACCTGGTCCGTCGAGGAGTGGAAGAGCGAGATCCGCCAGGCGAAGTCCTTCGTGCAGAGCTGGAAGTCCAACGCTCCGGCCCTGAAGGCCGAGGCGCCACTGCCCTTCGACTACGACAAGGAACTCGTCGGCGGTCGCACCCCTTGCCTGGAAGGGCAGGAGAACATGGTCGCCGCAGCGCGGACGATGGGCTTCCGGTACGACTCCAGCGGCGTCGGCAACCAGGTCTGGCCCAAGAAGAAGGGCGGCGTCTGGGACCTGCCGCTCCAGCTCGTCCCCGTACCCGGCCGCGCCTTCGAGACGCTCTCGATGGATTACAACTTCATGTTCAACCAGTCCGGTACGACACAGGGCGACCCGGCCAAGCACGCGTACTGGGGCAACCAGATGCGCGACGGTCTGATCCAGGCGTTCGACCGCTCCTACAGCGGCAACCGGGCCCCGCTGATCATCGGCAACCACTTCGAGTCCTGGAACGGCGGCACCTACATGCGCGCCATCGAGGAGACGATCGAGACGGTCTGTACGAAGGAGGGCGTGCGCTGCGTCTCCTTCCGGCAGCTCGCCGACTGGCTCGACGCGCAGGACCCGGCCACGCTGGCCAAGCTCGGCACGCTCGGCGTCGGCGAGGCGCCGAAGGAGAGCTGGGCCGGCTACCTCGGCGCCGCGGCATCTCCCGGAAAGCCGGCCGCCGAGCCCGCCGGCAAGCCCGCTTCGGGCGAGCGGTCTGCCGGCTGACTTCCGGGCGGGGAGTGCGGCATCCGGGGCTGTGGTGCCCGGACCTCGTACTCCCCGCCGGACGCGGTCATGCGGGCTGAGCGACGCCCGTCCGCGCGTACCGCTCGTCGAGTACGAAGGCGGGGTCGACCTGGGCTGCCAGGTCGGCGCCCGTCTTGGCGTTGCCCCAGCTCTCCGCGTTCTTCAGATGGAAGTGGACCATCTGGCGCGTGTAGCGCTCCCAGTCGCGCTGCCCGTACGAATCCTCCGCGGCGTCCTGGAGGGCCTGGAGCGCCATCCGGTTGTCCGCCTCCAACAGCTCGAACCGGGAGGGCCGGCCCTTCTCCATCGAGCGCACCCAGTCCGAGTGGCCGACGCCCACCAGCAGGTCGTCGCCCACCTCCGCACGCAGGAAGTCCAGATCGTCCTGGCACTGGACCTTGTTGCCGACCACCCTCAGCGCGACGCCGAAGTCCCGCGCGTACTCCTTGTACTGGCGGTAGACCGAGACACCCTTCCGGGTCGGCTCCGCGACCAGGAACGTCATGTCGAAGCGGGTGAACATCCCGGAGGCGAACGAGTCCGAGCCCGCGGTCATGTCGACCACCACGTACTCGTCCGGGCCGTCGACCAGGTGGTTGAGGCACAGCTCGACGGCCCCGACCTTGGAGTGGTAGCAGGCCACACCCAGGTCCGACTCGGTGAACGGGCCGGTGGCCATCAGCCGGATCTCCCCGTCGTCGAGCCGGACCGTACGCGCGCAGGCGTCGTAGACCGGGTTGTCCTCGCAGACGCGCAGGAGCCGCGAGCCCTCGCCGGGCGGCGTCGTCTTGATCATCGTCTCGGCGGAGGCGATCCGGGGGTTGCTGCCCCGCAGATAGTCCTTGATGAGCGGGAGCTGCGCGCCCATGGCGGGCAGGGCGGCGGCTTCCTCCTCTTCGAGGCCGAGCGCGGCTCCGAGGTGCTGGTTGATGTCGGCGTCCACCGCGACGACATGGGCTTCATTGGCAGCGAGGTGGCGGATGAAGAGCGAGGACAGCGTTGTCTTGCCGCTGCCGCCCTTCCCCACGAAAGCGATCTTCATGTTCACCTAGGGTAGTGGTGCGACTGCGGTGCGCTGTCACACTTCGTGAAGAAGACCACTCCAAGGCGGTAAGGGTGTAGGGGGCGCGTAGCCTCGCTACTTATGAGTACGACTGCCTCAGATCCGCTCGCCGCGCTGGGCGCCCTGCCCGGCGTCCCCGATGCCGTGGACTCCGTACGCAAGGCCGTGGACCGGGTCTACGGCCACCGGGTCATGCGGCGCCGGAG
Source organism: Streptomyces sp. NBC_00234 (assembly GCF_036195325.1). Classification (NCBI taxonomy): domain Bacteria; kingdom Bacillati; phylum Actinomycetota; class Actinomycetes; order Kitasatosporales; family Streptomycetaceae; genus Streptomyces; species Streptomyces sp. NBC_00234. Next base: position 3,761,031 of record NZ_CP108101.1, on the reverse strand, counting down.
CAACGAGATCACCGCGGAAGCGGCCCTGCGCGGCGCCCGCGGATCCGCGGCGCTCTCCGGCGCCGACTGGAATCTGGAGGAGGTGCGCCGGCGCACCGACTTCAGAGGTGACGACGAGGCCCGGACGATCGGCGCGGCCCTGCGGCTGACCGCCGAAGCGGGTCAACTGCTCTCCATCTGGCGGCAGTCGCCCCTCAGGGTTCTGGCGCGTCTGCACCTGGTCGCGGCCGGTGGTGCGTCGCCCGACGACGCCGTCGGACGGCCGCGACTGGCGGGAGAGGCCGTCGACGAGCCGCTGATCGAGGCTCCGGTGCCGGATGCCGACGAGGTCGCCGGACGGCTGGAAGGGCTCTCCGGGCTGATCATCGCGGGGAGCGCGGCGCCGGCTCTGGTCTCGGCTGCGGTCGTGCACGGTGAACTGCTGGCCCTGCGCCCGTTCAGTTCCTGCAACGGTCTGGTCGCGCGGACGGCCCAGCGGATCGTGCTGATCGGCAGCGGGCTCGACCCGAAGTCGATCTGCCCGGCCGAGGTGGGTCATGCGGAGCAGGGCCGGGCGGCGTACGTGGCGGCCTTCGAGGGCTATCTGACCGGGACGCCGGAGGGTGTGGCGGCCTGGATCGCGCACTGCGGCCGTGCGGTGGAGCTGGGCGTACGGGAGTCGACGGCCGTCTGCGAGGCGCTGCAGCGCGGCGCGGCGTGACGTTCTGACGGGGGAAAGGGTTGCGGCGGTACCGGAATCGGTACCGCCGCTGGCATGTCCACCGGGTTACCAAGCGTCCTCGTAATATGCCCATCAGGTCGGGAACTTAGCCCGTGCCCTGGTGCGGCTGGCCCGTAATCGACGGGTCGACGTCGCGTGGGTGCTCGGCTTTCATGCGCGGTCCGTGGGGCCGTTCTGCGTGTGAAGGTGATCCTCTCGGATGTCCTTGGTCTCGCGGGCCGTTGAGTCCTTTCTACTCCCCCGGGAGAGGAAGGGAAAGTGCTGGCTCGACTTCTTTACTTTTGGGTTCAAATACGGGCGAGTAGGACGTGCCGTGTCGCGCGTCGTCGTGGGCCCGTCGCGCACGGTCGCGAGACGTGCCGGGTTGGCGGCGCGTCCTGAAGTGGGCGCGCCCCGGAGGCGGCGGATGACGGGCGCGGGTGACAGGGGTTGGGGTTCGGGATCAGGTGGCGATCGTGGCCGCGCGGCGGCGGCTGGCGTACCAGACCAGTCCCGCGGTGAGGGCCGCCGCGCCCACGGCCGCCGCCGCCACGAGCGCCGGGCGCGGGGGCATCGAGAAGGCGGGCAGTCGCTGCTTGAGCCTGACCGGACGGTTGAAGACGAGAATCGGCCATTCCCGGATGGTCGCCTCGCGCCGGAGCGCGCGGTCCGGGTTGACCGCGTGCGGGTGCCCGACCGACTCCAGCATCGGTACGTCGGTCGCCGAGTCGCTGTACGCGTAGCACCGCGAAAGGTCGTACCCCTCCGACACCGCGAGCGCCTTGATCGCTTCGGCCTTCGTCGGCCCGTAGGCGTAGTACTCGATCTCGCCGGTGAAGCAGCCGTCGTCCCCGACGACCATCCTGGTGGCCACGACCCGGTCCGCGCCCAGCAGTTCCCCGATCGGCTCGACGACCTCCGCACCCGACGTGGACACGATGACCACATCGCGGCCCGCGGTGTGGTGCTCCTCGATGAGCGTGGCGGCCTCGTCGTAGATGATCGGGTCGATCAGGTCGTGAAGGGTCTCGGCGACGAGCTCCTTGACCTGCTCGACGTTCCATCCTTTGCAGAGCGCGGAGAGGTATTCGCGCATCCGCTCCATCTGATCGTGATCGGCGCCTCCGGCAAGGAAGACGAACTGTGTGTACGCAGTGCGCAGTACGTCACGGCGGTTGATCAGTCCGCCTTGGTAGAAGGACTTGCTGAAGGTCAGCGTCGATGACTTCGCAATGACCGTCTTGTCCAGGTCAAAGAAGGCTGCTGTGCGCGGCGAGAAGCAGTTTTCCACAAGGCTGAGCATAGGGGCCCACCATTCGGCGTAAACTCTCGCGTGTGGGTTTGCCTGAGAAGGCTCTCGGGTACACCATGGAAGTCACGGATCGTTCGCGACCGTGCTAACCCGGTCCGACTCCTCCCCCCCCGAGTCGGCCGTGGGGACGACCCCCGCTCTCCCCCCCGGCGGGGGTCGTCGCATGTCCGGACCCGTTTTCGCCGGCCGGAATCGAGCACTCCACCCCTCTCCCGGCCGCAACGGCCTGGTTCTTCGTGGGACTTCCCTCATCCTGACTCGTCACGGTGTGTAACGGAAGAGCTGCGCTCGGAAGTCGCCGGTATGGGTTACCGAGATATTCACAACGTTGAAGTTGTCCACAGTTTTGCAGCAAGATCCACACGTTTTTCCGAAGCGCTGCACGGTGATTCCACCCGTGAAGTCCACGGGTTCCGGAATCGCGCATCTCGGAACGCTCCGAGATCGCCGCGAACCGTACTGAAGGGGCAGTGAGAAGGGGGCGGAGATCGTGGCTGGATCCCTCGCACGAGAAGGTCTGCCGAGCGCGGAAGGACGCCGGGGCGGGCCGTTGATCGTGACCGAAGACGTGGAGTTGCTCGACGATCTGCTGAGGCTCTGCGCGGCGGCCGGAGCCGAGCCGGAAGTGCATTACGGGCCGCCCGAACGCCGGGGCGGCTGGGAGCAGGCCCCGATGGTTCTGGTGGGCGACGACGCGGCACCGCGGTGTCGGGGCGCCGCTCGCCGGCGGGGCGTGATGCTCGTCGGACGGGACCAGGACGCGCCGGACGTCTGGCGTCAGGCGGTGGAGATCGGGGCCGAATATGTGCTGCGGTTGCCCGATTCGGAGGGCTGGCTCGTCGACCAGATCGCCAACGCGGCGGAGGGCGTGGGGCGTCCCGCGCTGACCGTCGGCGTGATGGGCGGGAGGGGCGGCTCCGGCGCATCCACGCTGGCCTGTGCGCTCGCCGTGACCGCCGCCCGGTCGGGCCGGCGGACGATGCTGATCGACGGCGACCCGCTCGGCGGCGGTATCGACGTGCTGCTCGGCGGCGAACGAGCCGAGGGGATGAGGTGGCCGGATTTCGCCCAGTCCAGAGGGCGGGTGGGAGGTGGCGCGCTGGAGGACTCGCTGCCCGCTTTGCACGGGCTGCGGGTGCTGAGCTGGGGCCGTGACGACGAGGTGGTCATCCCGCCGCAGGCCATGCGGGCCGTGCTGGCCGCCGCGCGCCGTCTCGGGGGCGTGGTCGTCGTGGATCTGCCGCGCAGGGTCGACGAAGGGGTGGCCGAGGCGCTGGCCCAACTCGACCTCGGACTCGTGGTGGTGCCCGGTGAACTGAGGGCGGTCGCGGCGGCCCAACGGGTGGTGTCGATGGCCGGAATGGTCCTGGAGGACCTGCGGGTCGTCGCGCGCGGTCCGTATGCGGCGGGCCTGGACGAGCGGTGGGTGGCCAAGGCCCTGGGCCTTCCGCTCGTCGGTGAACTGCCCTGGGAGGCGGGGCTTCCGGAGGCTCAGGACGACGGTGTGCCCCCGGGGAGCGCGGTGCGGGGGCCGTTGGCCCGGTTCTGCACGGCTTTCTGGGAGCAGGCGGGCGCCGCAGGTGGCGGAAGCCTCGCCACCGGGCTTCCCGGCGGAGGTGTGTCATGACGGAGGCGCTGCTGGACGCCGTCCGCCAGCGGCTGGCCCGCAGTGGCGCGGCGCCGACCCCGGCCGGGGTGGCGGCTGCCCTGCGGGCGCAGGGACGGCTCCTCGGGGATGCGGAAGTGCTCGGCGCCGCTGAGGAGTTGCGGGGCGAACTGGTCGGGACCGGGGTGTTGGAGCCGCTGCTCGCCGACCCCGCCGTGACCGATGTCCTGGTGTCCGCGCCGGACCGGGTGTGGGTGGACCGGGGCGGCGGGCTCGAACTGACCGCGGTCACCTTCGCGGACCCGGCGGCCGTACGGAGGCTGGCGCAGCGGCTCGCGGCCGTCGCGGGGCGGCGTCTGGACGATGCCCGGCCCTGGGTGGACGCGCGGCTGCCGGACGGGACCCGGATGCACGCGGTGCTGCCGCCGGTGTCCGTCGGCTCCGCCTGTCTGTCCCTGCGGGTCGTGCGGCCCAGGGCGTTCGCGCTGAACGAGCTGGTCGAGGCGGGGACGGTGCCGCCGGGCGGGGATCGGGTGCTGCGGGCGCTGGTGGAAGCCAGGGTCTCGTATCTGATCAGCGGAGGTACGGGCGCCGGGAAGACGACGCTGCTGTCCAGCCTGCTGGGCGCGGTCGGGGAGCAGGAGCGGATCGTGCTCGCCGAGGACTCCGCCGAGCTGCGGCCGGACCATCCCCATGTGGTGCGCCTGGAGACCCGCCCCGCCAACCAGGAGGGTGTCGGCCGCGTGACGCTGCGGGACATCGTGCGGCAGGCGCTGCGGATGCGTCCCGACCGTCTGGTGGTCGGCGAGGTGCGGGGGGCAGAGGTGACGGAGTTGCTGGCCGCGCTGAACACCGGGCACGAGGGCGGGTGCGGCACGGTGCATGCCAACGCCGCCGAACACGTCCCGGCCCGTCTTGAAGCCCTGGGGACGGCTGCGGGCCTCGATCGGGCAGCCCTGCACAGCCAGTTGGCGGCTGCATTGTCGGTGGTGGTCCATCTGGTGCGCGACCGGAGCGGTCAGCGGCGGCTGGCCGAGGTGCACGTGCTGGAACGGGACGCGGCGGGGCTGGTGGTGACGGTGCCCGCGCTGCGTTGGGGTGTCGGCGGATTCGTACGGGAGCGGGGCTGGGAGCGGCTGGGTTCGCTGATCGGGGGTGCGCTGTGACGGGCGGAGGGTCGGCGTACGCGATGTACGCGACGGCGGTGTGCGCGGGAGCGGCGGCGTGGACGGCCGCCCGGCGCGATCCGGCGCCGCGGCGGGCCTGGGTGCTGTTCGTGGTCGGGGCGCCGGAGCGGAACCGGTGGGGGGCGTGGCCGTCGGCGGTGCCGGCGTTCTTCCGGGGGAGGCACGAGTGGCTGTGTGCCCCTGTGGCGGTGCTGCTCGCGGTGCTGGGCGAGTCGGTGCTGCCGCTCGTCGCGGGGGCCGTGGCGGTGCCGCTCGTGCGGCGGTGGCTGGGTGCGCGGTCCCGGCGCGGGAAGCGGGAGCGTGCGGCGGATGCGGTGATGGCGCTGTGCGGCGCGGTGGTGGGGGAGCTGCGGGCGGGGCGTGAGCCGGGGCAGGCGTTGCTGGTTGCTGCCCGTGGCGCGGGGGAGGCGCTGGGCGGGGCGGAAGCCGCTGTGCTGGCTGCCGCGAGATTCGGTGGGGATGTGCCGGGTGCGCTGCGGCAGGCCGCGGGTACGCCCGGGCGTGACGGACTCGCGGGTGTTGCTGCGTGCTGGCGGGTGGCGGTGGACGGCGGAGCGGGGCTCGCGGCCGGACTCGACCGCCTGGAGGGCGCCTTACGGGCGGACAGGCGCCGACGGGAGGAGTTGCGGGCCCAACTGGCGGGCGCTTGGTCGACGGTCGTGGTGCTGGCCCTCCTGCCGGTGGCTGGGCTGGGGCTGGGTGCCGCGCTCGGAGCCGACCCCTTGCGGGTTCTGCTGCACAGTCCGGGTGGTCTGGCCTGCCTGGCGGCGGGCGGGCTGCTGGAGACGGTGGGCCTGATCTGGGCCCGGCGGATCGTCAGGGCGGGTGAGGCGGGATGAGCGGGCTGACGGGGGGCGCTGTCCACACCCTGGGGATCGCCGGGACGCTGGTGTGCGCGGCCGTGTATCCGGTTATCGCCGCGATCGGCCGGCGGCGCGAGCGGGCAGTGCGCAGACGGGGGGCGCTGCTCCTGGCCGCGGGTGCGGGGAAGCGGCGCCGGTGGCGGCCGCGAGCCGGCACCGGTGCCCGGAGGTGGGTGGCGCCGCTGGGGGCCGCGGCGGCCGGCTGGGTTCTGGTCGGTGGGCTGCCGGGGTGTGTGGCCGCGGCGGCTGTGGCGTACGGGACGTGGCGCTGGCAGCGGTCACGGAGCGAGCGGGGTGCGGGCGCCGCCGAAGCGGAGCTCACCGAGGTGTCGCGGCACCTTCCGCTGGCCGCCGATCTGCTGGCGGCCTGCCTCTCCGCCGGGGCCGGTCCGCGGGAGGCGGCGGAGGCGGTGGGCGAGTCCATGGGCGGCCCGGTCGGCGACAGGCTGGCCAGGGCGGCTGCGGAGATCCGGCTCGGCGGTGAACCGGGCGAGGCGTGGGGGCGGTTCGCGGAGATACCGGGCGCGGGGGCGTTGGCCCGGTGTCTGGACCGGGCCGGTTCGACCGGGGCGCCGGCGGCGGAACCGGTGGCCCGGCTGGCGGAGGCGATGCGCGCCGAACGGTCGAGCGCTGCGGTGGCCCGCGCCCAGCGTGCGGGCGTACTGATCACGGCGCCGGTCGGGCTGTGCTTCCTGCCCGCCTTCCTGGCGATCGGGGTGGCCCCGGTGGTGATCGGGCTCGCGACCGGACTGCTGACCGCGGGCTGACACGAAACAGGTGGAACTCCTTTGCGGCCACCTGGCGGTCACAAAAATCGACAAGTCTATTTCGGGGGTTGAAATGAGCAGGAACTTCATGGAGCGGGTGCTCGGCACGGTGCGCCGGGTGCGGACCGGCGGGCGGGATCGGCTGAGCAGGTTCGCCAGGTCGGACCGCGGGATGACGACGTCCGAGTACGCGGTGGGAACGATCGCGGCCTGCGGGTTCGCCGCGGTGCTCTACAAGGTCGTGACGAGTGGACCCGTGCTTTCGGCCATGCAGGCGTTGATCAAGGACGCGCTCGATGCGAAGTTCTGAGGCCGCACGGGAGAGCCGGGCGCGGGCTCCTGACGGTCCCCGCGGGGACCGGGGGGCTGTGACGGCGGAGGCGGCGATGGTCATTCCTGCGCTCGTCGCCCTCGCGCTGGTCCTGATCTGGGCCCTCGTGGCCGCCGCCGCCCAGATCCGGTGCGTGGATGCGGCACGGGCGGGAGCACGGGCTGCGGCACGTTCCGAGCCGGCCGCGGCGGTCCTGGAGGCGGCGCGGTCGGCGGCACCGGGGCAGGCGCGGGTCGAGGTTCAACGGTCGGGGGAGTTGTGGCAGGTCCGCGTGGAGGCGCCGATACCGGGGCCCGGACCGCTGGCACTCACCTTGAGCGCCGAGGCGGTCGCGCTGGCCGAGGACACGGTGGGGGTGGCGCCGTGAGGGGTCGGCGACGGGGTCGGCTCGTGACCGGGAGAGGGGAGGGGGAAGGGCTCGGGGGCGGGAAACGGGGCGGGGGCGGTGATCAGGGGCTGGCGACGGTGTGGGTGGCGATGACCACGGCCACGCTGTGTGCGGTGTTCGCGGTGGTGCTGGCCCTGGGACAGGCGGTGGCGGTCCGGCACCGGGCCGGCGGAGCGGCGGACCTGGCAGCCCTCGCCGCGGCCGATCGTGCCCTCCAGGGCGCGGCAGCCGCGTGCGGGGCCGCCGGGCGGGTGGCCCGGGCGCAGGACGCGGTGCTGGTGCGGTGCGCGGTGCGGGGAGAGATCGCCGACGTGACCGCCCGCGCGGGCTTCGGCCCGTACGAACCGTCGGTCAGGTCCCGCGCGGGCCCGCCGGACGGGGTGGAGCTGCCGGAAGGGGTGGAGCTGCCGGACGGGGAGGAGCAGGCGGATGCGGCCGGGCTGCCGGACGGCGGGACCCGGTAGGCCGTAGGCCGCCGGGCAGGTGGAGGGCGCTGCCGGGGCCGTGCGTTCGTTACGCCTTCCGGGTGCTTTCCCGGTCCGGGTCCGGGGGTGCGGCGCGCAGGAGTTCGGTGAGGAGGCGTACGGCGCCGCGCTTGTGGAGCGGTTCGTTTCCGTTGCCGCACTTGGGGGACTGGATGCACGAAGGACAGCCCGCTTCGCACTCGCAGGACGCGATCGCCTCACGGGTCGCCGTCAGCCACGTCCGCGCGGTGTGGAAGGCCCGCTCGGCGAATCCGGCGCCGCCCGGGTGGCCGTCGTAGACGAAGACCGTCGGCAGCAGCGTGTCCGGGTGGAGGGGCACGGAGACCCCGCCGATGTCCCAGCGGTCGCAGGTGGCGAAGAGCGGGAGCATCCCGATCGACGCGTGCTCGGCGGCGTGCAGCGCGCCGCCGAGGATCTCCGGATTGATCCGGGCGGCATCGAGCTGGTCCTCGGTGACCGTCCACCACACGGCGCGGGTGCGCAGGGTGCGGGGCGGCAGGTCGAGCTTGGTCTCGCCCATGACCTCCCCGGTGATCACCCTGCGGCGCAGGAAGGAGACGACCTGGTTGGTGACCTCCACGGAGCCGTAACAGAGCCGCCCGTCGCCCCACGGGATCTCGGTGTCGGTCTCCAGGACGGAGATCGCCGTGGTGTCGCGTGCCGTGGTCGAGTACGGCGGGCTCGCCTCCTCGACGAGGGCCACCGAGTCCTCCAGATCCAGTTTCCGCACCAGGTAGGTGCGGCCCTGGTGGAGGTGGACGGCGCCCTCGTGGACGGCGGTGTGCGCGGCCGACTCGTCGACGGTGCCGAGCAGGCGGCCGGTGCCCTCCTCGACGATCTGGACCGGACGGCCGCCCTCGCCCCGGATGTCGGTGAGGTCGGCCGCCCGCTCCCGGCGGGTCCAGTGCCAGCCCGACGGCCGTTTGCGCAGCAGTTTCGCTGTCTCCAGCTGAGGCAGCAGACCGGGCACCGCAGGACCGAAGAGATCGATGTCGGACTCGGTGAGCGGGAGCTCGGAGGCTGCCGCGCACAGATGGGGGGCGAGGACGTACGGGTTGTCCGGGTCGAGGACGGTCGACTCCACGGGCTGCTGGAACAGCGCCTCGGGGTGGTGGACCAGGTAGGTGTCCAGCGGATCGTCCCGGGCGACCAGGACGGCGAGCGCACCCTGCCCCGAGCGTCCCGCCCGGCCCGCCTGCTGCCACAGGGAGGCCCTGGTGCCCGGGTAGCCGGCGATGACGACGGCGTCCAGGCCCGAGACGTCGATGCCCAGCTCCAGGGCGGTGGTCGCGGCGAGGCCGAGCAGCTCTCCGGAGTGCAGGGCACGTTCCAGGGCGCGGCGCTCCTCGGGAAGGTAGCCACCGCGATAGGCGGCGACCCGCTTCGGCAGCGAGCGGTCCACCTCGGCGAGGCGCTCCTTCGCGATCACGGAGATGAGTTCGGCGCCGCGCCGGGAGCGTACGAAAGCCACCGAGCGGACGCCCTGGAGGGTCAGGTCGGTGAGGAGGTCCGCCGTCTCGGCCGTGGCGGTACGGCGCACCGGCGCGCCCTTCTCGCCGTGGAGCTCGGTCAGCGGGGGTTCCCAGAGGGCGAAGACCAGCTCGCCCCGGGGCGACGCGTCGTCGGCGACCTCCTTCACGGGAAGGCCGGTGAGGCGGCCCGCGGCGACCGAGGGGTCCGCCGCGGTGGCCGAGGCGAGGAGGAAGACCGGATCGGCGCCGTAACGGGCGCACAGGCGGCGCAGACGCCGCAGCACCTGGGCGACGTGGGAGCCGAAGACGCCCCGGTAGGTGTGGCACTCGTCGATGACGACGAAGCGCAGGGCGCGCAGGAACGAGGACCAGCGGGGATGGGAGGGCAGGATTCCGCGGTGCAGCATGTCGGGGTTGGTCAGGACGTAGTTGGCGTACTGACGTACCCATTCGCGTTCCTCGACGGGGGTGTCCCCGTCGTACACCGCCGGCCTGATCGCGTGGCCGAGCGGTGCCGAGAGGTCCTTCACGGACCGCCTCTGGTCGGCGGCGAGGGCCTTGGTGGGGGCGAGGTACAGGGCGGTCGCTCCGCGGCCGTTCGGGGCCTGTGAGCCGTCGAGGAGGGTGCTGAGGACCGGCGCGAGGTAGGCGAGCGACTTCCCGGAAGCCGTGCCGGTGGCGATCACGACGGATTCGCCGTCCAGGGCGTACTCCGCGGCGGCGGCCTGATGTGCCCACGGATGGTCGATTCCGGCCTGCTGAATCGCCGAGATCACTTCTGGCCGGATGCGATCCGGCCAGATGGCATGGGTTCCCGCTCGCGGGGGCAAGTGCTCCGTATGAGTGATGCGCGCGGACCGGCCCGCCCCTGCGGCGAGCCGGTCGAGGACCATGGAGGGAGAGGGGCGGGAGCCCCCGCTCTCGGGCGGTCGACTGGGGCGGTGATTCTTGGCCATCGGCACCGAGTGTGTCACTGGCGTGGCGGACAATGGTCCCAAGGCGTCGTGCATGGCTGCTGGTAAGTGATTGAATGCCATCGCGGCTGGCGATCCGTCCCCTGGCTCCGTCGGGGAGACCGAGGGGCGACCGCTCGATAGCAAGGTGCTGGAGGATCCGTGGACCTGTCCCTGTCGACTCGCAATGTGTCCGGCCCTGGTGGCGACCGTACGGTCGTCGAGGTCGGTGGCGAGATTGATGTGTATACCGCGCCCAAGCTGCGCGAGCAGTTGGTCGAGTTGGTGAATGACGGCAGCTACCACCTGGTTGTCGACATGGAAGGTGTCGACTTCCTCGACTCCACCGGCCTCGGCGTGCTCGTGGGTGGCTTGAAGCGTGTCCGAGCCCATGAGGGCTCGCTGCGCCTGGTCTGCAACCAGGAGCGCATTCTCAAGATCTTCCGGATCACAGGTCTGACCAAGGTGTTCCCCATTCACACCACGGTCGACGAGGCTGTAGCGGCCACCGACTGACGTCGGGCGGGTCGGCCTCATCTGGCCGGCCGGCAGGCAGTGAACAGCCCGGCACGCGGCAGCAGGCAGGCCGCGTCGAGCAGGTGGTCGGCCTCTGGCCGGCTGCCGGCTTTGTCGGCTTTTCCGGAGGTTGAGAGCAGGGGTACCGGGCGCCACGCCCGGGCCCCTGAGACGCACGCCCGTACGTTCGAGGGGGATGGCATGGCCACCGTTGAACTCCGCTTCAGCGCTCAGCCCGAACATGTCAGGACGGCACGCCTTGTGGCAGCCGCCGTGGCGCGCAGGGCCGGGGTCGACGAGGCGTTGCTCGACGAGGTCCGGCTCGCCGTGGGTGAGGCGTGCAGCCGTGCTGTCGGGCTGCACCGGACCTACGGCATCACCGCCCCGGTGACGGTCGTGCTGATCGAGGAGGAGAAGGTTTTCTCCATCGAGGTCGGCGACGAGGTGCCCGACGCCACGCCCGGCGGGAGAAACGGCGAGACGGATTCCGAGCCCGACGGTGAGGGCGAGGACGAGATGGGTCTCGCGGTCATCAGCGGTCTGGTCGACGACGTCGAAGTCAGGTCGGGCGCGGACGGCGGAGTGATCCGGATGAGCTGGCCGAAGAAGTCCGCGGCGATGCTTTCCTGAGAGCCGTCCCTGCGGCACGGGACCGGATCCGAGGGCTGCGTGCCTCCGGACCGCGCGACCGCGTGACCGAATCCGGCACCGGTCTTCTTCGGGATGTGTCTGATCGAAGCCGGCACCTGTCCTCGTCCGGATGTGCTTGAACGCACCCCCGCCTACCCCGTCCGGGTGTACGTGATCGAATTTTCTGGGCCCTGCTGAGCAGGGCCTTTTTTCATTTCCGTCCGTCCGGTGATCTCCGGGCAATGCCTCTGCCCCGTTACTGCATTCGCGTCGAATCAGGGGTGAGATCATTTGCCGATTGAGGGACGAAGGTCAATTCCATTACCCGCCCACTGTTTTGATCAGGTTCTGCTCCCTACAATCCGTCCACGTCTTGAGCGCTGAGCGTCAAGGAGGACGTATGGCGGGGTTCTTCAACACACCACTGGCAGAACTGACGCAGTATTCCGCACCTTCCGACCGTCCCACCTCACTCGCAGCCGCGGTTCTCACCGATGGCAACCGGCTGATCATCATCGTTGTCGCGGTCGTCGCCATCGCCGCACTGGTCGTGGCCCAGCTGCTGGTACGCCAGGTCCTGGCGGCCGGCGAGGGCACCGAACGCATGAAGGAAATCGCGGCAGCCGTCCAGGAGGGCGCGAATGCGTATCTGGGACGACAGCTGCGTACCGTCGGCGTCTTCGCCGTCGTCGTGTTCTTCCTGCTTCTTCTGCTGCCGGCCGACGACTGGTCCCAGCGCGCAGGACGGTCGTTGTTCTTCCTGGTGGGTGCGCTTTTCTCGGCGGCCACCGGATACATCGGCATGCGCCTCGCCGTACGCAGCAATGTGCGCGTCGCCGCAGCCGCGCGTGAGGCGACTCCGGAAGAAGGTGAACCGGAAAAGGATCTCACCGCCGTTTCGCACAAGGCGATGAAGATCGCTTTCCGTACGGGGGGCGTGGTCGGCATGATCACGGTGGGCCTCGGCCTTCTCGGTGCCTCCTGTGTCGTCCTCGTCTACGCGGCCGACGCGCCCAAGGTCCTGGAAGGGTTCGGTCTCGGCGCCGCGCTGATCGCCATGTTCATGAGGGTCGGGGGCGGCATCTTCACCAAGGCCGCCGACGTGGGCGCCGACCTCGTCGGCAAGGTGGAACAGGGCATCCCCGAGGACGATCCGCGCAACGCCGCCACCATCGCCGACAACGTGGGCGACAACGTCGGGGACTGCGCGGGCATGGCGGCCGACCTGTTCGAGTCGTACGCCGTGACACTCGTCGCCGCACTCATCCTCGGCTCGGCCGCGTTCGGGGACTCCGGACTGGCCTTCCCCCTGATCGTGCCGGCGATCGGCGTGGTCACCGCGATGATCGGCATCTTCGCGGTCGCCCCGCGGCGCGCCGACCGCAGCGGGATGACCGCCATCAACCGCGGATTCTTCATCTCCGCGGTGATCTCGCTCGTCCTGGTGGCGGTGGCGGTCTTCGTCTACCTCCCGTCCTCGTACGCCGAACTGGACGGCGTCACCGACAGCGCCATCTCCTCGCACGGCGGCGATCCGCGGATCTTCGCCCTCGTCGCCGTCGCCATCGGCATCGTGCTCGCCGCGCTGATCCAGCAGCTCACCGGCTACTTCACGGAGACCAACCGCCGCCCCGTCAGGGACATCGGGAAGTCCTCGCTGACGGGTCCGGCGACCGTGGTGCTCGCCGGTATCTCCATCGGCCTGGAGTCCGCCGTCTACACCGCGCTGCTGATCGGGCTCGGCGTCTACGGAGCGTTCCTGCTGGGCGGTACGTCGGTGATGCTGGCGCTCTTCGCCGTGGCGCTCGCCGGCACCGGTCTGCTCACCACGGTCGGGGTCATCGTCGCCATGGACACCTTCGGTCCGGTGTCCGACAACGCCCAGGGCATCGCCGAGATGTCCGGCGACGTCACGGGCGCAGGCGCCCAGGTGCTCACCGACCTGGACGCCGTCGGCAACACCACCAAGGCCATCACCAAGGGCATCGCCATCGCCACCGCCGTTCTGGCGGCGGCGGCGCTCTTCGGTTCGTACCGCGACGCGATCGCCACGGCGGTCGACGACGTGGGGGCCCAGGCGGGTGAGCTGGGGCTGAGCCTGGACATCTCGCAGCCCAACAACCTGGTCGGGCTGATCCTCGGCGCGGCCGTCGTCTTCCTCTTCTCCGGCCTGGCCATCAACGCGGTGTCCCGGTCCGCCGGGGCCGTGGTCTACGAGGTGCGGCGGCAGTTCCGCGAGCACCCCGGGATCATGGACTACACGGAGAAGCCGGAGTACGGGCGCGTCGTCGACATCTGCACCAAGGACGCGTTGCGCGAGCTGGCCACGCCCGGACTGCTCGCCGTGCTGGCGCCGATCGCGGTCGGTTTCAGTCTCGGTGTCGGGGCGCTCGGCTCGTATCTCGCGGGCGCGATCGCGACCGGCACGCTCATGGCCGTCTTCCTCGCCAACTCCGGTGGCGCGTGGGACAACGCCAAGAAGCTCGTCGAGGACGGCCACCACGGCGGCAAGGGCAGCGAGGCCCATGCCGCGACGGTCATCGGCGACACGGTCGGAGACCCGTTCAAGGACACGGCCGGGCCCGCGATCAACCCGCTCCTCAAGGTGATGAACCTGGTGGCGCTGCTCATCGCCCCGGCGGTCGTGCAGTTCAGTTACGGGGAGGACGCGAGTGCCGGGGTGCGGGCGGTGGTGGCGGTGTTCGCCATCGTCGTCATCGTCGGCGCGGTGTACGTGTCCAAGCGGCGCGGGATCGCCATGGGCGACGAAGACGGTTCGGGGGACGAGGGTGGCGGCGGGGACGACGGCGGCCGTTCCGCCAAGTCGCCCGATCCGGCGGCCATTTCGTGATCCGGACCGGCCGGGCCGGCGGGCCCGGGGCGGCCCGGAGGCCGTAAGTCGTGTCCCCAGCACCTGGTCAAGCGGCGGGTGGGCGAACCCTTCTGAGGGGGCGTCCGCCCGTCGTGCTTCGCGGACTTCACCCTTACCGGTGAGTATCCATACGCGTGATCGAGCGTTCGGGTGAGTTGTATCTCCCTCATTTCCCTTGGTGCAAATGGCTGCAAAAGCTCGTACATCGGACGACCGGCGCCAGAATGTCGCCCACTTGGCGTGTAAGTTCCGGGGCCGAGAGCCTTGGAAGGGACCCAATCCGGTGAACAAGAAGCTTGCAGCCGCACTGTCCGGCGGTGCGGTACTCGTACTGACGCTGTCGGGCTGCAGCGACGACAGCGACGACAAGGTCAACGACTGGGCCAAGGAGGTCTGCGACCAGGTCCAGCCCCAGCTGCAGAAGATCGCGGACGCCAACGCCTCCATCCAGCAGCAGACCGCGGACAACAGCAAGCCGGCGGACGTCCAGGCGACCGACTCGGCCGCCTTCCAGCAGATCTCGCAGGCGTACAAGGCGCTGGGCACGGCCGTGGAATCCGCGGGCCCGCCGCCCGTCGACGACGGCGAGACCACGCAGAAGGAGGCCGTGAAGGAGCTCAACGCCTCCTCCGTCGCCTACGCCGAGCTGAAGACGAAGGTCGACGCCCTCAACACGAAGGACCAGGCGAAGTTCGCCGACGGTCTCAAGGACATCGCCGACGAGCTGAACAAGATCAGCACCAATGGCGACCAGGCGCTGAAGAAGCTCCAGTCCGGTGAGGTCGGTGAGGCGATGGCCAAGCAGAAGGGCTGTCAGAAGCCGACGGCCTCCGCCTCGCCGTCCGCAGGGGCCTCGAAGACGGCATCGCCGTCCGCCTCGGCGACCAAGAAGGCGTAGTCACGGCACGCGGAACGCCTCGGTGGACCGCCGGTCAGCGGCCCGGCCGCCCTTTATGGGTGCCGGGCCGCTGCCGTTGTCGGTGGAAGCGGACACAATGGGCGGGTGAGTACGCCCAGCCTTCCCGCATCCGACCGTATCCCCGCGCTCCGCGAAGCCCTGCTCTCCGCCGCCTTCACCGCGGACGGGCTCCTCGACCGGCTCGGCGCGTCCGCCTATGCCGCGCTCGCCCGCAGCGAAACGGTCCCCGCACTGCGGGCGACCCGGGGCGATTCGCCGCTCGACACGCTGGTGCGGCTCTTCCTTCTCCAGCGCCCCGTCCCGTACGAGCGGGCCCGCGCGGCGCTTCCCGTGGAGGAGTGCGTCGAGGACGGCTGGCTGAGCCGTGACGGGGACGAGGTGCGGGCGACCGTCGACGTCCGGCCGTACGGCGGACCGGAGGGCCAGGACTGGTTCATCGTGTCCGATCTCGGCTGCGCCGTCGGCGGGGCCGGCGGCATCGGTTCGCACGAGGAGGGCGTCGTCCTCGGCGTCGGCGGGGCGTCGACCACGCTCGCCGGAATCACCGTCCGCGAGCCGGTGGGATCCGCACTGGACCTGGGCACCGGTTCCGGTATCCAGGCGCTGCACGCCGCCCAGCACGCGACGCGTGTCACGGCCACGGACCTCAACCCGCGGGCCCTGGACTTCACCCGGCTCACCCTCGCCCTGTCCGGCGCCGCCCCCGCCGACCTTCGCGAGGGGTCCCTCTTCGAGCCGGTCTCCGGGGAGACGTTCGACCTGATCGTCTCCAACCCCCCGTTCGTGATCTCTCCGGGCGCCCGGCTGACGTACCGCGACGGCGGCATGGGCGGCGACGACCTGTGCCGGACCCTGGTGCAGCAGGCAGGCGACCGGCTGAACGAGGGGGGTTACGCCCAGTTCCTCGCCAACTGGCAGCACGTGGAGGGCGAGGAGTGGCAGGACCGGCTGCGCACGTGGGTGCCGCGCGGCTGCGACGCCTGGATCGTGCAGCGGGAGGTGCAGGACGTCACGCAGTACGCGGAGCTGTGGCTGCGCGACAGCGGCGACCACCGTTCGGACCCCGCCGAGTACGCCGCGCGGTACGAGGCATGGCTCGACGAGTTCGAGGCACGCGGGACGAAGGCGGTCGGCTTCGGCTGGATCACCCTCAGGAAGACCGGTGCGGCCGAGCCGTCGATCGTGATCGAGGAGTGGCCGCACCCGGTGGAGCAGCCGCTCGGCCCTGCGATCGAGGCCCACTTCGCCCGCCAGGACTACCTCAGGCAGCAGGACGACGCGGCGCTTCTGGCGGGCCGGTTCACGCTGGCCGCCGAGGTCGTGCAGGAGCAGGTCGGACTGCCCGGCGCGGAGGACCCCGAGCACGTGGTGCTGCGCCAGCACCGCGGGATGCGCCGTGCCACGAAGGTCGACGCCGTAGGGGCCGGATTCGCCGGCGTGTGCGACGGATCGCTTCCCGCGGGCCGGATTCTCGATGCCATCGCGCAGCTGATGTCCGAGGACCCGGTGCTGCTGCGCGACCGGACCCCGCAGGCGATCCGGCTGCTGGTGGAGGAGGGCTTCCTGGAACCCGTACGGGGCAGCGTGTGAGCGCCGCCGGGCTCCGCGCGAGCGCCGTAGGCCCTGCCCGCGCGGGTGGCGTGCACCCGGCCCGCGCGACGGAACGGGAGCGCCGGTGATCCGTATAGAGCTGGACGAAGCCTCGCTCGGCGCGACCCGGATCGCCGTAAGCCCGCTGTGGGACACCTTCTGCAGCATCCATCTGGCCGGTCCGCACAGGACGCCGTCCTGGCCGTACGAGTCGTGGGTGGGCCGGGCCCGGGAGGTCCTGCGCGAGGACGACCGGACCCACCCCCTGCGCCTCCTGATCGACGGCCCGAACGCCTTCCCCGACTTCCTGGTGCCGAAGCCGTGCGGCGCCTCGTCGATCGAGGCGGAGCTCGACGTCGTCCGGGACACGCCCGCCGACGTCGTACGGGCCGGGATCACCGAGCACTACGCGGACCTCGCCGGGCACCCCTGGGTACGCCCGTATCTCGATGACCCCGAGGCCGCCTGCGCCGCGCTCGCGGACGCGTACGCGGCGTACTGGGAGGGCGCGATGGAGCAGCACTGGCCGACCATGCGCCGGCTCGTGGAGGACGAGGTCCTCATCCGGGCACGGACCTTCGCGACCGAGGGCGTCGACGCGCTCTTCGCCGGGCTGGAGTCACGGGCCAGGTGGACACCGCCCGTCCTGGAGCTGACCAAGCACATCGACGCCGACTACCGGGCCGGTGAGCGGCGGCTGCTGCTCGTCCCCCTCGTCTTCGCCGAGGGCTGCCGGCTCTACTCCACCGACGACCCCGAGGTCCTGACCATCTCCTTCCAGGCCAGGGGCGCGGCCGCACTGCGCGAGCGGCCCGCCGAACCTGCGGACGGCAGCGGCGACCGGCTCGGTCTGCTGCTCGGGCGGGGCCGGGCATCCGTCCTGCGCCAGCTCGGCGCACCGCTCACCACGGCCGGGATATCCGACCGGCTGGGCCTCGCGCCGAGCACGGTCTCCGAGCACCTGTCGGTCCTCGCCGACTCGGACGTCGTGACCCGGCACCGGGTCGGCCGCAGCGTGTACTACCAACTCACCGACACGGGACGGGCCCTGCTCGCGCTGCTGTCGGGGGAGGACGTCCTGCGCGCGGTGTCCTGAGCGCGGCGCCGTGCGCCGACGATTCGGCGGCCCCCGAATTGATGGCCGGGCCGCGGCTGCGGCTCTAGCGTCGCCGCCATGCTTGCGATCGAGGCGAAGAATCTCCGCCGCACCTACACCGCCCGCACGGGCTTCCTGCGCCCGCGCCGCACCGAGACCGAGGCCGTACGCGGTGTCAGTTTCCAGGTGGCGCGCGGCGAGCTCTTCGGACTGCTCGGGCCCAACGGCGCGGGCAAGACCACGACCATCAAGATGCTCAACACCCTTCTGCTGCCGACCTCCGGCACCGCGAAGGTGCTGGGCCACGACGTGGCCACCGACCCCGTGGCCGTACGCCGCAGGATCGGGTACGTCTTCGGGGGCGACCGGGGTCTGTACGACCGGCTCTCGGCCCTCGACAACCTGCGCTACTTCGCGGAGTTGTACGGGGTCGAGCCCCGCGAACAGAAGGCCCGGATCGGCGAACTGCTGGACCTGGTGGGGCTCAGGGGCCGGGAGAAGGAGCGGGTCGAGGGCTACTCGCGCGGCATGCGCCAGCGCCTGCACATCGCCCGCGGCCTGCTGCACCGGCCCGATGTCCTCTTCCTCGACGAGCCGTCCATCGGCGTCGACCCGGTGGCGGCCCGCGATCTGCGCCGTACCGTCGCCGACCTGCGGGCGGGTGGCACCACGGTGCTGCTGACCACCCATTACATGGCCGAGGCCGACGAGCTGTGCGACCGGATCGCGGTGATCGCGGGCGGCACGATCCGGGCCCTGGGCACCCCGGACCGGCTCAAGTCGCGGGTCCAGGACCGCGATGTCCTGGAGATCGAGGCGTACGGGGCCGCCGAGGAGCACCTCGACCGCATCCGGGCCCTGCCCGGCGTGCGGGGTGTGGCCGCGGAGGAACGGGGAAGCGGGCAGGCCGTCATCGTGCAGACGGAGCGGGGCGCCGGCCTGCACGCCGGTGTACTGGCGGCGCTCGACGGCATCAGGGTCGGACGGGTCGTCACCCGCGAACCGACCCTGGAGGACGCCTACATCGCGATCGTCGAGGAGGCGAGCGGCCCGGAACCGGAGGCCGGCCCCCTGGACGAGCAGAAGACCACGGCGGGCGAACAGGAGGCCAGGGTATGAGAAACGGAACGAGCCCCCGCCGGGCTCTGCGGCTGATCGTCGTCGGTGTGCGCACCCATGTCCTGTACATGAGCCGGTCACCGCTCGAAATCACCTTCGCCGTCCTCCTGCCGCTCGTGTACGCGACCCTCGCCGTCTATCTCTTCCGGGCCGCCGACGACCCCGACCGGCTGCTCACCGCCGCCGTCGGCGCGGGGCTGATGGGCATCTGGACCTCGGTGCTCTTCGGCTCCGGCGGCGCCGTGCAGAACCAGCGCTGGCTCGGCACTCTGGAGACGCTGGTCGCCTCGACGTCCCCGCTCTCCCTCGTCCTGCTGCCGATCACGCTGGCCACGGCCGTCATCGGGACCTACTCCATGGGCGCGACGGTCCTCTGGGGTGCCGTGCTCTTCGGCGTGCCGCTGGACTTCGCGCACCCGCTGCTCTTCCTCGTCGCCGTGCCCGTATGCGTGCTGTCGCTCGGCATGATGGGGCTGCTCCTGGCCGCGACGTTCGTCCTGCTGCGCAACGCGAACGCGCTCGCCAACCCGCTGGACGCACCCGTCTGGCTGCTGTCCGGAATGCTCGTTCCCATCCGCGTTCTGCCGGACTGGACCAGGCCGATCTCCTGGGCGCTGCCCACCACCTGGGGTTCCCGGGCGGTGCACGCGGCGACCTCGGGCGGGCCCGCCGTATCCCAGGTGCTCGTCCCGATGGGCACGGCCCTCGCCCTCGGCGGGCTCTACTGCCTGCTCGCGGTGCTGGTCCTCGGCCGGGTCGAACGCCGCGCCCGGGCCGCCGCCACCCTCTCGCTCGCCTGATGACCGGGCGATTCAGGATCTCCAGGAGCCCCCGCATGCCCTCGTCAGTCCCCGCTCCCGCCACGGCCTCCGCCTCGGGACCCCTCCGTACGGCACGACTTGTCGTCCTCGGTGGTGCCCTCTCCTACCGAGCCCTGTTCAACTGGACGACACCGCCCATGTTCATCGGCACGCTGCTGGCCGGACCGCTGCTGCAACTGCTGTTCTTCGTCTTCCTCGGGCGCGAGCTCGGGGTGGCGGACGACCGCTTCTATCTGATCGGCAACGCGGTGCTCGCCTCCTCGACCGCCTGCGTCTACGGAGGCACGATGGCCATCGCCAACGAGCGCCGCTTCGGCACGCTCGGCGCGGTCCTTCTCAGCCCCCGCCGCCGCGCTCCGCTCTGGTTCGGCCGAGCCCTGCCCTATGTACTCAACGGGCTTCTCATCAGCGTCTTCACCCTCACCGTGGCATCCCTCCTGCTGGGTCTGCGGATTCCGCTCGGGTCCGTCCCCGGGCTCGCGGCGGTGCTGCTCGCGGCCTGCGCCGCCTGCTCCGCGTTCGGGCTCGCCCTTGGTGCGCTCGGGCTGCGCTTCCGTGATGTCTTCCTGGTCTCGAATGTGGCCTGTTCCGTACTGCTCCTGCTGACCGGGGCGAACGTGCCTCGGACCGAGCTCCCCGCGTGGATGGGCGCCCTCGGCGACGTACTCCCGCTGACCCACGCGGCGGACGCGGCCCGGCAGTTGTCGGCGGGCGGAGCTCTCGACACGGGGCTGCTCGGTGCGGAACTGACGGTCGGCGCCGGGTACGCGCTGCTCGCCGTGGCCCTCCTGGCGCTGTTCGAACGCGGCAGCCGGCGACGCGCGACCCTCGACGTGATGTGACACGTGACGCGACACGCGACACGTGACGCGACACGTGACGCGACACGTGACGCGACACGTGACGCGACACGTGATGCGACACGCGAGGTGAGGCGTGGGGCCATGCGACGTGGGACGGGCGGCGGCGCGGGGCCGGGGGAGTGCTGTTCACCCAGGGTTCGTGTCGGCGACGCTCCGGCGTGGCAGCCTCCCCCTGCCGGGCCGCGGGCCCTCCCGGCCACGCCCGGGCGGCATCACGACGACGAGTGAGTTTGAGGGGTACGGACATGGAGAGCGTCACCGCGGTCTTCGCCGGTACGGCATTCGCACTGTTCGGCGCCGCGCTCCTGATCTGGACGGGGGCGCGCACCCTGCACCGCGCGCCGGTGGCTCACGGTGTGAGCCCCGTCGCCTCCACCGCTCTCGCCACGCTCTTCGGCGCAACGTTCCTCGTGGTCGGCGTCTGGTGCTTCACCCGCGTCTGATTCCCACCCCCAGCAGGGGCTGATCCCGGACAGGGCAGCACCGGCACCCTCCGTGAAGGCGCCTCGACGGCATCCCGAAACACGCAGGCAGGAGGCGTGCGCACTGCGGACCGGGCGGTCCGGGCGGCAGGAATGGCGGAAGTCGGGTTACCGTTCGAGTGGCCGTTGCGGGCTTTTGCCGTTTGACACGGGGGCGGGTTGTACCGTCACACTCCGCAGCGACAGCACCGCGGGCAGCGTCACTGCGCTGCCCGGATGCCCACTGAGTGCCGACCGGAGAGAAGAGCGAAGTTGTCCCCGACCAGCGAGACCGCACAGGGCGGCCGCCGACTCGTCATCGTCGAGTCGCCTGCCAAGGCGAAGACGATCAAGGGCTATCTCGGCCCCGGATACGTCGTCGAGGCGAGCGTCGGGCACATCCGCGACCTCCCGAACGGCGCCGCCGAGGTGCCGGACGAGTACACCGGTGAGGTACGGCGTCTCGGGGTGGACGTCGAGAACGACTTCCAGCCCATCTACGTCGTCAACGCCGACAAGAAGGCCCAGGTCAGGAAGCTCAAGCAGCTGCTGGCCGAGTCCGACGAACTCTTCCTCGCCACCGATGAGGACCGCGAGGGCGAAGCCATCGCGTGGCACCTCCAGGAAGTCCTGAAGCCCAAGGTCCCGGTCCACCGGATGGTCTTCCACGAGATCACCAAGGACGCGATCCGGGCCGCCGTCGCCAACCCGCGCGAGCTCAACCAGCGCATGGTCGACGCCCAGGAGACCCGCCGTATCCTCGACCGCCTCTACGGCTACGAGGTGTCCCCGGTCCTCTGGAAGAAGGTCATGCCGCGCCTCTCGGCCGGCCGTGTCCAGTCCGTCGCGACCCGCCTCGTCGTCGAGCGGGAGCGCGAGCGCATCGCCTTCCGTTCCGCCGAGTACTGGGACCTGACCGGCACCTTCGCCACCGGCCGTACCGGTGACGCCTCCGACCCGTCGACGCTCACCGCCCGCCTCAGCGCGGTCGACGGCCGCCGGATCGCCCAGGGTCGCGACTTCGGTCCCGACGGGCAGCTCAAGTCCGCCTCCGGCCAGACGCTGCACCTGGACGAGACGAACGCCCGCGCCCTGGCCGCGGCGCTCGCCGACTCCACGTTCGCGGTCCGCTCCGTCGAGTCGAAGCCGTACCGCCGTTCGCCGTACGCGCCGTTCCGTACGACCACCCTCCAGCAGGAGGCCAGCCGCAAGCTGGGCTTCGGGGCCAAGGCCACGATGCAGGTCGCGCAGAAGCTGTACGAGAACGGCTTCATCACCTATATGCGTACGGACTCCACGACCCTCTCCGACACCGCGATCTCCGCGGCGCGGGCGCAGGTCACGCAGCTGTACGGAGCGAACTACCTGCCGGACAAGCCGCGCACGTACGCCGGCAAGGTCAAGAACGCGCAGGAGGCGCACGAGGCGATCCGTCCCTCGGGCGACCGCTTCCGCACCCCTGCCGAGACCGGTCTCACCGGTGACCAGTTCCGTCTGTACGAGCTGATCTGGAAGCGGACCGTCGCCTCCCAGATGAAGGACGCCGTCGGTAACTCGGTCACCGTCAAGATCGGCGGCCGGGCGAGCGACGGCCGGGACGCCGAGTTCTCGGCCTCCGGCAAGACGATCACCTTCCACGGCTTCATGAAGGCGTACGTCGAAGGAGCCGACGACCCGAACGCCGAGCTCGACGACCGCGAGCGGCGTCTGCCGCAGGTCGCGGAGGGCGACGCGCTGTCCGCCGACGAGATCACGGTCGACGGCCACGCCACCAAGCCGCCCGCCCGCTACACCGAGGCATCGCTGGTCAAGGAGCTCGAAGAGCGCGAGATCGGCCGCCCGTCGACGTACGCGTCGATCATCGGCACGATCCTGGACCGCGGCTACGTCTTCAAGAAGGGCACGGCGCTCGTCCCGTCGTTCCTCTCCTTCGCCGTGGTCAATCTGCTGGAGAAGCACTTCGGCCGGCTGGTCGACTACGACTTCACGGCCCGTATGGAGGACGACCTCGACCGCATCGCGCGGGGCGAGGCGCAGTCCGTGCCGTGGCTGAAGCGCTTCTACTTCGGTGCGAGCGAGGCCACGGCCGGTGCCGGCGCCGCCTCCGACGCGGGCAACGGCGACGGCGACCACCTCGGTGGTCTGAAGGAACTCGTCACGGACCTCGGCGCGATCGACGCCCGCGAGATCTCCTCGTTCCCCGTGGGCAACGGCATCGTGCTGCGTGTCGGGCGCTACGGCCCGTACATCGAGCGCGGCGAGAAGGACTCCGAGGGCCACCAGCGCGCCGACGTGCCCGAGGACATGGCACCCGACGAGCTGTCCGTGGAGCACGCGGAGGAGCTGCTGGCGAAGCCGAGCGGCGACTTCGAGCTCGGCGCCGACCCGGTGAGCGGGAACCAGATCATCGCCAAGGACGGGCGCTACGGTCCGTACGTCACCGAGGTGCTGCCCGAGGGCACCCCGAAGACCGGCAAGAACGCGGTGAAGCCGCGGACGGCTTCGCTCTTCAAGTCGATGGCGCTGGACACGGTGACGCTGGCCGACGCGCTCAAGCTGATGTCGCTGCCGCGCGTGGTCGGCGAGGACGCCGAGGGTGTCGAGATCACCGCGCAGAACGGCCGCTACGGCCCGTATCTGAAGAAGGGCACGGACTCGCGGTCCCTGACCTCCGAGGACCAGCTCTTCGACATCACGCTCGAAGAGGCCCTGGCGATCTACGCCCAGCCCAAGCAGCGCGGCCGGGCAGCCGCCAAGCCGCCGCTCAAGGAACTGGGCACCGACCCGGTGAGCGGGGCCCCGGTGGTCGTCAAGGACGGCCGCTTCGGCGCGTACGTCACGGACGGCGAGACGAACGCGACGCTGCGGACCGACGACAGCGTCGAGGACATCACGCCGGAGCGCGGCTACGAGCTGCTGGCCGAGAAGCGCGCCAAGGGTCCCGCCAAGAAGAAGACGGCGAAGAAGGCCCCGGCGAAGAAGGCCACGGCGAAGAAGACGACGACGGCGAAGAAGGCCACGGCGGCGAAGAAGACGGCCGCCAAGAAGACGACCACGGCGAAGAAGACGACGACGGCCAAGAAGGCCACGGCGGCGAAGAAGGCGACCTCCTCGGCCTCCACGGAGGACTGACCGGCCGCACACACGGGAACGGCGGGGCCTTCGGGCCCCGCCGTTCCGTCGTTCTCCGCCCCGGTTCCGGGAGGGGGCGGGCAGGGGGAAGGGCCCTCCGCGGGCGCCCGCACCCACCCCCGGCGGCCGTATGTTCGGATGGGGCCGACAGTGACGGCACCGCTCCGGATAGGCTGGGCGGATGACGCGAGCCGAGCAGCCAACGGTCGTGAGCCCCACCTCCGACACACTTGCCGCAGACTCACGCGAGCGCGCCGTACGAGCATTGTTGCGTGTTCCCCCGCTGAAGCGGTTGTGGAGCGCCCAGCTCGTCGGCAGTATCGGCGATGCACTCGCCCTTCTCGTGCTGGTGCTGTTGTCGCTGCAAGCAGCGGTCCTGGAGGGCTCATTCGGAGCCGGATACCGGGGGGCGGCCTTCGCCGTCGCCGCCGTGTTCGGCGCCCGGATTATTTCCACGGTGCTCTTCGGAGCCGTACTCCTGGGGCCACTGACGTCGCTCACGGCCCCGGGCGGGCCGGTGGACCGGCGATGGCTGATGATCGGCGCGGACGGGCTGCGGCTCGCCCTGCTGGTCGTCGCACCGCTCTGGATCGACTGGATGCCGGACAAGGCACTCATGATGATCCTGATCACCGTCTTCGTCACCGGCGTCGGTGAGCGGCTGTGGACGGTCGCGAAGGAGAGCGCGGCCCCCGCGCTGCTGCCCGCCCCGCCCGCCGAGGGCGCGGCCGTGCGCCCGCTGCCCGACCACCTCGACGCGCTGCGCAGGCTCTCGCTGCGTACCGACTTCCTGGCGATCCCCGCCGCTGCGGCGGCCCTGCTGATCGCGACCCTGGTCGGCAACCTGCTCGGCGCGGGACTCGACTGGTTCTCGTTCCACCAGGCGGCACTCGGCTCGTACGTCGCGGCCGGACTCTTCTCCGCCTCGATCTCGACCCTGTACTTCCTCGAACTGCCCGGCACCCCGACTCCCCGCCCGCGCTCGCCCCTGGAGGGCCTGCGCCGTCCGGCCACCGGCACGGGACCCGACAAGGGCCGCACCGGCACGGTTCCACTGGTCGTCGGCGCCTGCGCCGCGGTCGCCGGGGCGATCGCCGCCGCGGCGGCGGTCTCCGTCCTGCACGCGCTCGACCTGGGCGGCGGCCCCGCCACGTTCGCGCTGCTGATCCTGGCGCTGACCGGCGGCACCGGACTCGGTATCCGTACCGCTCAGAAGGTGCTGCCCACCCTGTCGCGGCGCCGCCTGCTGGCCTTCTCCACCGCCGTCACCGGAGTCGCGCTCCTCGCCCTCGGCCTGGTGCCCGACACCGCGACCGGACTGCTCCTCGCCCTCCTCGCCGGTTACGCGGCCGGGGTCGCCGCCGCCACGGGGCACACGCTCATCGACCAGGAGACCGAGGAGTTCCGGCAGGCCAGGACCACCGAACACCTCCAGGCCGTCGTCCGGGTGCTCATCGCACTCGGTGCCGTGGGCGGCCCGCTGCTCGCCGCGGCCATCGGCCGGCACCGTCTGGGCTCCGGTGACTTCGTCTTCGCGCACGGCGGGGCCGCGTTCGCGCTGATGCTCATCGGCGCACTGCTGCTGCCCGTCGCCGCGGTTCTGCTCGCCAGGACCGACGACCGTTCGGGTGTGCCGCTGCGGCGCGATCTGCGTGAGGCCGTGCGCGGGGGCGACCCGACGGTCGCGCCCGCCGCCACCGGTTTCTTCCTCGCCCTGGAGGGCGGCGACGGAGCCGGCAAGTCCACCCAGGTCGAGGCACTCGCCGAGTGGATCCGGGCGAAGGGCCACGAGGTCGTCGTGACGCGCGAGCCGGGAGCGACCCCGGTCGGCAAGCGGCTGCGCTCGATCCTGCTCGACGTGTCGTCGGCCGGGCTCTCCAACCGGGCCGAGGCCCTGCTGTACGCCGCCGACCGTGCCGAGCACGTCGACTCGGTCGTGCGTCCGGCGCTGGAACGCGGTGCGATCGTCATCTCGGACCGGTACATCGACTCGTCCGTCGCCTACCAGGGTGCGGGCCGCGACCTGTCCCCGACCGAGATCGCCCGGATCTCCCGGTGGGCCACGAGCGGTCTCGTGCCGCACCTGACGGTCCTGCTGGACGTGGACCCCGAGACCGCGCGCGAGCGGTTCACCGAGGCGCCGGACCGCCTGGAGTCGGAGCCGCCGGAGTTCCACGCACGGGTGCGTTCCGGCTTCCTCACCCTCGCGGCGGCCGATCCGGTCCGCTACCTGGTGGTGGACGCGGGCCAGGAACCGGAAGCGATCACCACCGTCGTACGCCACCGGCTCGACCGGCTCCTTCCGCTCTCCGAGGCCGAGATCAAGGCCCAGGAGGAGGCGCGCAGGGCGGCCGAGGAGGAGGCCCGGCGCAAGGCCGAGGAAGAGGCGGCCCGGAAGGCCGAGGAGGAGCGGCTGGAGCGCGAGCGGCAGGAACAGCTCGCCAGGCTCCGTGCCGAGGAGGAGGAGCGCAAGCGCCGCGAGCTGGAGGAGGCCCGGCAGCGCGAGGCCGAACGGCAGGCCGAGGAGGCCCGGCAGCGGGCCGAGGAAGCCCGCCGTCTCGCCGAGGAGGAGCGGGCCAGGCGCGAGGCCGAGGAGCGGGTGCGCGAGGCCGAGCAGGAACGCCTCCGCAGGCAGGCCGAGGAAGAGGCGCGGCTGCGCAAGGAGGCGGAGGCGCGGCGTCTGGAGAAGCAGCGCAAGGCGGAAGAGGCGCTGCTGAGGGCCGAGGAGGCACGGCGTCAGGCGGAGGCCGAGGCCGCCGCCCGGGCCGAGGCCGAGGCGGAGGCCGCAGCTGCGGCTGCCGCCGCGGCGGAGTCGGAGCGGTCCGCGTGGTCCGCGTCCGAGTCGCCCTCGTCGTCCGGCCAGTCCGGGCCGTCCGTTCCGGACAACGAGCTCACGGTGCCGACGCCGATCGTCGGGGCGAACGAGGTGACTCAGCCGGTGCCTTCGCCGGTGGCGCAGCCCGACCGTCCGCGCTCCGACCGCTCCCCCCGTTCGGGTTCCGCGGCCGACGACGCCGAGACGACCATGCTGCCGCGGGTGGACGATCCGGCCGGGCGCCGCCCGGCGAGGGACGCGGACGAGACCACGGTCCTGCCTCCCGTACGGGACGAGGCGCCGTCCGACCGGGTGCCGCCGGGCATCTTCCGTGACGAGCGCCCCGCCGCGCGCGCCCCGGAGAGCGAGAACGAGCGCACGCGCGAGCTGCCGCAGATCGGCGACGACCCCCGGGCCGCCCAGGACGCCTACGACCGTCAGGCCCGCCAGAAGCGCCCCCGTCCCGACTGGGCCGAGGAGACGCCGCTGGACGACCTGCCGTCCCTGGCCGACGAGCTGCTCGGCGGCCACGACGAGGACCCGGGCCAGTCCGGCCGGGGCCGCCGTCCGCGCGGCTGACCGCCCGCTCCACCCGACCGCGCGACCGGCGGGCCCGGAACTCCGGGCCCGCCGGTCGCGCGTGACGGCGGCGGCGTCCGGGGAGCCCGCTCGTCCCGGAGGCCGGAAAGCGTGGATTGTCAGAGCCTTCCCCCACAATGGGAATCCGGCTCGACCCCAGGCCGCGGAACATCCCGAGTCCGCGGCTCACCGCACCACCACAGCACCGGAAGGGCGATGACCCATGACCGTATGGGACGACCTCGTCGGACAGGACCGGGTCCAGGAGCAGCTCGCTGCCGCCGCCCGGGACGCCGATGCGCTGGTCACCGCCATTTCCACGGGTGAGCCGGTACCCCCGGGCTCGAAGATGACCCACGCCTGGCTGTTCACCGGACCGCCCGGGTCCGGGCGGTCCACCGCCGCCCGCGCCTTCGCCGCCGCGCTCCAGTGCACCAGTCCTGACCGGGCCCTCGGCGGCATTCCCGGCTGCGGCTTCTGCGACGGCTGCCACACCAGCCTGATCGGTACGCACGCCGACGTCGACATCATCCGCACCGACCTGCTGTCCATCGGTGTGAAGGAGACCCGCGACCTGGTCCGCCGCGCCCAGCTCTCCCCGGCCGTCGGCCGTTGGCAGGTCATCGTCCTGGAGGACGCCGACCGTCTGACCGAGGGAGCGGGCAACGTCCTGCTGAAGGCCGTGGAGGAGCCCGCTCCCCGCACGGTGTGGCTGCTCTGCGCACCGTCCCTGGAAGACGTCCTGCCGACGATCCGCTCCCGCTGCCGCCATCTCACGCTCCGCACACCGCCGGTCGACGCCGTCGCCGACGTGCTGATCCGGCGGGACGGCATCGATCCCGAGCGCGCCGCGTCGGCGGCCCGCGCGACCCAGGGCCACATCGGCCGGGCCCGTCGGCTGGCCACGGACGAGCGGGCCAGGGCCCGCCGTGCCGCCGTGCTCAAGCTCCCGCTCCGGATCGACGACGTCGGCGGCTGCCTGAAGGCTGCTCAGGAGCTGATCGACACCGCGTCCGAGGAAGCCAAGCAGGTCTCGGACGAGGTGGACGTCAAGGAGACCGACGACATGAAGGCGGCGCTCGGCGCGGTCGCCGGGGGCCGGATGCCCCGGGGCACGGCAGGGGTGATGAAGGAGCTGGAGGACCGGCAGAAGCGCCGCAAGACCCGTTCGCAGCGCGACAGCCTCGATCTGGCGCTCACCGATCTGACCGGCTTCTACCGCGACGTGCTGGCGCTCCAGCTCGGTTCCCGGATCGCGATCGCCAACGTCGACGCGGGGGACGCGCTCGACCGGATCGCCCGGTCGTCGACCCCCGAGCGCACCCTGCGCCGGATCGAGGCGGTCATCGCCTGCCGTCGGGCACTCGACCGCAACGTGGCGCCGCTGCTCGCGGTGGAGGCGATGACGATGGCGCTCCGGGCCGGCTGACGCAGCTGGGCAGGTGGGGCGGGGTATTCACCCGAATGAGCAGGGAATCGGACGAGTCGTCACCCGGCGACTACGCTCCGGGGATGGACACCAGGCGCCTGCTCCGCATCCTCGCCACCGCGCTCGGCACTGCCGGCCTCCTCGTCTCCGGCTGCAGCAGCGGAACGTCGACGACGAGTGCGTCGGCCGCCGGAGCCGCGGCCCCCAAGGACCTCGAGCCGTACTACGCGCAGAAGCTGAACTGGCGCGACTGCGGCGTGGAGGGCTTCCAGTGCGCCACGATGAAGGCGCCGCTGGACTACGGGAACCCCGACGACGGGGACATCAAGCTGGCCGTCTCCCGCAAGAAGGCCACCGGACCGGGCAAGCGGATCGGCTCGCTCCTGGTGAATCCGGGCGGCCCGGGCGGTTCGGCCATCGGCTACCTCCAGGGGTACGCGGCCATCGGCTACCCGGCTCCGGTCCGCGCCCGCTACGACATGGTGGCCATCGACCCGCGGGGAGTGGCCCGCAGCGAGCCCGTCGAGTGTCTGACGGGCAAGGAGATGGACGCCTACACCCAGGTCGATCAGACCCCCGACGACGACGCCGAGATCACCGAGCTGAGCGGTGCCTTCGAGAAGTTCGCCAACGGCTGCGAGAAGCGCTCCGAGAGGATCCTCCCGCACGTCTCCACGGTCGAGACGGCCCGTGACATGGACATCCTGCGCTCCCTCCTGGGCGACAAGGAGCTGCACTACGTCGGGGCGTCCTACGGCACCTTCCTCGGGGCGACGTACGCCGATCTCTTCCCGGACCGGGTGGGCCGGCTGGTCCTCGACGGCGCGATGGACCCGTCCCTTCCCGCCATCGACATCAACCGCGACCAGACCGCGGGCTTCGAGGCGGCGTTCCAGTCCTTCGCCGCGGACTGCGTGAAGAAGGAGGACTGCCCGCTCGGCACCACGACCGCGGACGCGGCGGCCACCGCGCTCAAGCAGCTCTTCGCCGATCTGGACGCCAAGCCCATCCCGACCGGCGAGAGCCGGAAGCTGACCGAGTCGCTGGCCACGACCGGGGTGATCGCCGCCATGTACGACGAGGCGGCCTGGCCGCAGCTCCGCGAGGCCCTCGCGGGTGCCCTGCGCAGCGACGGCTCGGGTCTCCTGGCACTCGCCGACAGCTACTACGAGCGCGAGCCGAACGGCACCTACGCCAACCTGATGTACGCGAACGCGGCCGTGAACTGCCTCGATCTGCCCCCGGCCTTCGACGCCCCCGCCGACGTCCAGAAGTCCGTTCCCAGCTTCGAGGAGGCGTCCCCGGTCTTCGGCAAGGGCTTCGCCTGGGCGGCCCTGAACTGCGGCTACTGGCCCGTCGACGCCACCGGCACCCCCCACCGCACCGAGGCGAAGGGCGCCGCCCCGATCGTCGTGGTCGGCACCACCCGGGACCCCGCGACGCCGTACAAGTGGGCCGAGTCGCTCGCGGACCAGCTCTCCTCCGGCACCCTCCTCACCTACGAGGGCGACGGCCACACCGCGTACGGCCGGGGAAGCGACTGCATCGACACGGCGATCAACACGTACCTGCTGGAGGGAACCCCGCCCGCAGAGGGCAAGAAGTGCTCCTGACCCGCCCCTGACCTGCGGATACGCCTCCGGCGGCGCCCTGTACGGAGCACCCCCGGAAACTGTGTAGACTTGGGCCCGCTGCTGATCGCACTATGGTGCGACAGGGCGTGCCGCCTTAGCTCAGTTGGCCAGAGCAACGCACTCGTAATGCGTAGGTCTCGGGTTCGAATCCCGAAGGCGGCTCAGAGAAGCCCCAGGTCAGTTCATCGCTGACCTGGGGCTTTTGTGTGCTGCGATGGACTTGGCCGGAGGGCTGAGGGGTGGGAGGAATCGTGGGTGTGCGGGAGCTGCCGGGAGTCCTTCCCGGCCCGTTGGTCGGTGCCGAGTGGCTCGGGGAGCGGCTCGGCCGTCCGGGAGTCGTGGTGCTCGATGCCTCCGTGGGTGCCGACCGGGGGGCGGAGTGGCGGATTCCGGGGGCGCGGGTCTTCGATATCGACGGTGCGCTGTCCGATCACTCCGGGCCGCTGCCCCACACCATGCCCGGCGCGGACGCCTTCGCCCGGGAGATGCGGGTGCTGGGCGTCCATGACTCCGACACCGTGATCGTCTACGACGGGGCGGGCATCTACTCCAGTGCCCGCGCCTGGTGGATGCTGCGCGCGATGGGCTTCGACCGGGTCGCCGTGCTCGACGGCGGGCTGCCCGCCTGGACCGCCGCCGGACTGCCGCTGGAGCGCGGGGGGCCCGCGCCCGAGGTTCCGGTGGGTGACTTCACCGCCCGGCCGCGCGCCGGGTTCGTGGTCGGGAGCGGTGAGGTCCTGGCGGCCCTTGCCGACCCGGGCGCCGTCGTCTTCGACGCCCGGGCCCGGGAGCGGTTCGCCGGTACGGCCCCGGAGCCTCGTGCCGGGCTGCGCGGCGGCCATATGCCCGGCGCGGTCAACCTGCCTTTCGCCGAGCTCCGGCGTGACGGGCGGATGCTGCCGGCCGCGGAACTGCGGGCGGCCTTCGAGGGGCTCGTGGGGGAGCGGGAGAGGCTGGTCTTCAGCTGTGGTTCGGGGGTCACCGCCTGCGTACTCGCGCTGGGCGCCGAACTGGCGGGGTATCGCGGCCTGTCCGTGTACGACGGGTCGTGGAGCGAGTGGGGCCTTCCCTCGGAACTTCCCGTCGTGACCGGAGACTGACGGCCGGCACCGGTTCATTCGCGCATGCCGGCCAGCTCGACCGGCCGGGTGCGCAGGGCCGCCAGGGCCGGGAGGACGGCGGAGACCGTGGCGAGGGCCGCGCTCGCGGCCAGGAGCGTGCCCACGGTTCCCCAGGGCACGATCACCGGTGAGCTCACGCAGAGCAGCTCCAGTGCGCCCTTGACGCCGAGGAGGTTGAGGGCGGCGACCGCACCGCCCAGGACGGCGCCCACGGCGACGACCACCAGGGCCTCGACGGCGATCAGCCGCAGGACCTGCGGTTTCGTGGCGCCCGTCAGGCGGAGCACCGCGAGGTCGCGGACCCGGTCCGCGCTGGCCATCACCAGGGTGTTGGCCAGCGCGATGCCCGTGTACAGCAGGGCGATGCCGAGGATCAGGAACATGCCCATACGGGTGTTCTCGCTGGTGCGGGGGTAGTGCGCGGTCACCCAGGCGTCCTTCGTGAGGACCGGGGTGGAGGTTGCCCGGCCGGCCTTCGCGAGGAGGGCGGCGGTGGCCGAACGGTCCGCTCCCGTACGGAGCCCGACGTCGAGACGGTCGATTCCGGCCCCGGCGGCGTTCTTCGGGGTCACGTACACGCCGTTGGAGCCGGTGCCGACCCGCAGGACCGCGGCGATGCGCAGCGACACCTTGCGGCCGTCGCCGAGCCAGACGCTCACCCGCTGTCCCACGGTCCGGGTCTCCCACTCCTCGTTGACGACGATGGAGTCGTCGTCGAGGTCGGTGAGGCTTCCGGAGACGAGGGGCGGACGGCCGATCCGGGCCAGGGCTGCCGGGTCGACGGCTCGGGCCTCGGACCTGATGAGGGCGGTGCCCTCTTCGAGGACGGTGACCGCGGTGGAGCGCGAGGCGCTGGTCACCGCTCCCGGGATGGTCCGGGCGCGGTCCACGAAGCGCGGGTCCAGTGCGCGGCCCTCGCCCGCCGACACCACCCAGTCCGCGCCGGTCTGCGCCGCCGCCTCGGCGGCCTTGGCCCCGTTGACGGTGGCCACCGTGCCGAGCAGGGAGACGGCCAGGGCGACGGTGATGAGGACCGGCGCCGCGACGGCCGCCGTGCGGCGTACCGCGGTGGAGGCGTTCTGCCGGGCCAGCAGGCCCGTGGCGCCGGGGAGCCGGGCGGGCAGCCAGGTCAGCAGTCGGGTCAGCGGGCGGACCAGGAGCGGGGCGAACAGGGCGAAGCCGACGATCAGCCACATGGGCTGGAGGATGTACGTCTTCCGCTTCAGTACGTCCCCCGGATCGGTGACCAGCGCCCAGGCGAGCAGTCCCAGGCCGGTCAGCAGGACGGCGGAGCCCGTCAGGAGCCGGCTCGGCGGCATCGTCCGGCTGTCGACGGCGGACTCGCGGAGCGCCTCCGTGGGGCCGATGCGTCCCGCCCGGTGGGAGGAGACCACCACGCCCGCCATCGCGACGAACAGTCCCGTCCAGAAGGCCGCGTGCAGGGGCCACGTCACGTCACCGACGGCGAACCAGGACGGCGCGATCCCCGCACCGGTCATCCAGGAGGCGAGCCGGGGCGCCGCGGCGTCGCCGAGCAGGCAGCCCGCGGCCGACGCGAGCACACCGATGACGCCTGCCTCGGCGACCACCATGCGCCGTACCTGCCCCGGTGTGGCGCCGGCCGTGCGGAGCAGCCCGAATTCGCGCCGCCGCTGGGCCACGGTGAACGAGAACGTCGACGCGACGACGAACACCGAGACGAAGCCGGTGATGCCGGCCGCCGTGCCGAGCATGGCGTTGACGGCGACGAGCGCCTCGCTGTCCCGGTCGGGATCGGGGTCGGCCCTGCGCCGTTCGTCACCGGTGAGGACCGTCATGCCGGGGGCCGCCCCGACCAGGGCGCGGACCGCGGCCGGGTCCGCGTGCACCACCACCGCGTCGACCGGCGGGGAGATGCGGGCCGCCTCGGCGTCGCTGAAGAAGACGGCGCTCTCGAAGCCGGTGGCCGGCACGGTGCCGACGACCGTCCGCGTGGAGACGGCCCCGGGCGTGTGCCGGGTGGCCGTGGCGACCTCGACACGGTCGCCGGTGCGCGGGCCGCCGGCGGAGCCCGTCGCCACGACGATCTCGTGGGCGGCCCGGGGGGCGCGGCCCGAGGAGAGCCGGTACGGGGTGGCGGCGGCGATCGACCAGGGGTGGCCGACGGCCTCGTCCTGGCCGTCGCCCCGGTCCAGTTTCACGTGGAACGTCCGGTCCTGCGTGGTGCGTCCCAGCGAGGCGAGCCGGGCGGCCAGGCCGGCGGGCACCGGCCGGGGGTCGGCCAGTCGCTGGGTACGTTCACCGATCGGCGTCGCGACCCGGAGGGTGTCGGACGCCCGCACCACGACCGGGGCCCCGGCGAACCGTTCGGGTTCGCGCTCCGGGGCGCCGAACGTCGCCGCGAGCGCCATCCCCGTGGTGGCGATCAGCCCGACTCCCAGAGCCAGGGCGACGAAGGAGCCGATGAACGTGACCCACCGGGTCCGCATCGAGCGCAGAGCGAGGCTCAGCACGGGACCACCGCCGCTGCGGTCATGCGCGCCGCGACCTGTTCGGCGGTCGGGTCGTGCAGCTCGTCCCGCACCGACCCGTCCGCCAGGAACACCACCCGGTCCGCGTACGAGGCGGCCACCGGATCGTGCGTCACCATGATCACGGTCTGCCCCCGGTCGACCATGGAACGCAGCAGCGTCAGCACCTCCCTGCCGGTCTGCGAATCGAGCGCCCCGGTCGGCTCGTCCCCGAACAGCACCTCGGGCCGGGTGACGAGGGCCCTGGCCAGGGCCACACGCTGCTGCTGGCCGCCGGACAGTTCGCCGGGCCGGTGCCCGGCCCGGTCGGCGAGACCGACCTGCTCCAGTACGTCGCGCACCTCGGACCGCCCGGGCCGCCGGCCCGCCAGCCGCAGCGGGAGCGCGACGTTCTGCGCCGCCGTGAGGGAGGGCAGCAGGTTGAACGCCT
This sequence comes from Streptomyces sp. NBC_00234, assembly GCF_036195325.1. Taxonomy (NCBI): domain Bacteria; kingdom Bacillati; phylum Actinomycetota; class Actinomycetes; order Kitasatosporales; family Streptomycetaceae; genus Streptomyces; species Streptomyces sp. NBC_00234. Next base: position 3,726,430 of record NZ_CP108101.1, on the reverse strand, counting down.
GGAAGACGAAGCCGATGCGGTCGCGGCGCAGCAGAGTCAGCTTCCGTTCGCTGAGCCCCGTCAGGTCCGTGTCCCCGAGGAACACCTGGCCGGAGGTCGGCCGGTCCAGCCCCGCCGTGCACTGCAGCAGCGTCGACTTGCCGGAACCGGAAGGTCCCATGACGGCGGTGAAGGTGCCGCCGGGGATGGTGAGGCTGACGTCGTCGAGGGCGGTGACGGAGTCGGCCGGCTTTCCGAAGGAGCGGGTGACCGAACGGAGCCGCACGGCCGGCGGGCTGTCGGCTGGTTGCTGATTCATGAGGATCAGTCAACCGACGCCGCGTGCCGCGCACATCGCAGCGAGGAGGAGTCCTGGGGGTGGAGGTAGCTCCACCCCACCCAGCTCCCGGCCGATGGTGGAGCCAGCTGGGTGGTGGCCCGCGACCAGCACCTTCTACCGTGCGCTCATGCGCTCCCTCAGCATCGGTCAGGCTCTCCGACGGCCCCGCTACCTCCTCGGCGGGTGGCCGTGGCGTTCGGCGCTCTATCTCCTCACGGGGGTTCCCGTCGGGCTGGCCGTCCTCGGCTGTGTCCTGCTGCTGGCGGTCGTGGGCAGTGCGCTGACCCTCGTACTGATCGGCATTCCGCTGCTCCTGATGCTCGTGCTCACCGGCATACCGGTGGCCGCGCTGGAGCGCCGCCGGCTGCGGCTCGTCGACCCCGCTCCGATCGGTGATCCGCACCGCGACCCGGACCGCACCGGTCCGGCCGCCTGGGTGCGGACCCGGCTCCGGGAGCCCGCCACCTGGCGGGAGCTGGGCTTCGCGCTGCTGGTCGCCTGGGTGTTGTGGCCCCTGGAGGCACTGGTGGCCGGGACCGTGATCGCGGTCTGCGGGGGACTGCTCGCGACGCCGGTCGTGATGGCAGCGGTCACCGGGGGCGAGGAGGTGCGCGTACTGAAGCTCGGGCTGGCGGAGACGTATCCGCAGGCGTTCGCCGTGGCGCTCCTCGGGGCCCTGCTGCTGCCGGTGTTCGCCTACCCGGTGGGGCTGGTGGCCGCGGCGCGCGGCGCGCTGACCCGGTGGATGCTGGCTCCGGGCGGCAGCGGGACCGATGCCAGGATCGTGGAACTGGGCCGGTCGCGGATGCGGTTGGTGGACGCCTTCGAGGCGGAGCGCCGGCGGATCGAGCGCGATCTGCACGACGGTGCGCAGCAGCGGCTCGTCGCCCTGTCGATGACACTGGGCCTGGCCAGGCTGGAGAGCCCGGCCGAGCCGCTGGGGGGTCTGCTCGCCACGGCGCACGACGAGGCACGGGCCGCGCTGGTCGAGATCAGGGAACTGATCCAGGGAATCCACCCCCAGGTGCTCACCGACCGCGGTCTTCAGGCGGCGGTCGAGGACCTCGCGGACCGGTCGGCGGTCCCTGTCGACGTGGAGTTCGAGCTGCCGGGGCGGCTCCCCGAACACGTCGAGACGGCTGTGTACTTCGCGGTCTGCGAGGCGCTCGCCAATGTGGCCAAGCACAGCGGGGCGAGCCGGGCCGGGGTGAACGGCCGTGTCGTGGAAGGGGTGTTGGTGGTCGAGGTGCGCGACGACGGGGCGGGCGGTGCGGACACGGCCGTCGGCACGGGGCTCCAGGGCGTGGCCGACCGCATCTCGGTGCTGGACGGCCACCTGCTACTGTCCAGCCCGCCCGGAGGTCCGACGGTGTTCCGGCTGGACGTACCCGATTCCGCCCTGAGGATCTGATGTTGCGCATCGTGCTGGCCGAGGACAGCGTGCTCCTGCGGGAAGGTCTCGTCGGTCTGCTGGAGCGGTTCGGCCACCAGGTCGTGGCGGGCGTCGGCACCGCCGACGAGCTCACCGCGGCGGTCGGCGCACACGATCCGGACATCGTCGTGACCGATGTGCGGATGCCGCCCGGATTCTCCGACGAGGGGCTGCGGGCCGCCGTCGCCCTGCGCGGGGCGCGGCCTCAGCTGCCCGTCCTCGTCCTCAGTCAGTACGTCCAGCGCGCCTACGCCGAGGAGTTGCTGGACACCTCCGACGGCACGGGCGTCGGCTATCTCCTCAAGGAGCGGATCGGCAACGTGGAGGAGTTCGTCGACGCGCTCCAGCGGGTCGCCGACGGCGCCACCGTGGTCGATCCGGAGGTCGTACGCCAACTGCTCAGGCACCGCCGCGATCCGCTGTCCCGGCTCACCGCACGCGAGCAGGAGGTGCTGGGGCTGATGGCCGAAGGCCGCTCGAACGCGTCGGTGGCGCAGGCGATGTCGGTCAGTGAGGGCACCGTCAGCAAGCACTTCGGCTCCATCCTGACGAAGCTCGACCTCTCGCTGACCGACGAGACGAACCGACGCGTGCTCGCCGTACTGGCCTATCTGCGCGGTTAGGACCCTAGGGTCTGGTCCTTCGACAGACGGCTCAGTCCCTGGCCAGGCCCGCCCCCGCGGCGACCAGCTCCGCCGCCGCGTCGAGCGCCGCCCGTTCCCCTTCGGTCAGGCACGGGTCCGATGCGCGGAGCGCTGTGGCACGGGCGAGGGCGTCCGCGGGTACGCCGCCGTCCTCGGCGAGCCGGTCGAGCAGTTCCCCGAGCAGCCCCCGGACGGCGTCCCCGGATGGGAACGCGGGGTCGAGCGAGACCTGGGCCAGGATCAGGGACGACATGGCCCGGTCCAGCTCCGGCGGGCCCTCCGAGGCGTTGCTCCAGTCGATCACCACCGGACCGCCGGGCGTCAGCATCACGTTCTCGGGATGCAGATCGAGATGGATCATCCGGTCGTCCGGGTCGTGGGAGAGCCGGGGCGGGATCGTGTGCAGTTCGCGCAGGAGCCGGGCCAGCGTCTCGGCACCCTCCGGCCCGCTGAGCGTGCCCGCGAGCAGGGCCTCGGCCATCGTCGGTCCGGTCAGCCGCTCCAGGACCAGATCGGAGAGCGGCATCGAGGGACCGGCGGGCGGGCCTATGCGGGGGACGGGGAATCCGGAGGCGGCGAGGTACGCCATGACGGCCAGTTCGGGCGTGGCGTCGGTGCCGTCGCGGTAGCGGCGCAGGACCCAGGACTCGTCGATCTCGTACACATCGGCGGTGCGTCCTGAGCCCAGCGGTTGGCCTGTGTGCATGAGGGGAACCTACCCGGGCCGCCGCCGGAGGGGGAGTCACCAGCGCATGTGGACGTCCTCGGCCCAGCCCAGCAGCCGTTCGACGACGATCTCGGTGCCGTCGTCGGTGCGGATACGGCCGTCGTAGTGGCCGAAGCACTGGTCGGTGCGGTTGGCGATCAGTCCGGCCTCCGTGCGTGTCGAGCGGTTGTGGAACGGGGTGAAGGCCAGATCCACCTGGTCCGAGGACGGGGTACGCACGGTCCAGGGGGAGAGGAGGTCCTCGGGGGACCAGTTCCACGCCAGTTCCTCGCCGATCTTGGTGAGCCGGCCGTCCACGCACAGCCCGTTCTCCGTGGAACCGGTGCCCGCCGTCCACCGCCCGCCGAACTGGAGGCCCACGGTCCGGCCGTCGGTACGGCCCGAGGCCGCGCCCCAGTTCCAGTCGACCGAGCGCGGCCAGCGACCGCGTCCGTGGTCCAGGACCGCCCAGGTGTCCTCCGCCGCGAAGGGCAGGACGTCGGTGCCGATCCGGACCCGGCCCGTCGCGGGGAGCGCCGTCTGCTTGGACGTGTACTGGAAACGGGTGCTGCTCCAGGGCACGACGACCGACAGCGATTCGTGACCGGCCGGGCGGGAGACCAGCAGGTCCACCTCCACCGGCTGCCGGTCCGGGGTCAGGCAACGGGCCCGCAGCCGGGTGCCCCCGGGCTCGTCGCGGATCTCGATCCGCACCGCGCCACGGGTCGGCCGGGCCGGTCCCACCACCACGTCGGCGGAGCCCGGTGCTCCGGCGACGGCCTCCGGGAGGGTGATGCCACGGGCGCCGGGAACGATCGCCGTGCGCTCGAACTCGCGGCCCCCGGGCCCGTATTCGAGGACGTAGACCGTGTTCAGGCCCAGGAAGTCGAGGTCGCTCACGGTCAGCGCCACGAGATGGGTGGGCGTCGTCACGCACCAGTACTCCCACCGCTTCGTCCGGCCCCAGCCCCGCAGGTTGGCGCGGTGCAGCGGCTTCCTGGACCACCCGACAGCGGCCGGATTCAGCCGGCCCCCGGGCCCGCAGAGGTCGACGGGTGCCGTGATCTCGTGCTCGTGCGTCGCCATGCGCGGAGCCTATAGCGGGCCTCCGGGAGGGAGTTCCGGTCCCGCGCGGGAGATCGCCGGGGTGCCCCATAACGCGAAGTGAGGGGGCGGACGGGATCTCCTCGGCCGTCGTGCGCGCGGCTACGTTTTCGGCAATCCCCGACCGGGTTCCCGGCCCGGAGCCCAACACCCCTCACGCCAAGGAGAGTTACGTGGAGACCACCACCGCACTCCGCAGACGCGCACTCGCCGCATGTACCGCCACCGCGGCGGTGGGAGCGCTCGCCCTCGCAGGTCTGACCGGAACCGCTTCGGCCGACCCGACGGGCACCGCCACCCCCTCCGCGGTCGCGGCCGAGCAGGTGTCACCCGGTCTGATCGACGCCATGCGACGCGATCTCGGCCTGAGCGAGAAGGAGGCGAAGAGCCGGATAGGCGACGAGTACCGCGCCGCGGCCGTCGCCGCCGGGCTGGAGAAGTCCCTCGGCGCCAGCTTCGCCGGAGCCAGGGTGAGCGGAGACGGCGCCACGCTCACCGTCGCCACCACCGACAGCACGGAGGCCGCACGCATCACCGCCGCGGGCGCCGAGGCCGAGGTCGTCGGCCACAGCCTGGACCGCCTCGAAGCCGCGAAGGCCGCGCTGGACGGCGTGGCACGGGCCGAGTCCCCGCGGAACGTGCCCTCCTGGTACGTCGACGTGCGCACCAACCGGGTCGTCGTCAACGCCGCGGACGCCTCGGCCGCGCGCGCCTTCCTCGACGCCGCCGGTGTCTCCCGCTCCCTGGTGAAGGTCAACCGGTCCGCCGAGCGGCCCCGCGCCCTCGCGGACCTGCGCGGCGGCGACGCGTACTACATGAACGGCTCGGGCCGCTGCTCGATCGGCTTCCCCGTCAAGCGCGGTACGCAGAACGGCTTCGTCACCGCGGGGCACTGCGGCAGGGCCGGCACGACCACCAACGGCGTCAACCAGCAGGCCCAGGGCTCCTTCCAGGCATCCACCTTCCCCGGCCGGGACTACGCCTGGGTCGCCACCAACTCCTCCTGGACCCCGCGGGGCCTGGTGAACGGCTACGGCAGGGGAGATGTGACCGTCACCGGCTCCACCGAGATGCTCGAAGGCGCCTCGGTCTGCCGCTCCGGATCGACGACCGGCTGGCACTGCGGCACCATCCAGCAGCGCAACACCAGCGTCACCTACCCGGAGGGCACCATCTCCCCGGTGACCCGCACCAGTGTGTGCGCCGAACCCGGTGACTCCGGCGGCTCGTTCCTCTCCGGCAGCCAGGCCCAGGGGGTCACCTCCGGCGGCTCCGGGAACTGCTCGTCAGGCGGTACGACGTACTTCCAGCCGGTGAACGCCGCGCTCCAGGTCTACGGGCTGACGCTGATGACCAGCGGCACCCCGACCGACCCGCCCACCGAGCCGACGGACCCGCCGACCGAGCCGGGCGGGACCTGGGCCGCGGGCACGGCGTACGCCGCCGGAGCCACGGTGACGTACGGCGGCGCGACCTACCGCTGCCTCCAGGCCCACACGGCCCAGGCGGGCTGGCAGCCGCCGAACGTGCCCGCGCTGTGGCAGCGGATCTGACCAGACAGCCCCTGTCCGTACGTCCTCTCCCCGTTCCGAGGAATACGTCATGACTCCAGCAGTACGCGACGGCATCCCGAACGACGATGCCCCCCACGACCGACGGATCAGCCGCAAGAGTCTCCTGAAGGCAGCGATCGTCGCGAGCGCCGCCCCCCTGCTCGCCGGAGGAGGCGTCGCGCTCGCCCGCGACGCCGGCTCCGAGGGCCGGCTGCTCGCCCCAACCCCCGCCTGCGACGACGGGGACGACCCCACGCCGCCGCAGATGGAGGGCCCGTACTTCAGGCCCAACTCCCCACGCCGCACCAGCCTGGTGACGGCGGGAACCCCCGGCGTACCGCTGACCGTCAGCGGATACGTCTTCGGCCGGGCCTGCCGGCCCATTCCCGGAGTGCTGCTCGACTTCTGGCAGGCCGACACCAACGGCGCGTACGACATGGCCGGTTACGCCTTCCGCGGCCACCAGTTCACCGACGCGAACGGGGCCTTCACGCTCACCACGGTCGTGGCGGGCCTCTACCCCGGGCGCACCCGGCACATCCATGTGAAGGCCCAGGCGCCCGGCCGTCCGGTCCTCACCACGCAGCTGTACTTCCCGAACGAGCCGCGCAACGCCACCGACTCCCTCTTCGATCCGGCCCTGCTGATGAACGTGCGCACCGCGGGAAGCGGCAGACAGGGCACCTTCGACTTCGTCCTCGACGTAGCCCAGACCCCTGGTCCCACGGATCCGCCCACCGATCCGCCCACCGACCCGCCGGGCGGGACCTGGTCGGCCGGGACCTCCTACCGCGCGGGAGACCGCGTCACCTACGGCGGGGTCGCCTACCGCTGTCTGCAGGGCCACCTGGCCATGGGCGGCTGGGAACCGCCCCATGTCCCCGCGTTGTGGGAACGCGGGTAGACGCGGCAGCGGGCGCGCACCACCGCCTCGAAGGGTCCCGTCCGCGCAGTCCCCTGCGCGGGCGGGACCCTTCCGCGGTGGACCGCCCCGGGCGAGCCGCCGGTCACGGTCAGGCGGCGCTCACTTGGCGTCGGAGTACCGCTCCACGACCGCCGTCGTGAACGGAAACCGCACCGGTGTCTCACCGAAGGCGGTCCGCCCGGCCAGTTCCCCGGCCGCGCGGATGGCCCCCACCACGCGCTCGGCCTCCTCGGCCGGACAGTGCACGATCACCTCGTCGTGCTGGAAGAAGACCAGCTCGGCCCGCAGACCGCTGTCGGCGAGCGTCCGCCTGAGCGCGGCCAGGAGGAGCAGGGCCCAGTCGGCGGCGCTGCCCTGCACCACGAAGTTCCGGGTGAAGCGGCCCCGTGCCCGGGCGTTCGACGAGGCGTAGCCCGGGGTGAACTCGGTGTCGCCCGAGCCGCCCGCCGGCTCCTCGCTCTCCTGCGGGATGCCCGCCTCCCCGTCCTCTCCCGCTCCGGCCGCGGGCGGGCTCGTCCGGCCCAGCCAGGTCCGTACGAGACGGCCCTCCTCGCCGGCCTTCGCCGCGTCGTCGACGTAGGCCACGGCCTGCGGGAACCTCCGGCGCAGCGCTGCCAGGTTCTTCAGGCCGTCGCCGGACGTCTGGCCGTAGATCGCGCCCAGCAGAGCGATCTTGGCGTGGTCGCGGTCGCCCTGGAAGGCCCGGTCGGACAGCGCCTTGTAGAGGTCGCCGTCATGGCCGGCCACCTCCATCAGCCCCCGGTCGCGGGAGATCGCGGCCAGGACGCGCGGCTCCATCTGGTCGGCGTCCGCCACGACCAGCAGCCAGCCCTCGTCCGCGACGACGGCCTGACGTATGACCTTGGGGATCTGGAGCGCCCCGCCGCCGTTGGTCGTCCAGCGCCCGCTGACCGTGCCGCCCGGCTGGTACTCCGGGCGGAATCGGCCGTCGCGGATCCAGTCCTGGAGCCAGCTCCAGCCGTGCGCCGTCCAGATCCGGTACAGCTTCTTGTACGCGATCAGCGGTTCCACGGCCGGATGGTCGAGCTCCTCCAGCTCCCAGCGCCGGGTCGACGTCACCTTGATCCCGGCCTGCGCGAACGCCTTCAGTACGTCGGCGGGCAGATCGGGACGCACCCGCCTCCCGAAGGCGGCCGACACCTCGTCCGTCAGCTCGGCCAGTCTGCGGGGCTCCCCGCCGCCCGCGTACCGCTCGCCCAGCAGTTCGTTGAGCAGGTCCCGGTGTACGTCCGCCCGCCAGGGCAGACCGGCCCTGTTCATCTCGGTGGCGACGAGCATGCCCGCCGACTCGGAGGCGGTGAGCAGCCGCATCCGGCCCGGGTGCGCCGCCCTGTCGTGGCGGCGCAGCTGCTCGGCGTACACGGCGAGCAGCGCGTCGAAGGGCACGTCCGTGCCCGACTGCGGCTCGAAGAGGGAGGACTGCGATCCGGGCTCCGCGGACCGGGGCGGCGGATCGGGCGGCACGGGTGCGTTCCGCAGGCGGGCCCAGGCCGCGGCTGCGGAACGGGGCTCCCCGAAGCGTCCCTCGTGGCCGAGCAGCAGCAGCTCGGCGCACTCCACGTCGTAACACCGCTCGACACGGACCCCCGCCGCGAGCAGCCGTGGATAGATCTCGGCGGTCGACCGCCAGACCCAGCGCGCCACGTCGGGCCGTGACCGGACGGCCTCTACGAGATCGGGCTCGGCGAGGACGGGGCCGGTGGGCAGCCCGTCCCCGTCCAGCGGCACGAGGAGCGCGCCGCCGCCCTCTGCCGTGGCCAGAGCCCACCGTGCGGTCATGGACCGAGTCTGGCACCCGCCACTGACAACGGCCCGGACGGCGGCTCCGGGTCGCCGGACCGCAGCCGGGCCGTGAGGATCGACGCATGGAAGCGATCGTGTACGAGCGGTTCGGCGGCCCCGAGGTCCTGCACCTGGCCCAGGTGGACGAGGTGCACCCCGGGCCCGGCCAGGTCCGTGTGCGGGTCAGGGCGGCCGGGGTCAACCCGATCGACCACAAGATCAGGAACGGCCGGCTGGAGAAGGTCTTCACCACGCCGCTGCCCGCGACGCCGGGCATCGAGTTCGCCGGGGTGGTCGACGAGACGGGCGAGGGCGTCACCGCCTTCGCGCCGGGCGACGAGGTCCTCGGTACGAGCGCCACCGGCTCGTACGCCGCCCGCGCGCTGGCGGACGTGCGGTCCGTCGCCCGCAAGCCGGAGGAGCTGGGCTGGGAGGCCGCCGCCGCCCTGCCCGTGGCCTCCGCGACGGCCGCCCGGGTCCTGGACGAACTCGCCGTCACCGAGGGCGACACGCTGCTGCTCCACGGGGCGGCCGGAGCGGTGGGCTCCGCCGCGGTCCAGCTGGCGACGGCCCGGGGCGCCACGGTGATCGGCACGGCGTCCCCGGCCAACCACGACTACCTGCGGGTCCTCGGCGCGGTCCCGGTGGCCTACGGGGACGGCCTGGTCGACCGGGTCCGCCAGGTCGCTCCCCAGGGCGTGGACGCGGTCTTCGACGCCTCGGGCCGGGGCGCGCTGCCGGACTCCGTCGAGCTGCGCGGCGGTACGACGGACCGGATCGTCACCATCGCGGACCCGGACGCCGCGAAGCTGGGCGTGGCGTTCTCCGCCGGCACGGACGCCCCCGCCGGCGCACGCCTGGAGGAGAACGCCCGGCTGGCCGCCCTGGGCGAGCTCCGGGTGCCGGTGGCGCAGACCTTCGCACTGTCCGACGCGGGCAAGGCGCACGCCCTGAGCGAGGCGGGCCACCTACGCGGCAAGCTGGTGCTGCTGCCGTAACCCCGCCGCCGCCCCGCGCACGCCCCCGGACCTACCCTGACCTCATGGAACCGGTGATCGACCAGGCGTGCGCGGCAGCCCTGTACTCGGACGACGACACAGGTCTCGACACCGGCGCCTCCCTTCTCGCCGCCGCCCCGGCCGCCGACGACGACGCGCACGCCCGGGGCGAGGAGTTCGTCCGGCGGGCCTGGTCCCGTGGCTGGCAGCCCGCCGACCTCGTCCGCATCGTCCGGCGGGAGCTGGACGAGGGCGGGGCCGCGCTCGTGGCCGCCCTGATCGCGGCCGAGACGGCCCGGTACCCGCACCTCCCGCCCCGCTGGGCCGACCAGCTCGCCGCGCTCCCGGCCCCCGCACCCCGGAACCGGCCCGACCGCTTCTCGTACGCCTCGGGTCTCCTCGGCCTGTACCGGCTGTTGCTGCGCCTCCCCGCCATCGAGCCCGTCGGGCCGGCCCCCGGGACCGCCGCCGACCGCCTCCACCAGCCTCCCGCGCAGGGCGAGTCCCGCATGCTCACGCGCATCCGCGCACTCCTCGCGAAGGCGGAGGGGACCGGCTTCCCGGAGGAGGCCGAGGCCCTCACCACCAAGGCGCAGGAGCTGATGGCCCGGCACAGCATCGACGAGGCCCTGCTCGCCGCCCGTACCCACAGCGAGGAGACGCCGGGAGCCTGTCGGATCGGGGTCGATGCCCCGTACGAGACGGCGAAGGCGATCCTCCTCGACGCCGTGGCCTCCGCGAACCGCTGCCAGGCCGTGTGGAACAGCGATATCGGCTTCACGACGGTGGTCGGTTTCGAACCGGACCTGGAGGCCGTGGAACTGCTCTTCACCTCCCTGCTCGTGCAGGGAACGTCCGCGATGACGAAGGCCGAGGCGGGACAGCGCGCCGGCGGACGCAAGCGGACCAAGGCGTTCCGGCAGTCCTTCCTGATGGCGTACGCCCAGCGGCTCGGCAGCCGCCTCGCCTCCGACACCGCCCGGGTCACCGCGGCGGCCGACGCGGGCGACGACACAGGGGGCGCCAGCGAGCACGCGGCTCCGGGCAGCCTGCTGCCGGTGCTGGCCGCCCGGGACGTCGCGGTCACGGACACGGCCGAGCGGATGTTCCCGAAGACGACCACCACGCGGGTGCGCGGCGCCACGGACCTCGACGGCTGGACCCACGGCACGGCCGCCGCCGACCGGGCCCGCATGGGCAGAAGCGGACCGGGAATCGACCGATAGGTCGCATGAGTACGCTTAAGTCGGACTTATCAGGCATTGCGGCTAGGCTCGGCCCATGAGTTGGCTCCGGGCGCTGAAGGAGACCGCCCGCTCGGGGCTGACGTTCGAGCGACGGCGGCTCGAACCGCTCATCGCGATCCGCGGGGCCGCGGGTCTCGCCCTCGTCCTCGGGACGAGCCTGGCCCTCTTCGGGCCCGTGATCGCCGCCAGCTCCGCCTTCGGCGCGTACCAGGCGGCGATCGCCACCTTCCAGCGCAGCTGGCGGCCGAGACCCGTCCTCGCGCTGGTCTCGGGAGCCAGCCTGGCCGTGTCGACCTTCATCGGCTACATCACCGTCTCGCACACGGTCCTGTTCGTCGCCCTGCTCGTGCTCTGGACGTTCGTCTCCGGCCTGGCCTGGGCGGCGGGGCCGACCGGCGGCATCATCGCCTCGTCCAACGTCGCGATCATGCTGGTGACGATCACCCTGCCCACCTCCGTCGCCGACTCGGCCGTGCACGCGGCGATGATCGCGGTCGGCGGCGTGGTCCAGGCCGCGCTCATCGTCCTCTTCCCGGTCCGCAGATGGGGCGCCCAGCGGGACGCGCTCGCCGATGCCCTCGCCGGGGTGGGCGACTACGCCCGACGGCTGCGCCACGACCCGCTGGCCGACTTCGACCCGGTGCTGATGATGACCGCCCGCAGCGCAGCCGCGGTCACTCCCCGGCAGGCCCGCCGCAGACCCGCCGAACTGCACGGTGCCCGCGGGGTGGCCGAACGGATCAGGCCCGTACTGGCCTCCCTCGCCGACCCCGCGCTCGGCGTCCCGGCGGAGGGGCCGGAACGCGACCGGGCCCGGGAACTGCTCGCCGCCGCCGCGTCCGTGCTCGACGCTGCGGCCCGCGCGATCCGGCACGGCGACCCGGTGCGGCTCCCCGCGCCCGCCCTCGCCGCGCTCAGGACCCCGGACACCGAGGTGATCTTCACCGGCCCGCCCCGGCGCGCGGCCGACCGGCTCACCGCCCTGCTCGACGACGTCATCGAGATCGCCGAGGGTGCCGGCACCGGCGACGGGGACGCCGCCGTCACGGACACCCCGCTGCGCCGCCGCCCCACGCTGCTGAGGCTCGTCCCCCTCGTACTGAAGTCGATGCACGCCGAGCTGCGGAGCGGTTCACCGATCCTGCGCCACGCCATCCGGGTCTCGGCGGTGGTCGCGGCCGGCTATCTGGTGGGCAAGGCGCTGCCGTTCGGTCACGGGTACTGGGCGCCGATGGTGGCCGTCATGGTGATGCGGCCGGACTTCTCGCAGACGTACTCCCGCTCCGTGGCCCGCTTCGGCGGCACCGTCGTCGGGGTCGGGCTCGCCAGCGCCATCGTGCAGACCGCGCAGCCGGGCGCCGTCCTCTCGGCCGTCCTCTCGGTGGTCTGCGCCCTGCTGATGTACCTGCTGATGCGCACCGGCTACGCGATCAGTCAGATCTGCGTCTCCGCGTACGTCGTCTTCCTGCTCGGCATGGCGGGCGACGACTGGTCGCAGACGGTCACCGAACGGGTCGGCCTGACCTTCGCGGGCGGCATCCTCGCGATGGTCTCGTACGCGATCTACCCGGCCTGGGAGACGCCCAGGCTGCGCAACCGCCTGGCAGCCTGGCTGGTCTCGGACGGGCGGTACGCGGCCACGGTCGTCGACCAGTACGCCGATCCGGCGGCCAGGAGCAACGAGGACGTGCGCGCCGCTCTGCTGGCGACCCGGGAGACCAGGGTGGCCTGGCAGGAGGCGCTGGCGACGGCCCAGCACGAGCCCGTACGCCACCGGGGTATCTCCCGGTCGGCCGCCGACGACGCCCAGCACGCACTGGGGCGGCTCGGCCGGGCCGCGATGGTGCTCGAAGCGCATCTCCCGGCGGGTTCGGCCGCTCCCGTGCCGGGCGCCGCCGAGCTGGCCGCGGCCCTGCGGAAGGCCACCGAGAAGGGGGCCAGGGCGGTACGGGAACGTCGCGTACCGGAGTGGGAAGCGGTACGCGAGGCGGTGGCGCACTGGGACACCGAGGAGTCGGGCTCGCACGCGGTGACGGGGGCGGACAGCGGAGCGGAGGTGCCCGTACCGATGCACGACCCCGTGGTGCGCGAGGGCGCCGGTCTCCTCCTGGAGGCACTTGAGGAGTTCTCCCGGAGCCTGGACACGGGAAGCGGCGACCGGGCCGGCGGCGACCGCGACAGCGGCGACCGTGGCCGGGACGGCTCCGGCGGCACGGTCCGCGACAGCGGTACCGGCGGCACTGCTGCCACGCCGGCCCGCTGAGCCGCGACTGTCAGGGGGTGGGCATGCCCGGCAGCTCCGTGGGCAGCGTCTTGCCGTCCGTCTTGGTGAGCGTGTCCTCGGCGCCGGCGTCCCACGAGACGACGAGCGTCTTGCCGTCGTTGGACTCGATGGACCCCATGGTGCGGTCGGTGTTGCCGTCGGTGCAGGTCAGCGTCAGCATCACCTTGCCGTGGTCCTTCACCTCGCCCTGGCAGACGTGCTGTTCGGCGACGAGCGCGACCTTCCCGGAGGCGACGGACAGGGCGACGGCCTTGCCGTCGGTCAGTCCCGCCCAGGTGCCTTCGAGCGCCGAGGCGTCGGCGCCGCCGGACGTCCCGCTCTCCCCGGAGTCCGAGCCCGAATCCGAACCGGAACCGGAACTGGAACTGGAATCGGAGCCGGAACCCTTGCCCGAGCCGCCCTTTCGGCCGCCCCCGTCGCTGTCGCCGTCACTGCCGCAGGCCGTGAGTGCGAACGCGGCGACAAGACCGGCGACGACGACGGCTCCGGTGCGAACAAGCTTGTCCATGTGGATGTCCCCCTGCTGATTCGTGGTCGAAAGACCGCGCCAAACTACCAGCGCCGCAGAATCAACTCCCTTGAGAAGGAGCCGAATAGGCGTGCCGTTCGTCTCTTCACCGGGAGGGTGGCCAGGTGGGGCGGGAAGCTGTAATCAAAGGAACACCCCGCGTGCACGTGCATCTGCTCATGCATTGGCATATGAACACAGCTATGATCCGAGCTAGTTGACACTTGCACCTTGCAACTCGGGGAGCGTCCTGTGCACCACGTGTACAACGGCATGGCAGCCACAGAGCTTCGCGGAGTCGTCTGGCAGAAGAGCAGACACAGCAACTCCCAGGGCTCCTGTGTGGAGTTCGCCAAACTGCCCGGAGGGAATGTGGCGATGCGGAACTCGCGCCATCCCGACGGGCCCGCCCTGGTCTATACGCCCGCCGAGATAGAGGCACTGCTGCTCGGCGTCAAGGACGGGGAGTTCGACCACCTGGCGACAGGCGGCTGACCGCTGCCGGCCGGCCGGGCCGCCCGTTCCTGCCTCCGGCCGCTTTCCGGCGTCGTCTACGCGCGTCGGCGGGCGGGTTTTTTTCCTACGAGCAGTCGTCGGTCCGGCCGTCGGGCAGCCGGAACAGCGCCCAGACCACCTTGCCGCGCATGGCTCCGGGCGGCAGCTTCTCCCCGGCCAGTACGGGGGAGGGGTGCCAGCCCCAGGAGTCGCTGAAGGACTCCACCAGGAACAGGCCGCGCCCCGATTCCGCCGAGTCCGCGGCCTGGCCGGCCACCGGTCCCGACCGGCTGGGATCGCGTACCGCGCACACCAGGCGGGACGTCCAGTGCATCAGGTGAAGGCGTACGGGCGGGTCCTGCGGGTCCCGGGCGACGTCCGCGGGCAGGGCGTGGCGCAGGGCGTTGGTGACGAGTTCGGACACGACGAGGGCGACGTCGTCGAACCGTTCGGTCAGCTCCCACTGGGCGAGCGTCTTCCTGGTGAACTGCCGTGCCCCGCCCACCGCCTCGTAGCGAGCCGGCAACGTGCAGGAGGCAGTTCCGGCCACCGCTGAAGGGTCGGTGGGTGGAAGCCCCTGCCGTAACGGCTCGAGCATCGTCGATCCATTCGTCCCCATGCGAGGCACTCCCGGGATTCGCGGCTGTAGCGGCACTGCCTGTAGCGGTACTGCGGGGGGTACAGCGGCACAACACGAACGAGCACGCAGGTGCGCGAGAGCCATGGTTCCGAATGCGCAGGGCAGATGCAAGGGCAGATGCACGTGCACGCGCCGGACCTGCCCGACAGCGTGCCGATTCTTACTCATTTCTTCCCATGTGCAGATTCCAAGCTTTCTGCAAGTCTTCCCATTTCCGTAATCGAATGAGTACGGGCTGAAGCGTTTTGGTGGCAGAATCCGGCACTCGGGGTTCAGGGGGGCCCCGGGTGTCCGGGAAGCGATGGGGAGGGTTGGACCAGTGCCGGCAGGCGAGTCGAGTGGATCTGTGGTGCGGCGCATCCTGCTGGGCTCACAGCTCAGACGCCTGCGCGAGTCGCGCGGCATCACCCGTGAGGCGGCCGGCTACTCCATCCGTGCCTCCGAATCGAAGATCAGCCGCATGGAGTTGGGACGGGTGAGCTTCAAGGCCAGGGACGTCGAGGACCTGCTCACGCTCTACGGTGTCGCCGACGAGGTGGAGCGCGACTCCCTCCTCGGCCTGGCCCGTGAGGCCAACGTGGCAGGCTGGTGGCACAGCTTCGGGGACGTGCTGCCTGGCTGGTTCCAGACGTATATCGGTCTGGAGGGGGCGGCGTCGCTCATCCGGATCTACGAAGTCCAGTTCGTCCACGGCCTGTTGCAGACCGAGGCGTACGCCCATGCCGTGGTCTCCCGGGGCATGCGCGGCGCTCCCGCGGCGGAGATCGACCGCCGGGTCGCGCTGCGGCTGGAGCGGCAGAAGGCGCTCGTCTCCGAACGGGCCCCCCGCTTCCACGCCGTGCTCGACGAGGCGGCACTGCGGCGTCCCTACGGCGAGCGCGACGTGATGCGCGCGCAATTGCGGCATCTGATCGACATGTCGGAGCAGCCGAACATCACCCTCCAGGTGATGCCCTTCAGTTTCGGCGGGCATGCGGGGGAGAGCGGTGCATTTACGATGCTGCGATTCCCGGAATCCGATCTGTCGGACATTGTCTATTTGGAGCAGCTGACAAGTGCGCTTTATCTGGACAAGGCCGAGGAAGTCGCCCAGTACGAAAAGGCCATGATTCGGCTCCATGAGGACAGTCCCGGCCCGGAAGAGAGTCGCGATCTGCTTCGCGGTCTCCTTCAACTGACGTGATTTATCAGTACGATGACGTCGTATCAGCCCTACAGGGAGTCTGCGCCTGCAGTAAGGGATTGCATGTCCTACTTCAATGAACTGGCCCACCAGTACATCGACGGCGAGTGGCTGACCGGCAGCGGCTCGTGGGACATCATCGATATCAATCCCTACAACGGCGAGAAGCTGGGCTCGATCACCGTAGCCACCTCGCTGGAAGTGGACAGGGCCTACCGCGCCGCGGAACGCGCCCAGCGGGAATGGGCCGCGACCGGTCCGTACGAACGCCGTGCCGTGCTGAACCGGGCGGTGGAGATCGTCGAGGAGCGCGCCGGCGACATCGCCGAGGCGATCGTCGACGAGCTGGGCGGCACCCGCCTCAAGGCGGAGTACGAGGTCCGCATCTGCCAGGAGTTCCTGCGCGAGGCGGCCGGTCAGACGCTGCGGCCCCTGGGTCGGCTGCTGCCGTCCCCGGTGGACGGCAAGGAGAACCGCGTCCACCGGGCGCCCGTCGGCGTCATAGGCGTGATCAGTGCCTTCAACTTCCCTTTCCTGGTGACCATGAAGTCCGTGGCGCCCGCCCTGGCGCTCGGCAACGCGGTCGTCGTGAAACCCCACCAGCACGCTCCCGTCGTCGGCGGCGGTCTGGTGGCCAGGATCTTCGAGGACGCGGGGCTGCCGGCCGGGCTGCTCAACATCGTGGTCACGGACAGTGCGGAGATAGGCGACGCGTTCATCGCGCACCCCGTGCCCAAGGTGATCTCGTTCACCGGCTCGGACCGGGTCGGCCGCCATGTCGCCGCGACGGCGGCCGGACTCTTCAAGCGGGTCATCCTCGAACTCAGCGGCAACAGCGCCCTGGTGGTCCTGGCGGACGCGGACATCGACTACGCGGTCCAGGCCGCCGTCTTCAGCCGCTTCCTATATCAGGGGCAGGTCAGCATGGCGGCCAACCGCATCCTGGTGGACCGGTCGGTCGAGGCCGAGTTCACCGAGCGGTTCACCGCCGCGGTGGCGGCGCTGAGGACCGGCGACCCGCGCGATCCGGAGACCCGTATAGGGCCGGTCATCAGCGCCTTCCAGGCGGACGCCCTGACCGCTCTGGTCGACCAGGCGATCGCCGACGGGGCCACGGCGCTGGTCCGGGGCCGTACGCGCGGCAATCTCGTCGAACCCACGGTGCTGGCCGGGCTGCCCGAGGACTCCCCGCTGCTGGCCCAGGAGATATTCGGCCCGGTGGCCCTGCTGGTGCCCTTCGACGGCGAGGACGACGCCGTACGCATCGTCAACGACAGCCCGTACGGACTGAGCGGCGCCGTGCACACGAAGGACGTGGAGCGCGGCGTGCGCTTCGCGCGGCGCATCGTCAGCGGCATGTTCCACGTCAACGACTCCACCGTGCAGGACGACCCGCTGGTGGCCTTCGGCGGCGAGAAGATGTCGGGGATGGGCAGGCTGAACGGCGAGGCAGCGGTGGAGGCGTTCACCACGCAGAAGTGGATTTCCATCCAGCACGGACGAACCGAATTCCCTCTCTGAATCCGAGAGTTGAGGACGGAAGCTGACCGCAAGGGTTCGTAGTGTTGTCGGTGTCAGGAAGAAAGACACCGGCACGGTTCCCAGAGGCGGTCCCATGGTCACCCACGTTCCCTCCGAGACGCACGGCGACGAGCGCGGCGCACTTCTGAACTTCGTCGAGGCGCAGCGCGGCGCACTCCGGCGTTCGCTCATCGGCCTCACCGAGGAGCAGGCCGCGAGCCGTCCCAGCGTCAGCGAGCTCTCCCTCTCCGGGCTGGTCAAGCACGTGGCCGAGACCGAGCTGAACTGGCTCCGGATGGCCCAGCAGCAGCCGAACGAGAAGGTGCGCACCCAGGAGACCTGGGGTGACAGCTTCCGGCTGGTCGAGGACGAGTCGGTCCCCGGCGTGCTCGCCTTCTGGGCGAAGGTCTCGGCGGAGACCGAGGAGTTCATCGCCTCGGTGGACAGCATGAACGACACCTTCCCGCTCCCCGAGGCGCCCTGGTTCCCGAAGGACGGCCGGGTCTCGATGCGCTGGCTGCTGATCCACCTCGTGGAGGAGATCGCCAGGCACGCCGGACATGCCGACATCATCCGGGAGTCCCTCGACGGAAAGACGGCCTTCGAGCTCGTCGCCCTGGACGCGGGCTACGCTGGGGAATCCTCCTAGTCAAAGTTGAATAGAAAGAGTGTGGGAATGTCCGCGATCCGGCTGCTGGTCCTCGGAGCCGTGCGTCAGCACGGACGTGCGCACGGCTATCAGGTCCGCAACGACCTGGAGTACTGGGGCGCGCACGAGTGGTCCAGCGCGAAACCCGGATCGATCTACCACGCTCTGAAGCAGATGGCGAAGCAGGGCCTGTTGGTCGCGCACGAGGTGGCCCCGTCCACGGCCGGCGGCCCGCCGCGTACCGAGTACGAGATCACCGAGCAGGGCACGCAGGAGTTCCTGGCCCTGCTGCGGGAGGCGATCACCTCGTACGACCAGAAGATGGACGTGCTCTCCGCCGGGATCGGCTTCATCGTCGACCTGGAGCGGTCCGAGGCGGTCGCGCTGCTGCGCCGGCGGGTCGAGGCCATCGAGGGGTGGCGGGCGTCCGTGACCGAGCACTACGCCCCCGAGGCGGGCCCGGAATCGCTCGGGCACATCGGGGAGATCATGCACCTGTGGGTCCACTCGGCGGATGCCGGTGCCGAGTGGACGCGCGGCCTGATCGCCCGGATCGAGGGTGGCGCGTACACCTTCGCGGGTGAGGGCGAGCCCTTCGTCGGGGTGCTCGGTGAGGGCGAGGAGAACCCCTACGCGACAGGGGTCCCCGATCCCGGGGACGACCACTAATCAAGTTTGACGAATGAGTTGGGGCGAGTTACCTTCATCCATCTAGTCAAGTTTGACTACACGAGGACGGGTGGAGAGTGTGACCGACGCGATCGTCGTAGAAGGCGTTCACAAGCGGTACGGGGACAAGCACGCCCTGGACGGGCTGGACCTCACCGTCGGCCGTGGGACCGTGCACGGCGTGCTCGGCCCCAACGGTGCGGGCAAGACCACGGCCGTACGCATCCTGTCGACGCTCCTGCGGCACGACGGGGGCCGGGTCGAGGTGGCGGGACTCGACGTACGGACCGAGGCGGGCGAGGTCCGGCGGCGGATCGGCCTGCTCGGGCAGCACGCGGCGGTGGACGAGGAGCTGGGCGGGCGGCAGAACCTGGAGATGTTCGGCCGGCTGTACCACCTGGGCGCGCGAAGGGCCGGTGCCCGCGCGGACGCGCTGCTGGAACGGTTCGGGCTCGCCGACACCGGCCGCAAGCCCGTCAAGCAGTACAGCGGAGGCATGCGGCGGCGGCTCGACCTGGCCGCCTCGCTGATCACCGACCCGGAGGTGCTGTTCCTGGACGAACCCACGACCGGTCTGGACCCGCGCGGCAGGGCGGAGGTGTGGGGCGCGGTGCGCTCCCTGGTCGGCGGCGGCACGACCGTACTGCTGACCACCCAGTACCTGGACGAGGCGGACCAGCTGGCCGACCGGATCTCGGTGATCGACCGGGGCCGGTCGATCGCGGACGGGACGGCCGACGAGCTGAAGGCCATGGTGGGCGGCGACCGGATCGACGTGGTGCTGCGGGACGCGGCCCGGCTCGGGGAAGCGGCCGTGCTCCTCGGGGACGGCGTGGTCGTGGACGAGGACAGGCGCCTGCTCAACGCGCCCGCCCCGGACCGGATGGCGGCACTGACCCGGACCGTACGGGCACTGGAGGGCGCGGGCATCGTGGCGGAGGACATCGCGGTGCGGCGCCCGACCCTGGACGAGGTGTTCCTGTCCCTCACGGACCGGACGCCGGACGACGCGGAGGTGGCGGCATGAGCGCGGGCGCGGCAACGGTGAAGGCGACGGCGAAGGTCACGGGGACGGGGCGCCTCGGCTGGGCACTGGCCGACTCCTGGACGATGACCCGGCGCGAACTCGCGCACTGGGCGCGGCAGCCCGTCCAGGTCGTGGTCGGCCTGGTCTTCCCGGTGATGCTGCTCCTGATGTTCAACTACCTGGTCGGTGGCGGCCAGGGCGTCGAGGGGGACAACACCGAGTTCCTGGTGCCCGGCATGCTCGCGCTCACCATGGCCTTCGGCCTGGAGGGGACGATGCTCGCCGTCACCCAGGACCTCGGCAAGGGCGTCATCGACCGTTTCCGCTCCATGCCGATGGTCTCGGGCGCGGTACTGGTCGGCCGGAGCGTCGCCGACATGCTCCAGTCGGTGGCGGCGCTCGCCGTGATGATCGGTGTCGGTTACGCGGTCGGCTGGCGCTGGCACAACGGCGTGGCCGCGGCCCTGGGTGCGGTCGGGCTGCTTCTGCTGCTGCGCTTCGCGATGCTCTGGATCGGCATCCAGCTGGCCATGGTCGCGGGCAAGCCGGAGATGGTGCAGGCCGTGCAGATCCTGGTCTGGCCGGTGGGCTTCCTCTCCAACGTCTTCGCCACTCCGGAGTCGATGCCGGGCTGGCTGGGCGCGGTGGTCGAGTGGAACCCGATGTCGGCCACGGCCACGGCGGTACGCGACCTGTTCGGCAACCCGGGCGGAGCGGGCGGTACCTGGGCCTCGGACCACGCCGAACTGCTGGCCGTGGCCTGGCCGCTGGCCCTCACCGCGGTGTTCCTGCCCCTGGCGGTGGCCCGCTTCAGGAATCTGGACGGCTGACCCGTACGGGCCGGGTGCCGTCGTCGGCACCGGCCCGTACGGCAGGTGAGCGAGGAGAGCCTTCGGTCCCTGGCCCTCAGTGGTGGAACGCCGTGGGCACGCCGTGGTCATGGCTCAACGGATGCCGCTGGGCCCGAAGTTCGGGCAGCAGCGACCGGAGGTCGTTCACCAGCAGATCCGCGAGGTCCGAGGAGAACCCGTTGCGGCACACCACCCGCAGCACGGCCAGATCCTCCCGGTGGGCCGGGAAGGTGTACGCCGGCACCAGCCACCCCCGCTCCCGGAGCCGCCGCGACACGTCGAAGACGTCGTACGCCTTCACGTCCTGCGCCGTCGTGAACGCGAACACCGGCAATTCGTCGCCGCGGGTGAGGAGTTGGAAGTCGCCCAGGCTCTCGATCTTGAGGGCCAGCCCGCGTGCCACATCCCGCGACGCCTGCTGCACCGCCCGGTAGCCCTCCCGCCCCAGCCGCAGGAACGTGTAGTACTGCGCCACCACCTGCGCGCCGGGCCGGGAGAAGTTCAGGGCGAACGTCGGCATGTCGCCGCCCAGGTAGTTCACCCGGAAGACCAGCTCCTCGGGCAGTTCCGCGGCCGTGCGCCACAGCGCCCAGCCCACCCCGGGGTAGACGAGGCCGTACTTGTGCCCGGAGGTGTTGATCGACGAGACGCGGGGAAGCCGGAAGTCCCACACCAGGTCCTCGTCGAGGAACGGCGCCACCATCGCCCCGGACGCCCCGTCCACATGGACGGGGATGTTCAGGCCGGTGTGCTCCTGGAGGGTGTCCAGCGCCGCACACAGCTCCGCGATCGGCTCGTACGAACCGTCGAACGTGGAGCCGAGGATCCCGACCACCCCGATCGTGTTCTCGTCGCAGAGCTCGGCGGCGGCCTGCGGGTCGAGATGGAAGCGACCGCCCTCCATCGGGACCTGCCGGGCCTCGACCTCCCAGAAGTTGCAGAACTTCTCCCAGCAGACCTGCACGTTGACGCCCATCACCAGATTGGGCCGGGCGGTCGCCGGGTAGCGGTCGGCGTTCCGCGCCGCCCAGCGCCGCTTCAGCGCCATCCCGGCGAGCATGCACGCCTCGCTGGACCCCGTGGTCGAACAGCCCACGGCGGCGGCCGGGTCGGGCGCGTGCCACAGGTCAGCGAGCATCGACACGCAGCGTCGCTCCAGCTCGGCCGTGCGCGGGTACTCGTCCTTGTCGATCATGTTCTTGTCGCGGCACTCACCCATCAGCACGCCGGCCTGGGGTTCCATCCAGGTGGTGACGAAGGTGGCGAGGTTCAGCCGGGCGTTGCCGTCGAGCATCAGCTCGTCGCGCACCAGGCCGTGCGCGGTCGACGGCGGCATCGGCCCGTCAGGCAGCCGGTGCCTGGGTGGCGCCGAGGTCATCCCGGCAGCCGGATCGGCTTCGCCGAAGAACGGGTTGAGGGCCAGCCTGCGCAGCTCCTCGGGGGGTTCGTCCTCGTGCCCGTGGGCACCTTTGTGAAGCGGCATCGGCTGGCAGCCCTTCTCGGCTCGCGGTGGCGGAGGGGTCTCCGCCCGACCGGATACCGACCGGACGCGACCGCACGAATGCGACGATACGGATAATTGCCTCAATCGGCGCGTCGGGTGGGTGTGCCGGACCGGCGCCTCACTTCAGCGGCGTGCCGTCCTCGTGCAGCTGCATCTGCGCCCGCCCGGTCACCAGCAGCCAGGCCGGCAGCGAGGCGATGCAGAGCAGGGGCAGTACCGCCGCGTCGCTGACCAGGACGGCGGCGGTGAACAGGCTCAGCCAGCCCTGACGGGTCACGGCCAGCAGGATGCCCAGCACCGCGCAGGACACGGCCACCGCGGGCGGTACGGAATCGACCAGGGCGTGCGTGCAGAGCCCGAGCGAGACGCCGACGAAGATGGCGGGGAAGATGCGCCCGCCCCGGAATCCGCAGGTCGCCGCGATGACCAGGGCCGCCAACTTCACCACCGCCATGACGGCGAACTCCCCGGCCGTCCACTTGCCCGGGTCGGCGGCGAGCTCCTTCACCTGCTCGAGCCCCTTGAAGAGCGTGAGATGGCCACCCAGCGCACCCAGGAGGCCGAGCGCCAGTCCGCCCAGCGTCATCGCGAGCACCGGATGCTTCAGCGCCCGGAACAGCCGGTGGGCGACCGGGAACGCGTACACGGCCGCCAGTCCGAGCAGGGCCGCCACGGAGGCGATGACGACCGAGGAGGCCAGGTCGCCCCAGCTCGGCTTCGTGAATGCGGGCAGCGAGAGGTCGAAGCTCGGATGGGCCGTCAGGGTCATGGTGAGCGCACCCGCGGCCCCCGAGGCGAGCGGGGCGAAGAGTCGGTCCCAGAGCGCCCCGGACCCCGGGCGCTCGGCGAGGGCCTCGGAGAGGATCAGCGCCGCTGCCACCGGTGTGCCGAACAGGGCGCCGATGGTGCCGGCCGCCGCGAGGAAGAGCCACATCTCCCCGGGCACCCCGGGCAGCACACGGCGGCCGAGCCAGAAGGCCAGCGCGATGTTCGTGGCCGTGATCGGGTTCTCGGGCCCGAGACTCACCCCGCCCGCCAGCGACAGTACGGTCACCACCAGCAGGCCGGGGATCACGCCGGGCGCCATCGGGGTGTCCACCAGGCCGGTGGTGGACGGGTCGGGACCGGCGTGCCCGTGGACGGTGCGGACGACCAGGCCGACCGCGAGGCCGGTCACGGTGAGCACGACGATCATCCACAGCGAAGAGAACCCGCCGATGCCGAGCGCGTCGGGGATGGTGTCCCACAGCACGTCCTCGAGCTGGTCCGCGAGCAGGCTGATGCCGAGGAGTACGAGTGCGGAGGCCACTCCCACGGCGAGGGCGGGCACGAGGGCCGCCAGCAGCCGACGGGCCGGCGCGGGCGCGGGGGGCGCGGGGGAAGGTGATTCAGGGGCCATCGGCTCACCATAAGGGCGTAAAAGACGCATACGCCTTGTAATGCTCACAGGGGCGCGCGATTTCCGGCTTGCACCTCACGTGGCGTCAGGACCCAGGCTGGGACGCGTACCGAGCAACAGAAGGGAGCGGGGAGCCGTGAGCCACTCCGTGGGCCAGGTCGCCGGATTCGCCGGAGTCACGGTGCGCACGCTGCACCACTACGACGGAATCGGCCTGCTGTCGCCCAGTGGGCGCAGCCACGCCGGTCACCGCCGTTACGACGATGGGGACCTCGACCGGCTGCAGCAGATCCTCTTCTACCGCGAGCTCGGCTTTCCGCTCGACGGCATCGCGGTCCTGCTCGACGACCCGGAAGCGGACCCGCAGGAACACCTGCGCCGCCAGCACCAGTTGCTGTCCAGCCGGATCGCCGAACTGCGGAAGATGGCCGCCGCCGTCGAAACAGCCATGGAGGCGAAGAAGATGGGCATCAACCTCACACCCGAGGAGAAGTTCGAGGTCTTCGGGGGCAAGGACCCGGAGGCGTACGCGGAGGAGTCCGAGCGCCGCTGGGGCGGCACCGAGACCTACGCCGAGTCGCAGCGCAGGGTCGCCCGCTACACCAAGGACGACTGGAAGCGGATGCAGGCGGAGGTCGCCGAGTGGGGCGAGCGCTACGACGCCCTGATGGAGGCGGGCGAGCCGGCCACCGGTGAACGCGCGATGGATCTGGCCGAGGCCCACCGGCAGCACATCACCACATGGTTCTACGAGTGCACGCTCACGATCCACCGGGGGCTGGGCGAGATGTACGTCTCGGACCCGCAGTTCCGCGCCTACTACGAGTCGATGCGGCCGGGCCTGGCCGAGCACCTGCGGGACGCTATCGACGCCAACGCCGAGCGCCGGGCGTAACCGTGTCCGCAGGCCGGTACGGGGGTGGGGCGCCCGCCCCCGTACCGGTCACAGCTTGCTGATCACCGCCGCCGTCCCGTACGCGCAGACCTCCGTACCCACGTCGGCGGCCTCGCTCACGTCGAACCGCATCATCAGCACCGCGTTGGCGCCCCGCGACCTGGCCTGCTCGACGAGCCGCTCCATCGCCTGGTTGCGGGTCTCGACCAGGGTCTTGGTCAGCCCCTTCAGCTCGCCGCCGATCATCGACTTCAGTCCGGCGCCGATCTGGCTGCCCAGATGCCGCGAGCGCACGGTGAGACCGAATACCTCTCCGATCACCTGGGTCACCTGGTGGCCGGGAACGTCGTTCGTGGTGACGATGAGCACATCGGCCTGAGCCGTCTGTCCGCCGCCGTAGTCCTCAATGCCCATGGTTGTGGCACCTCCTGGGGACAGCTTTGCCCCGGTTCGCTCCCTGCGCATGTCCGCCTACGCCGTTGGAACCCGGAGGCGTCCCGCAGCGTTGATAGCTTGGGGCGGCCACGCAGCCGCCATCGATCGATCCTGGAGCCCGGACCCTTGAATACGCTTGCGCTCGGCCCGAGCTGGCTGGACCCGGACTATCTGATCAACCAGTTCGGCCTGATCGGCGTCCTCGCCATCGTCTTCGCCGAGTCCGGACTGCTGATCGGCTTCTTCCTGCCGGGCGACTCCCTGCTGTTCACCACGGGGCTGCTCGTGACGACGGGGAAGCTGACGACCCCGCTGTGGCTCGTCTGCACCCTGGTCGCGCTGGCCGCGATCATCGGCGACCAGGTGGGCTACCTCTTCGGCCGGAAGGTGGGCCCGGCCCTCTTCACCCGGCCGGACTCCCGCCTCTTCAAGCAGGAGAACGTCGAGAAGGCCCACGAGTTCTTCGAGAAGTACGGCCCGAAGTCCCTGGTGCTGGCCCGCTTCGTTCCCGTGGTGCGTACGTTCACGCCGATCATCGCCGGTGTGAGCCGGATGAACTACCGGTCGTTCATCACGTTCAACATCATCGGCGGGATACTCTGGGGCGTCGGTGTCACCGTGCTCGGAGCCATGCTCGGCAAGATCGACTTCGTGCACGCGCACATCGAACTGATCCTCATCCTGATCGTCCTCGTCTCGGTGCTGCCCATCGCCATCGAGTTCCTGCGCGCCCGCAGCAAGTCGAAGAAGGAAGCCGCGCGCGGCCAGGACGGCGACGGTCCGGCCGCCGGCGGGAGCCCCTCCTCCGGCCAGCGCGGCCGGCACGCCAAGCGCTGACCCGGCGGCCCGCCGGCTCAGAAGCCGCGGGTCCGCTTGGCCGCACGGCGGTTCGCCCCGCCGACGGCCCCTGGCACTCGCATGAACAGCCGCGAGATCTCGCTTCCCAGGTTCACCCCGATCGCGATGGCCAGCGCCGTCGCGACCGCGGTGGACAGGGAGGCGAGCCCCGCGTCCAGCTCCCCCTGGGCCACGCCCAGCAGCCCGAAGTACGTCGCGGAACCGGGCAGCAGCGGTCCGATCGCCGCCGTGATGAACGGCAGCGACGAGGTGTACCGGTAGCGCGAGAACAGCTGGCCGAAGAGCCCCACGAGCCCGGCCGCCACCGCCGTCGCCGCGACCGGTGAGATGTCGCCCGTGCGGGCCATGGCCCCGTAGATGATCCAGGCCACGCCCCCGTTGAGGGTGACCATGAGGACGGTCCAGCGCTCCTGCTGGAGCAGCAGCGCGAAGCACAGGCTCAGCGCCATCGACGCCAGGATCTGGAGCACCGGCCGGTCGACGGCCACGAAGCGCGCCTCCGGGTTCAGTCCGACCCCCAGCTGCACCCCCAGATAGAGGATCAGCAGCACTCCTGTCACGATGCCGATGAAGAAGTACATGACTTCCAGGAGCCGGGCGGCGGCGGTGATGTAGTAGCCGGTCAGGCCGTCCTGCACACCGGCCACCAGGGCCCGCCCCGGCAGCAGCGCGAACAGCCCACCGGTGATCACCGCGGACGGGCGGATGTCCGTGGAGTGCGTCAGCGTCAGCAGGACGCCCATGGCCGCGGGCGGCATCGCGGCCACCAGGAACTGGTAGAACTCCGGCAGCCCGCGCCCCGCGCAGAGCCAGGCCAGCCGGTCGCCGAGCATGGCGCCGGCCGCCGCCACCACGAAGACCAGCACGCCACCGCCGACCAGCACCGAGGCCGAACCCGCCAGCAGACCGGCGGCGGCCGTGAGCACCCAGCCGGGGTACGGATGCCGGTTACGGCGGATCTCGGCGAGACGCCCGTACGCGTCCTCCAGCGAGACCTCGACGTCCTCGGTCGTGATGTCGTCGACCAGCCGGAACACGGCCGCCAGGCGGGTGTAGTCCGTGCCGCGACGGCGTACGGTCCGGCTCGCCGTCACCGGGTCGTCGACGAGCGACGGCTGGTGCGAGATGGACAGCAGCGTGAAGGTGACGGTCGGTTCGCACCGGTCGAGGCCGTACGAACGCGTCACCGCGAACATGGCCGCCTCGACGTCCTCGGCGCCCTCGCCGCCCGCGAGCAGCAGCTCCCCGATACGCAGCGTCAGGTCGAGCACACGGGGTACGGCCGGGCCGGTGTCGTCGGTCTTCTGGATGCTCTCGGGCGCCGGCCGCTCGGTCACCGGCATCCGCAGCATGGTGCGCATCCGGTCCTGCCAGGGCGCTTCCTTGGTCAGCCGGATCATCGGGCTGCCGTGCGCCGGGGTGAAGGCGGGCGGTGCGTGCTGGGAGCTGTAGGCGCGCGGCGGTACGAAGGCGGACGTCAGCGTGTCCGAACCGGAACCTGCTCCGGAGCCCGCGCCAGGAGCCCCCGAGGGCTCGGTGTGCAGACCGGCCGGAAGAGCGAACTCCGAGGTCGGATGGTCGTCCTCGACGGGCGCGGCGGGCTGGTCCACGCCCGCGGGTGGCACGAAGGCGCTGCGTGCCTCGTCGGACTGGGGCTTCTGGTCCTCCGGACCGCCCTGTTCCGCCACCACTCGACCTCGCTCCTCATCGGCTGCTTCCTCGGCTGCGCCCAGGGCTCTGTCTCGTGCCCAGTATGGGCACGGACATGGCCCGGGACGCGAAACGGGCGGCACACCAGCGAAGGTGTGCCGCCCGTTCCCCGGCTCGCGTCGGACCAACCGGTCCGAGCGGAAGCGGAAGTGTTACGTCAGTGCGCGCCGCCCTGCGCCTCAAGGCGCTTGTAGGACGCCTCGATCTCGGCCTCCGCCTCGGTACGGCCGACCCAGTCGGCGCCCTCGACGGACTTGCCGGGCTCCAGGTCCTTGTAGACCTCGAAGAAGTGCTGGATCTCCAGGCGGTCGAACTCCGACACGTGGTGGATGTCGCGCAGGTGCTCCACCCGGGGGTCGGAGGCCGGGACGCACAGCAGCTTGTCGTCGCCGCCGGCCTCGTCCGTCATCCGGAACATGCCGATGGCGCGGCACTTGATGAGGCAACCGGGGAAGGTCGGCTCCTCCAGGATGACCAGCGCGTCCAGCGGGTCGCCGTCCTCGCCGAGGGTGTTCTCGACGAAGCCGTAGTCGGCCGGGTAGCTGGTCGAGGTGAAGAGTCGACGGTCCAGGCGGATCCGGCCGGTCTCGTGGTCCACCTCGTACTTGTTCCGCGAACCCTTAGGGATCTCGATAACGACGTCGAACTCCACGGGTGGCTCCTCCATGATCAACACATACGACTGGTGATTAAGTGTCCCCCACGCAGATGGGTGCTCGCGAAAGGGGCTGGTCAACGGTGGCCGAGCCGGTGGAAGAACCGTCGATCCGTCCGTTGAACATGTGGGACAGGCTGAAAGACCCGGAGAACCGTAAGCGGCTGTACGGGTCGAAGAGCCGGCAGCTCGTCGCAGGCTCCGCGGTGCTCGGCCTGGTCGTCGCCACCGGCGCCGTCATCGCCGCCGGTCCCTGGGACTCCGGTCAGCGTAAGGCCGAGCGGGACCGGGTGGTCGCCCGGGAACGTACAGGTGGCGCACATCACGAGCGTCCGGCGCCCGCGGCGCCGCGGCCCGCGCCCAGCGCCCCGGCCGTGCTCGGCGCACTGGGCGGCCCCGTCGTCCGGACGGCGCCGAAGGACGCCGCCGATCTCGCCGCCGCCCTCGGCCCCCTGCTGAACGGCCCCGCCCTCGGCACCCGCCCCACCGGCGCCGTCATCGACACGGCCACCGGGAAGCAGTTGTACGGGCAGGGCACCAGGACCCCGATGACCCCCGCGTCCACGGTGAAGATCGCCACCACGGTCGCCGCACTCCGCGCCCTCGGCCCGGACCACCGCATCGCCACGACGGTCCGGGCGTCGGCGGACTCGCGGACGCTCACGCTCGTCGGCGGAGGCGATCCCACCCTCGACAAGGCCGCCCTCCGCCGCCTCGCCGACGACGCGGCGGACGCCCTGCGGGAGCAGGAGATCAGCACCGTCGAGCTCACCTACGACACCTCCCGCTACACCGGCCCCCCGCTCCACCCCATCGGCCCCAACGAGAACGTCGCCCCCGTCAGCGCCCTCATGATCGACGAAGGCCGGCTGGACGGCAGCACCCACGGGCCCGCCCCGCGCACCGCCGACCCGGCCGGGGACGCCGCGCGCGTCTTCGCCGGGCTGCTCGACGAGGCCGGGATCGCCACCGAGGCCGCGCCCGCCCGCCACCGGGCCCCCGCCAAGTCCCGTACGGTCGCGACCCACCGCTCGAAGCCGATGTCCCAGCTCGTCGAACGGGCCCTGACCAACAGCGACAACGACATCGCCGAGGCCCTCGTCCGCGAGACGGCGCTGGCGACGGGCGAACGGCCCGACTTCGCGGGCGGCCGACGGGCCGTCACCGCACAGCTGAAGAAGCTGGGTCTGCCGGTGGACGGCGCGAACCTTGCCGACGGAAGCGGCCTCGACCGGAACGACCGGGTGACCGCGGCCCTGCTCGCCGGCCTCCTGGCCCGCGCCGCCGACCCCGGACACCCGGAACTCCGCCCCGTCCTCACCGGCCTCCCGGTCGCCGGATTCAGCGGCACCCTCAAGGGCCGCTACACCGGGACGTCCCACGGCACCGGCCTGATCCGGGCCAAGACCGGCACCCTCACCGGAGTGAACACCCTCGCCGGAACCGTCGTCGACACGCGGGGCCGCCTCCTTGCGTTCGCCTTCCTCGCCACCGGCACGACATCTCCGTCCGAGGCCCAGTCCTCGCTCGACACCCTGGCCACCGCTCTCGTCGACGGCCCGCGATGAGCGGTCCAACACCCCTCCACGGGGCGACCCCCTCACGTACGGTTGACGCATGACGAGCATCGGTGGTGCCGAGATGGTCGACTGGAATCTCGCGGTGGCGACCGCGACCCGACTCGTACGGCCGGGGCCCGACATCAGCCGCGAGGAGGCCCGCGCCGTCGTCGCGGAGCTGCGCCGGCATGCCAAGGCTTCGGAGGAGCACGTCCGTTCCTTCACCCGGATGATTCCCGAGGGGCACGAACCGGAGGACACCCCGGTTCTGGTCGTCGACCGGGCCGGCTGGATCAGGGCCAACGTCGCGGGCTTCCGCGAACTGCTCCGCCCCCTGCTGGAGAAGATGCAGGACCGGCGCCCCGGTGGCACCGGAGGCGCCTTGCTCGGCGCGGTCGGCGGCAAGGTGACCGGCGTGGAGCTGGGCATGCTGCTGTCGTTCCTGGCCTCCCGGGTGCTGGGGCAGTACGAGACCTTCGCTCCCGCCACCCGTGAACTCCCCGCCTCCGCGAACGGCGGTGGCCGACTGCTGCTCGTCGCCCCCAACATCGTGCACGTCGAGCGCGAACTCGAGGTCGACCCGCACGACTTCAGGCTGTGGGTGGCTCTGCACGAGGAGACGCACCGCACCCAGTTCACCGGCGTGCCCTGGCTCCGCGACCATCTGAAGGGTGAGATCCAGTCGTTCCTCGACGAGACGGACGTCGACCCGATGACCGTCCTGGAGCGCCTGCGCGAGGCCGCCCAGTCGCTGTCCGGGGCGGGCCGCCCCGAGGGCGAGCAGGGCGAGGACGAGCGCAGCCTCGTCGAGATCGTCCAGACACCCGCCCAACGCGAGATCCTCGGCCGCCTCACCGCGGTGATGTCCCTGCTCGAAGGGCACGCGGACTTCGTGATGGACGGCGTGGGACCGGAGGTCGTCGGCTCCGTGGGCGAGATCCGGGAGAAGTTCCAGCAGCGCAGGGCGCGTGGCGCGGGCCGCCTCGACCTGGCCCTGCGCAAGCTCCTGGGGCTCGACGCCAAGCTCCGCCAGTACCGCGACGGCGAGCGGTTCGTCAGCGCCGTGGTCGGCGAGGTCGGTATGGACGGCTTCAACCGGGTCTGGACCTCGCCCAACACCCTCCCGACCAAGGCGGAGATCGCCAAACCGGCGGACTGGATCGCGAGGGTGCACCGTAAGGCAGAGTCGTGATCTTGACCCGCCCGTAGGCCGAAGAATGCCCCTTCAATCACCCATCCGAGGGACCATTGGGGCATGGGAAGGCGTGCAATGCTCGATGAACAGCTTGGCTCTGTCACCATCGACGCACTCTGAGTGACGGAACACATCGTTCCGTCGCTCCGAGGCGCCCCCCGAAAAAACTTCACGAAGGGCACCGGACATGGGTCCCCATCCTGCGGTCGCAGCGATACGCCTGGCGGTTCGCCGCGTACTCCACGACGTACTCACCGAATACGACCGCCACACCGACAAGGCCGGCCGCGCCGCGTACGCCGGAGCCGGCACGGTCAGGCAGCGCTCCGCACTTCCCGAACGACCCGATACCCCGCTCGTCCTCGTGGCATGCTCCGGCGGCGCCGACTCCATGGCGCTCGCCTCGGCCCTCGCCTTCGAGGCCCGCAAGCTCGCCGTCCGGGCCGGCGGAATCACCGTCGAC
This sequence comes from Streptomyces sp. NBC_00234, assembly GCF_036195325.1. NCBI lineage: Bacteria > Bacillati > Actinomycetota > Actinomycetes > Kitasatosporales > Streptomycetaceae > Streptomyces > Streptomyces sp. NBC_00234. Next base: position 3,695,199 of record NZ_CP108101.1, on the reverse strand, counting down.
CACAACCTCCAGCCGGGGTCCGCCCTGCGCGCCGCCGAGGTCGTCAGCCGGCTCGGTGCCATGGACCTCGACCCGGTCGAGGCGGTCTCCGTGCACGTCGGCCGTGAGGGAGGCCCCGAAGCCGCCGCCCGCGACGCGCGCTACGAGGCCCTGGACGCCGCTGCCGAGCGCCACGGCGCCGCTGCCGTCCTGCTCGGCCACACCCGCGACGACCAGGCGGAAACCGTCCTGCTCGGCCTCGCGCGCGGCTCCGGCATCCGCTCCCTGTCCGGGATGGCCGCCGCCTCGGGTCCCGCCGGCCGCTACCGCAGGCCCTTCCTCCAGCTCGACCGGCAGACCGCCCGCAAGGCATGCATGGCCCAGGAGCTGGCCGTCTGGGACGACCCGCACAACACCGACCCGGCCTACACCCGCTCCCGGCTCCGCCACGAGGGCCTGCCCGCCCTGGAGAAGGCGCTCGGCAAGGGTGTCGTCGAAGCCCTCGCCCGTACGGCCCAGCTCTCCCGCGACGATGCCGACGCCCTCGACTCCTGGGCCGCCGAGGCCGACCGTTCCGTACGCGACGACGCGGGGCAGCTGGAGTGCGCCAAGCTCTACGTCCTGCCGCCCGCCGTGCGCCGCAGGGTGCTGCGCCGGGCGCTGATCGAGGCCGGGGCCCCCGCCGGTTCACTGTTCGCCCGTCATATCGAGGAAGTCGACCGTCTCATCACCGGATGGCGCGGCCAGCGCGCCATCAACCTGCCGGGCCGCGTCGAAGCTCTGCGGCAGGGTGGCAGACTGGTCATTCGGCAGAGCTGTGGCGCAAGCGGCTGAAGTGCAGGCGAAACGGCCGACCGGCCCGGGGCACTCCGGACCGGCAGGCTAAGAAAGAGACGCGGGTGAACGAGAAGGACATGGGCACCGACCTTCAGTCGGTGCTCCTCACCAAGGAAGAGATCGACGCGAAGCTCGTCGAGCTGGCCGCGAAGATCGACGCGGAGTACGCGGGCAAGGATCTGCTCCTCGTGGGCGTCCTCAAGGGCGCGGTGATGGTCATGGCGGACCTGGCGCGCGCGCTGTCCACCCCCGTCACCATGGACTGGATGGCCGTCTCCTCGTACGGCGCGGGCACCCAGTCCTCCGGGGTCGTCCGGATCCTCAAGGACCTGGACACCGACATCAAGGGCAGGCACGTCCTGATCGTCGAGGACATCATCGACTCCGGCCTGACGCTGTCCTGGCTGCTCTCCAACCTCGGCTCGCGCGAACCCGCCTCCCTGGAGGTCTGCACCCTGCTGCGCAAGCCGGATGCCGCAAAGGTCGCGATCGACGTGAAGTGGATCGGCTTCGACATCCCCAACGAGTTCGTCGTCGGCTACGGGCTGGACTACGCGGAGAAGTACCGCAACCTGCCCTTCGTCGGCACGCTGGCCCCGCACGTCTACGGCGGCTGACACCCGGCCGGCCGTCCGGCCGGCCGCCCTCCCAACCCGGACGGGCCGCGGGGAACCCTCACCGGCTTCGCGCCGTTGGAGCCTTCGAAGGCGGATTTGTCAGACGTCCCCGGCGGTCGCGGGTGACAATGCTGGGGTACCGTCCGAAGAACAGTCTTTTCTCACAGCAGCATTTACCTACGGGCAGGAGGGACGGGGCGACTTCGCTCCGTATGGATGGACGTGAAGCGATACTTCCGTGGGCCGGTCATGTGGATCGTGCTGGCCGTCCTCGCCGTGGTCGTGTTGATGCAGGTCGTCGGCTCGTCTGGCGGCTACAAGACGGTGGACACCGGCAAGGTGATCCAGGCGATCAGCAAGGACCAGGTGGAGCAGGCCAAGCTGACCACCGGTGACGAACAGATTCTCAAGATTGAGCTGAAGGACGGCCAGAAGCTCGAGGGCGAGTCCGGCAGCAAGTTCCAGGCGAGCTATATCGGCAACCAGGGCGTCGAGCTGGCGGACACGCTGCAGGAGAAGTTCGAGAGCGGTGACATCGAGAAGGGTTACACCGTCTCGCCGTCGAAGCAGTCCCCGTTCGTCTCGATCCTCCTCTCGCTGCTGCCGTTCGTTCTGATCGTGGTCGTCTTCCTGTTTCTGATGAATCAGATGCAGGGCGGCGGTTCCAAGGTCATGCAGTTCGGCAAGTCCAAGGCGAAGCTGATCACCAAGGACACGCCGAAGACGACGTTCGCCGATGTGGCGGGGTCGGACGAGGCTGTCGAGGAACTCCACGAGATCAAGGAGTTCCTGCAGGAGCCGGCGAAGTTCCAGGCCGTCGGCGCCAAGATTCCCAAGGGTGTCCTGCTGTACGGGCCTCCCGGTACGGGCAAGACGCTGCTCGCTCGCGCCGTAGCCGGCGAGGCGGGCGTCCCGTTCTACTCGATCTCCGGTTCCGACTTCGTCGAGATGTTCGTCGGTGTCGGTGCCTCCCGAGTGCGTGACCTCTTCGAGCAGGCCAAGGCGAACGCCCCGGCGATCGTCTTCGTCGACGAGATCGACGCTGTCGGCCGGCACCGCGGTGCGGGCCTCGGCGGCGGTCACGACGAGCGCGAGCAGACCCTGAACCAGCTGCTCGTCGAGATGGACGGCTTCGACGTGAAGGGCGGCGTCATCCTGATCGCCGCCACCAACCGGCCGGACATCCTCGACCCCGCGCTGCTGCGTCCGGGACGGTTCGACCGGCAGATCGCGGTCGACCGGCCCGACATGCTGGGCCGCCTCGAGATCCTCAAGGTGCACAAGAAGGGCAAGCCGGTAGCGGACGACGTCGATCTCGGCGCCGTTGCCCGCCGGACGCCCGGATTCACCGGAGCGGACCTGTCGAACGTGCTGAACGAAGCGGCGCTCCTCACGGCGCGCAGCAACCTGAAGCTGATCGACAACGCCATGCTCGACGAGGCCATCGACCGCGTCGTCGCGGGTCCGCAGAAGCGGACCCGGATCATGTCCGAGAAGGAAAAGAAGATCACCGCGTACCACGAGGGCGGACACGCCCTGGTCGCGGCGGCTTCTCCCCAGTCGGACCCGGTCCACAAGATCACGATCCTCTCCCGCGGTCGCGCCCTCGGTTACACGATGGTGCTCCCGGAGGAGGACAAGTACTCCACGACGCGCAACGAGATGCTCGACCAGCTCGCGTACATGCTGGGCGGGCGCGCGGCCGAGGAGCTGGTCTTCCACGACCCGACGACCGGCGCTGCGAACGACATCGAGAAGGCCAGTGCCACGGCCCGCGCGATGGTCACGCAGTACGGCATGACGGAGCGGCTCGGCGCGATCAAGTTCGGTGGCGACAACACCGAGCCGTTCGTGGGCCGTGAGATGGGCCATCAGCGCGACTACTCGGAAGAGGTCGCCGCGCTGGTCGACGAAGAGGTCAAGAAGCTCATCGAGACCGCGCACAACGAGGCATGGGAGATCCTCGTCGAGAACCGCGACATTCTCGACGCCCTGGTCCTCGAACTCCTCGAGAAGGAGACGCTCGGCAAGGAGGAGATCGCGGAGATCTTCGCTCCGATCGTCAAGCGCCCGGCCCGCCCGGCCTGGACCGGTTCCGCACGGCGCACGCCGTCGACGCGACCGCCGGTCCTCTCTCCCAAGGAGCTGGCCCTCACCAACGGCGTCACCACCGCCAATGGTTCGGCCGCCCCGGCGGAGATCGCACCGAAGGACATCACCCCGGCAACGGAGGCGATTCCGGAGGAGCGTCCGGAGAGCTAGACCCGTACCGACTCCGGTGTGGCCCCCGTCACGGGCGTCCCACCGGTCCCGGAATGGATGCCGCGCCCCCCAGGTTTTAGCCTGTGGGGGCGCGGCTTTTCCGTATGCCTGCGAGGTTTGCGCGAAGCTCGCGCATGTGACAGCACGAGGAACGAGGACAGATGACCGACCCGGTGACGCTGGACGGCGAGGGCACGATCGGCCAGTTCGACGAGAAGCGGGCCGAGGCCGCCGTACGCGAACTGCTCATCGCGGTCGGGGAGGACCCGGACCGTGAGGGCCTGCGCGAGACCCCGGGCCGGGTCGCGCGCGCGTACAAGGAGATATTCGGCGGGCTGTACCAGGAGGCCGAGGACGTCCTGACGACGACCTTCGACCTGGGCCACGACGAGATGGTCCTGGTGAAGGACATCGAGGTGTTCAGCACCTGTGAACACCACCTGGTGCCGTTCAGGGGGGTCGCCCACGTCGGGTACATCCCGGCGACCAGCGGCAAGATCACCGGTCTCTCCAAGCTGGCCCGGCTGGTCGACGTCTACGCGCGCCGTCCGCAGGTGCAGGAGCGGCTGACCACGCAGGTCGCCGAGTCGCTGATGGAGATCCTGGAGCCGCGCGGCGTCATCGTCGTGATCGAGTGCGAGCACATGTGCATGTCGATGCGGGGCATCCGCAAGCCCGGGGCGAAGACGATCACCTCGGCGGTCCGCGGACAGCTCCGCGACCCCGCGACGCGCGCCGAGGCCATGAGCCTCATCATGGCGCGCTGACGGAAGGTGCCGGACGGCGTCCGCCTAGGCGGACGCCGCGCTCCGGTCGTCGTCCCCGTCGTCCTTGTCCTCCGGGAGCTTGCAGACGCGCTCCAGGAAGAGTGCCGCGGCGATGACGGCGATCCCCGCCAGCACCGCGAAGCCCGCGTAGATGGCCTGTTCGCGGCGGGGCGGGATGTCGAGGGAGCCGAGCAGGAAGACGCCCGTGCCGCCGTACATCCCGGAGACCAGGGCGGCGACGAGGGCGCTCGCCTGGCCGAAGACGACCGCGCGGGCCGCCATCAGGGGCTCGACGCCCTTCGCGCCGGGGCGCCGCTCCCGCTGGGCCCGCAGGCGGGTGCGGATGGAGAGTGCCGTCGCGAGCAGGATGACGGCGATGGCCGCCAGCACGACCGGGGCCGCGAGCGGGACGCTCGGCAGGGTGCCCAGGGAGTCCCAGAGCCGCGCCGCGCCCCAGGACGGCACGCCGGCGGCGGCGAAGAGTCCGGCCAGCACTCCGAGCCGTAGTTGCTTCACCGAGAGAGCCGCCCTTCGCCGCCGGGTGTCCGTGGATGCCTGTGTGGGTGTCCGTCGAGCCTAACGACTACTCGGGCAGACGGAGTTCCAGGTCGGCCCGGGGGAGTACGCCGGCCTCACCGATTCCGGTCAGCAGGTCGGCGACCGGACCGGCGCCGGGCAGCTCAGCCTCGGGGTCCACGTCGTGCCAGGGCGCGAGGACGAAGGCCCGCTCGCGGGCGCGGGGGTGCGGGAGGGTGAGCTGCGGGTCGTCGGAGACCACATCGGCGTACGCGACGATGTCGACGTCGATGGTGCGCGGGCCCCAGCGCTCCTCGCGTACGCGGTCGAAGGCTTCCTCGATCGCCTGGCCGCGCTCCAGCAGGGAGGACGGCGGCAGAGTCGTCTTCACGACGATCACCGCGTTGAAGTACGAGGGCTGGGAGCCGGGGGCGACGCCCCAGGGCTCCGTCTCGTACACCGGGGAGACCGCCTTGACCCGAAGGCCGGGGGTGTCCTCCAGGGCGTCGATGGCGCCCTGGAGGGTCTCCAGGCGGTTGCCCAGGTTGGAGCCCAGGGAGATCACGGCCCGTTTCGGGTTGGAGAGGGTGATGTCCGCGGCATCCACCTGCTCGACCACGGCGGCGGGAACCGGCTGTACGGTCGGGTCGCTCTGCCCCTCGGTGGAAAATGCAGTCATGCTCGGCTCCGGGTGATGGTGATGGTCACGTCGTCGAACGGGACGGTGATCGGGGCATCCGGCTTGTGGACGACCACCTCGACCTCCTGGACGCCCTCGTGCTTGAGGCACTGCTGGGCGATACGTTCTGCGAGGGTCTCGATCAGATCGACCGGCTCGCCCTTGACCACGTCGACGACTTCCTCCGCGACCACGCCGTAGTGCACGGTCTTCGTCAGGTCATCGGTGGCCGCCGCGGGACGGGTGTCCAGACCGAGAACCAGGTCGACGATGAACGTCTGGCCCTCTTCCCGTTCCTTGGGAAACACACCATGGTGCCCACGGGCCTTGAGGCCGCGCAGCGCGACACGATCCACGCGAATCACTCCTGCTGTCGTTGGTCGTTGGGACACCCGGCTGCGTGCGGGCGGCGAAGTGCCCTCTTTCGAATCTACCCGCGAGCACCGACACCGCTCGCCCGTGGGGCTCTGGACAGGACCCCGGAGGGCTGGTAGCCGCCCATACCCCGGGACCCGGGAAACCAACCCACAACGAAGGCGTACCCACTCAGGTGGGTGTCTCTTCGTCCTCTTCCTCGCCGGTTTCGGCCAATACGGGTGAACCGTGGTGGGACCACAGCTTCCAGCCCTCGGGTGTGCGGCGGAACACATTGGTCGCGACGACGAGCTGGCCGACGAGCGGGCCGAGCGCGTTGCCCTCCTCGGCCGGGCCGCCGCTGAGGATGTTCTCGGTGCAGGTCACGAGCGCGGTGTCGCCGGTCATCGATACGCCGACATCGGTCAGGAAGAACTGGATGTACTCCGTGTTCGCCATGATCAGCGCATAGCTGCGCAGCACCTCGCCGCGGCCGGTGAGCACCGGCCACCCCGGGTGGACGCAGGAGATCGTGAGGTCCTCGCCCGGCAGCCAGAGGCCGGAGAGCGTGTCGAAGTCACCGCGCTCCATCGCCTCGTAGAACGCCGTGTTGGCCTGCTCGACGGCCTCGATGTCGGCGGCCGCCTCCGCGTGCTCGTCGTGCGCCCCGCTCACGCCGCTCCCTCGATGGCGCGGGCGACCCGTACGGCGTCGGCGGTGGCCCGTACCTCGTGCACCCGTACCGCCCACGCGCCCGCCTGGGCGGACAGGGCGGAGATCGCGGCCGTGGCGGCGTCGCGTTCGCGGGCGGGCGGCGGGGCGGCTCCCTCGCCGGCCAGGACATGGCCGAGGAACCGCTTGCGGGAGGCCGCGACGAGCAGCGGGCGTCCGAGGGTGCGCAGCTCGGCGAGGTGGGCGACGAGCGCGAGGTCGTGGGAGGCGTCCTTGGCGAAGCCGAGTCCGGGGTCGATCACCAGCCGTTCGGGGGACACTCCGCCCGCGATCACGGCGTCCATGCGTTCGCGCAGTTCCGCGACGACCTCGGCGACGACGTCCCCGTACACGGCCCTGCTGTTCATGGACTCGCTGAAGCCGCGCCAGTGCATGACGACGAACGGCACGTCCGCGGCGGCGACGACGGGGACCATGTCCGGGTCGGCGAGACCGCCGCTGACGTCGTTGACGAGCGCCGCGCCGGCGGCGACGGCCTGTTCGGCGACGCGGGCCCGCATGGTGTCGACGGAGACCGTGACCCCCTCGGAGGCCAGTCCCCGCACGACCGGGACCACGCGCCGCAGCTCCTCGGACTCGTCCACCCGGCTGGCACCGGGGCGGGTCGACTCGCCCCCGACATCGATCAGGTCGGCGCCCTCGCCGGCCAGCACGAGGCCGTGCTTGATCGCGGCCGTGGTGTCGAACCACCGGCCTCCGTCGGAGAAGGAGTCGGGGGTCACATTGACGACTCCCATGACCGCACAGCGGTCCCACTCCGGCAGGTCCTGCACCGTGCCGCGTCCGCGCAACGTACTCATACGCCCAGCGTAGGCCCGCCGGGAGGCCCGTTGCGCCGGACGGCCCCCGCGCTCCGGGCCCGGCGGGGGCGGGCCGGTGCGGTCACGGGGCCGGCGTCGCCACGCCCGCCACGGTCTCCACCGCGACCTCGGCGCGCGGCACGTCCTGGGCGTCGGCGTCGATCGAGCGGCGCAGGGCCTCGTGGAGGCGGGCGGGGGTGAGGACACCGAGGAAGCGGCCGGTGCTCTCCTCGTCGATCACGGCGATCCATCCCGCGTCGTGCTGGAGCATCGTGGCGAACGCCTGCTTGAGCGGTGCGCCGAGGGGGAGCCACGCCTCCATGCGGCGGGCGTGCTCGCGGACCGTTCCCCCCGCGGTGGCGGCGCCACCGGCCGGGATCCAGCCGTGCAGGTTGTCCTCGCCGTCCAGTACGACGGCCCAGCGCGCACCCTCGGCCCGCAGGCGCCCGGTCGCCTTGGCGAGGGGGTCGTCGAGGTGGACGACCGGCGGCTGCTCCAGGTCGCTCTCCTCGATGGGGGTGACGGAGAGCCGCTTCAGACCGCGGTCGGCGCCGACGAAGTCCGCGACGTACGGAGTCGCGGGGGCGCCCAGGACGGTGGCGGGGGAGTCGAACTGGTCGATGCGGCCCTGCCCGTACACGGCGATCCGGTCGCCGAGCCGGACGGCTTCCTCGATGTCGTGGGTGACGAACAGCACGGTTTTGCGGACCTGCGCCTGGAGCTTCAGGAATTCGTTCTGCAGACGTTCCCGTACGACGGGGTCGACCGCGCCGAATGGTTCGTCCATCAGCAGGACGGGAGGGTCGGCCGCCAGGGCGCGTGCCACGCCGACGCGTTGACGCTGTCCGCCGGAGAGCTGTTCCGGATAGCGGTCGCCATAAACGGAAGGATCGAGTCCGACGAGATCCAGGAGTTCGGCGGCGCGCGCCCGTCCCTTTCCGCGTTTCCAGCCCAGGAGATGGGGGACGGTGGCGGTGTTCTCCAGCACCGTCCGGTGCGGGAAGAGACCGACCTGCTGGATCACATAGCCGATCCGGCGCCGGAGTTGGACGGGGTCGATGGCGGATATGTCGTCCCCGTCGAGGAATATCCGTCCCTCGGTCGGTTCGATCAGCCGGTTCACCATCTTCATGGTGGTCGTCTTGCCGCAGCCGGACGGTCCGACGAGCGTGACCAGTTCACCCTCGGCGACCTCGAAGGAAAGGTCGTCGACGGCGGTGGTGCCATCGGCGTACCGCTTGGTGACGTGCTCGAAACGGATCATGGTTCCCCATTGTGACGCGCGTTCTGTGAAGGCCGTGTTGCCGGAATGCGACGGCCTCGGCGATTGTCAGTGGTCGAGGATAGGGTCGCCAGACATCAGTTCGGGAGAACGCGACGGTAATCAGGGGGTGGGACGGGTGGCAGGAGAGAACTGCCTCGTGGCGAACGACTGGATCTGCGGCGAGTATCTGCGTTCCCGCAGCCAGGAGTTGACCGATGCGACCGTCCAGCACATCTGGATCACCGCTGTCTCGGTCCTGATCGGACTGGCGGTGGCCTTTCCGCTGGCGCTCCTGGCCCGGCGCGGACGGCACTTCGCGGGGCCGGTGCTGGGTCTGACGACCGTGCTCTACACCGTGCCGTCGCTGGCGATGTTCTCGCTGCTGCTGCCGCTGTTCGGGCTGTCCGCGGCGCTGGTCGTCACCGGCCTGGTGCTCTACTCGCTCACCATTCTCGTGCGGAACATCCTGGCCGGTCTCGAAGCGGTGCCGCAGGAGGTCAAGGACGCCGCGAGGGGCATGGGGTACGGCCCGGCGCGGCTGCTGTGGGAAGTCGAACTGCCCCTGGCGCTGCCCGCCCTGATGGCGGGCCTGCGGATAGCCACGGTGTCGACGGTGGCGCTCACGACCGTGGGCTCGCTCGTCGGCAAGGGCGGCCTCGGCAATCTCATCGAGGACGCGCTGCCGAGCCTCTTCAAGGCCCAGGTGCTGACCGCGTCGGTGCTCTGCGTGCTCCTCGCGGTCGCCGCCGATCTGCTGCTGCTCGGCGTGCAGCGACTGCTGACGCCCTGGACCCGAATACGCGCGACGGACCGCCCCGGGGGCGGGCCACTCGTCGCGAAGGTGGAGGCGGGCTGACCCGTGGGAGTCATCGGCGACGCCTGGACCTGGCTCACCACCGGGGCCAACTGGTCGGGGGAGAGCGGGGCCGCGCACCGGCTCGGTGAGCATCTGTACGTCAGCGGGGTGGCGCTCGCGCTGGCCTGCGCGCTCGCCCTGCCGCTCGCGCTGTACCTGGGACACCTCGGCAAGGGGGGTGCGCTCGCGGTCAACATCTCCAACGTGGGGCGCGCCGTGCCGGTCTTCGCGGTGCTGGCCCTGTTCATGCTCACGCCCCTGCGCAACTCCGGCTACTGGCCCACGATCATCGCGCTGGTGCTGTTCGCCGTGCCGCCGCTGCTCACCAACGCCTACGTCGGGATGACCGAGGTCGACCGGTCCGTGGTCGAGGCCGCCCGGGGCATGGGGATGTCCGGCGGGCAGCTCTTCGCACGGGTCGAGCTGCCGCTCGCCTACCCGATGATCATGACCGGCCTGCGCTCCGCCGCCGTCCAGGTGGTGGCCACCGCCTCCATCGCGGCGATGGTCGGGCTGGGCGGCCTGGGCCGGATCATCACCGCCGGATTCAACACGTACGACACCGCGCAGGTCTTCGCTGGCGCGGTGCTGGTCGCCGGGCTCGCCCTGGTGGTCGAGGGGACGCTGATCGGACTGGACCGGCTGCTGTCCCCTCTGCGCCGCCGGCGGAGTGCCTGACGCCGTGCAGCTGTTTGTCACCTTTCGCTGTGGACGGAGAACATCATGAGCAGGACCTCGCGCATAGCGGGTGCGGTCATCGGAATGGTCGCGCTCGCCGGGTCGCTCGCCGCGTGCGGCGGCGACAGCCTGGAAGAGGGAAAGAGCGGTTCGGACAGCACCTCGGGCTCGGGCTCCAAGAAGGGCTCGCTCGTCGTGGGCGCCGCGTCGTTCACCGAGTCCAAGGTGCTCGCCGAGCTGTACGCACAGGTGCTCGGCGAGGCCGGATACAGCACCTCGATCACCACCGTGAAGAACCGTGAGCTGTACGAACCCTCGCTGGAGAAGGGCGAGATCGACGTCGTACCGGAATACGCGGCGACGATCGCCGAATTCCTCAACGCCAAGGTGAACGGCGCGAGCGAGGCGGAGAAGAAGCCCGTCGCCTCCGGAGATGCCGCCGCCACGGTCGCCGCCCTGGAGAAGCTCGCCGGACCGCTCGGACTGAAGGTGCTCCCCGCGGGCGAGGCCGTCGATCAGAACGCCTTCGCGGTGACGAAGGAATTCGCCGAGAAGAACAACCTCACGACCCTTTCGGACCTCGGCAGGTCGAAGATCAAGGTGAAGATCGCCGCCGGTGACGAGTGCGAGGTCCGGCCGTTCTGCGCACCGGGTCTGAAGAAGACGTACGGCATTGACGTCACCGGTATCGACCCCAAGGGTGTCGGCACTCCGCAGTCGAAGCAGGCCGTCAAGGACGGCAAGGACCAGCTCGTTCTGACGACCACCACGGACGCGGTGCTGGACAGTTACGGCCTGGTGTTCCTGGACGACGACAAGAAGCTGCAGAACGCCGACAACGTGCTGCCGGTCCTCAATGCCAAGGACGCCGGAGCGCAGGACATTGCCGACGCGCTCGGGAAGCTCACCAAGGCACTCACCACGCAGGACCTCGCGGAACTGAACCGCAAGGTCGACGCCGAGCGCGCCAAGCCCGCCGATGTGGCCAAGGAGTATCTCCGGGCGAAAGGCTTGCTCGCGTAGGGAAGAGCGATGATTCGGGTGCTTCGGGAGGCCGTCAGGTAACCGGCGGGGAACAGATTGCCGGGCGGTCTCCCAAGTAACCCGTACGCACGGTAAATTTCGAGCCATGCCACGTGGACGTCACCGCCATTCGCCACCCCTGCACAGAATCCTGCCTCCTTCCCTGGTGGCCGGAGTGTCGGTCGTCTGTGCCGCCGGCGCCTGGCTGCTCGCGGAGCCTCTCGCCCTGCGCGGTCTGGTGGCCGCCGCGGCGGCAGCCGCCGTCACCGGCGCGTATCTGATGCGCAGCTGGGACCGGGCCGCGGGACTGCGCGTCGCGGAGCTGACGCGTGCCCGCGCCAGCGACGAGTGGAAGACCGAGGAGCGCATAGCCGAGCTCGAGGCCGATCTCGAGGAATCGAGGGAGCTGCGCACCCGGCTGGAGACGAAGCTGCGTCGCAAGCGGGTGGAGCTCGCCGGTCTGCGCGGGGAACACGCCGCGCTGCTGCGCCGGTACGCGAACGCCGAGACCGAGCGGGCCAGTGCGCTGGAAGGCCGCAGGCAGCTGGCGATCGAAGCGGCCACCGCTCCCCGGGAGTTGCCCGCCGCCCGCTCCACGCCCACGCCGGGCGCGTACCTCCGTGCCGCCCAGGCACTGCGGGACCTCACCCGCAACGCGGCCCTCCAGGAGGCGCGCCACACCGCCGAACAGGCCAGGGAGCGCGACCTCGCGGAGCGTGCCAGGACGCGGGACGCGGAGGCGGAAGGCCCGAAGGGGAAGCACGCGGCGGGCGCCGGGACGGGCGACCACCAGCACCGCCGCCCGTCGACCGCCCTGCCCGCCCCGCAGCTCTCGCCCGTACCCGTACAGGCGCCGCGCCCCATTCCGGTCGCCTCGGCCGTCGTCCCGTACGCGGCCTCGCGCCGGCACCTCGTCCCGCAGGGCAGCTTCGACTTCTTCGGTACGCAGAAGACGAACGCCGCGATCGAGTCCGTGCAGAACGAGGACCTGGCCGACGTGGTGGGCGAGGAAGCCCTCGCCGCCCACCGGACGGGAACGGCGGAGAACCGCGCCGTGGGCAAGGTCATCGACCTCACCGCGCACGACGAGACCGAGCAGCTGGACGTCGCCGGGCTGCGCAGCGCCATCTCCTCGTAGCGGCGCGCGGGCGGCTACTTGTCGATGTCGCCGACGACGAAGAAGAGCGATCCCAGGATCGCCACCATGTCGGCGACCAGGGTGCCGGGCAGCAGTTCGGTGAGGGCCTGGATGTTGTTGAACGAGGCGGAGCGGAGCTTCAGCCGGTACGGGGTCTTCTCGCCCTTGGACACCAGGTAGTAGCCGTTGATGCCGAGCGGATTCTCGGTCCACGCGTAGGTGTGGCCCTCCGGAGCCTTCAGCACCTTGGGCAGCCGCTGGTTGATCGGACCCGGCGCCAGATCGGCCATCCGGTCCAGGCAGGCGTCCGCGAGATCCAGCGAGTTGTGCGTCTGCCCCAGCAGGCACTCGAACCGTGCCAGGCAGTCGCCCTCGGTCGCGGTGACCACCTTGAGCGTGTCCCGGAGCTCCCCGTACGCGAGATACGGCTCGTCGCGCCGCAGGTCGAAGTCGACGCCCGAGGCGCGTGCGATCGGCCCGGACACCCCGTACGCGTGCACGGCTTCGGCGGAGAGGACACCCACCCCGCGGGTACGGCCGCGGAAGATCTCGTTGCCGAGCACCAGCTTGTCGTACACGTCCATCCGGGACCGCACCGAGGCGATCGCGTCCCGTGCGCGGCCGAGCCAGCCGGCGGGAAGGTCCTCCTTGAGCCCGCCGACCCGGTTGAACATGTAGTGCATCCGGCCGCCGGAGACCTCCTCCATCACGGCTTGGAGCTCCTCGCGCTCCCGGAAGGCGTGGAACATCGGGGTGATCCCGCCCAGTTCGAGGGGGTACGAGCCGAGGAACATCAGGTGGTTCAGCACCCGGTTCAGCTCGGCGAGCAGCGTCCGCGTCCACACGGCGCGCTCGGGGACCTCCATGCCGAGCATGCGCTCGACGGCCATCACGACACCCAGCTCGTTGGAGAACGCCGACAGCCAGTCGTGGCGGTTGGCGAGCATCACGATCTGCCGGTAGTCCCGGGCCTCGAAGAGCTTCTCGGCGCCGCGGTGCATGTAGCCGATGACCGGTTCGGCGTGCTGGATCCGCTCGCCGTCGATGACGAGCCGCAGGCGGAGCACGCCGTGTGTCGAGGGATGCTGGGGGCCGATGTTGAGCACCATGTCGGTGCTCTCTGCCGCGCCGCCGATGCCGACCGTCGTCTCCGTCATGCCGGACAGTATCCCCCGGGTACCAGGGGCTCCGCCCCGGACCCCGCCCCTCAGCCGCCGGAGGCGCCGCCGGGTGTCCGCACACCTTGCAGCAGCCAGCCGAAATCACCCAGTCCGCCGCGCGCCGTGAGCTCCGCCGCCTCGCCCGACGCGGAGAGCGCCCGGACGTACGCGGTGGGGTCGGTCGACGCCAGGGAGAGCGGCGGCCGTTCACCGCTGATACCCAGCTCCCGGAGCGCCGCACGCTGATCACGCACCTCGGCCGGTACGCCGGCCAGGGCGCTCCCCGCCTCCGCGCACGCGTCCAGCGCCACATGGGAGGTGAGGTCGCAGCTGCCGTCCGGCACCGGCCGCACCTCGCGGCCCGCCCGGAAAGCGGTCAGCGTTCCGTACGGCGGCCTCGCGCCCCGTACGTGCGCGTAGTCGGCCGCTACCGCCAGGCCCCCGGCCAGGGACGCGACCGCCCGCACCCACGCCTCGTCCCGCGGCCGGCCGATCTCCGCCCGGTCGCCGGGGTCCGCCAGCGGCCACCAGCGCGCCAGCCACTCCGCGTCCGCCCCGGTCACGGCCTCGCCCAGCCGTTCCGCGCCGTCCGTCCGACGGACGTGGACGTAGCGCGCCACCCCGTCGCCGTCGACCTCCGCGATCTCCGTCGGGACGTTGTCCAGCCATTCGTTGGCGAACAGCAGCCCGGTGACCCCCTGCGGAATCTCCGCGCACCACTCGATCCGGGGATCGAGGCCGGGCGGTCGCCCGGCGATCTCCACCGCGTACGCCCGTACCTTCAGGCCGGCGGGCACCGCCGCCAGCACGCCCGTCAGCAGTTCGCCCCGGCCCGCTCCCACGTCCACCAAGGAGACCTCGTCCGTGCCGAGATCCCGCGCCGTCCCGGCCAGCAGCCGGGCGACGGCGGAGGCGAAGAGCGGGGAGGCATGCACCGACGTGCGGAAATGTCCCACGGGTCCCTCCGGCCTTCGATAAAAGCCCTCGTCCCCGTACAAAGCGGTCTCAGCCGCTTCCTGCCACCCACACCACTCATCCGTCACGTAGGCAAGTCTCCACCTTGGGGAGTACGGTCCCAGGACCTGGATCGGCCCTTCGGCTGACCCGGGCACCGATCTGCTATCCCTACGCTGGGTTACGTGCAGCGCCTCTACGACTTCATCCGCAGACACCCGACGGGCGTCGACAGTTTCTGGGCTGTCTTCCTCCTCGGGCTCTCCGGCGTGTCGATGGTGGCCGAACAGCCCGGTGACGCGCAGGAGCGCATCCTCGCGGTGCCGATCGTCCTGGGCCTCTGCACCGTCGTCGCGCTGCGCCGCCGGGCCCCCGAGAAGATGCTGCTGCTCACCGTCGTGATGGGTGTCGCGCAGTTGGTGCTCGACGTCCCGCCCGGTGTCGCGGACTTCGCGATGCTCGTGATCATCTTCACCGTGGCCACCGTCGGGGAGCGCTGGGCGTCCAGGCTGGCCCTGGTCTGCAGTCTCGGCGCGGCCGGCCTTTCGCGGCTGCGCTGGCCGGACGAGAGCACCCAGGGCAGCTGGGCGCAGTCCGTCTTCGTCGTGGTCGTCATGACGGTGCCCTTCGTGCTCGCCTGGGTGCTCGGCGACTCGATGCGGACCCGGCGTGCCTACTTCGACCAGCTGGAGGAGCGCGCCGCCCGCCTGGAGCGGGAGCGCGAGGCGCAGTCGAAGGTCGCGGTGGCCGCCGAACGCGCCCGGATCGCCCGTGAACTGCACGACGTGGTCGCCCACAACGTCTCGGTGATGGTGGTCCAGGCCGACGGGGCCGCGTACGTCATGGATGCGGCGCCGGACCAGGCGCGGCAGGCGTTGGAGACGATTTCGAGCACCGGCCGCCAGGCACTCGCGGAGATGCGCAGGCTGCTCGGGGTGCTGCGCACCGGAGACGCCCCGGAGAGCGGGGAGTACGTACCGCAGCCGGACGTCGGGCAGATCGAGGACCTGATCGAGCAGGTCCGGCAGACCGGCCTTGCGGTGGACTTCAAGATCGAGGGCACCCCGCGCCCCCTGCCCAGCGGGGTGGAGCTGACCGCGTACCGCATCGTGCAGGAAGCCCTCACCAACACCCGCAAGCACGGCGGTCCCGATGCCGGTGCCAGTGTGCGGCTGGTCTACTTCGACGACGGCCTGGGGCTCCTCGTCGAGGACGACGGCCGGGGGGCGGCCCACGAGCTGTACGAGGACGGCGGCGCCGACGGAGCGGGGCACGGCATGATCGGGATGCGGGAGCGGGTCGGCATGGTCGGCGGCACGCTGGACGCCGGGCCGCGGCCCGGCGGCGGATTCCGGATCAGCGCCCTGCTGCCGCTGAAGCCCGGCCACTAGGGTCTTTCGTTTGGATCAGGTCGAGCCCGGCATGATCCGAACGAGAGGCCCAGACGCGTTGAAAAGCCCGCAGACCCTCTGACCAGGAGAACAGGACACCTCATGGCGATCCGCGTGATGCTCGTCGACGATCAGGTGCTGCTGCGCACCGGATTCCGGATGGTGCTTGCCGCCCAGCCGGACATGGAGGTCGTGGCCGAGGCCGGTGACGGCGCGGAGGCGATCGAGGTGCTGCGCGCCACCGCCGTCGACGTGGTGCTGATGGACGTACGCATGCCGAGACTGGACGGCGTCGAGGCGACCCGGCGCATCTGCGCGCAGGCCGATCCGCCCAAGGTGCTCATCCTGACCACGTTCGACCTGGACGAGTACGCCTTCTCCGGGCTGAAGGCGGGGGCCAGCGGCTTCATGCTCAAGGACGTGCCGCCCGGTGAACTGCTCGCCGCGATCCGCTCCGTGCACAGCGGTGACGCGGTCGTCGCTCCGTCCACCACCCGCCGGCTGCTGGACCGCTTCTCCTCGATGCTGCCCAGCAGCGGCAAGGACCCCCAGCACAAGCACATCGAGAAGCTCACCGAGCGGGAACGCGAAGTGATGATGCTGGTCGCCCAGGGGCTGTCGAACGGCGAGATCGCGGCACGGCTGGTGCTGTCCGAGGCGACCGTGAAGACGCACGTCGGCCGCATCCTGACGAAGCTGAACCTGCGCGACCGGGTGCAGGTCGTCGTCCTCGCCTACGAGACGGGCCTGGTCCGGGCCGGCGGCGGAGCGGGCTGAACGCACGGAGGGGGCGGGATGCGCCGCCTCAGCGCAGGACCCCCTCCAGGAAGTCGCTGCCGAGCCGGGTCACCACGGTCAGGTCCAGCTGGTGCAGGACGTACCGGCCGCGCCGGCGGGTGGTGACGAGACCGGCCTTCTTCAGTACCGAGAGATGGCGGGAGACCTCGGGGGCCGTGATTCCGTGCGAGTCGGCGAGTTCGCTGGTGGAGTACGGGGAACGGGCGAGGTTGCGGCACAGGCGCATCCGCATCGGATGGGCCAGCGCCTCCATCCGGAGCTGGAGCAGCTCGACGGACGCGGGGGAGGGCAGCTCGGGGCGGTGCACCGGGTAGTGGATCACCGGCCGCCAGCCCTGGGCGTGCAGCACCATCAGGTGCGGCCAGCCGAACGTGGTCGGTATGAGCGTGAGGCCCGCGCCGACGGCGGGGTCGGCGGCGTTGGTCCGGCCTTCGGTGAGCTTGTCGACGACGATCCGGGTCCCGCCCTCGTTCAGCGACAGGGCGGGGGAGACCGCGCCCACCGCCTCGTCGAGCCCCTTGCGCCGCAGCAGCTCCGTCTTGTGCCGGGCGTCGGCGACGAGCTGGACCTGCACCCGTCGCCAGGTGTCCGCGAAGAACGCCTGCTCGCAGTCCTCGAAGAGGCGCCGGATCCACCGTCGTACGGACGCCGGGTCGTTGAGCAGCTGCTGGGCGAACTCCGCCTGCTGCGGTCCGCGGGCGGCGGCCAGGTCCAGCGCGCGGGTCCGCATCACGTCGCTCGTCAGGGGGGACGGTGCGCCGGTGGCGTAGTGGCTGGCGCAGGTGAACTCCAGGGCGGCGGCGACGAACCGCTCGTCGTCGAGCTTGTCGAGGATGTCCAGGTCCTCGGCGAGGGTCGCCCCGGTCCTGCCGTCACCGCCACGCACCCCGGCGAACGGCATGAAGACGTCCGAGAAGGTGT